>NZ_JANVFC010000023.1:0-71979 GCF_025195005.1 Vibrio sp. NC2
AAAAGAACCAATAACGTTTTGATATTCATCAACGAGTGCCCACACAGATTGATAGGTTTAAATTGTTAAAGAGCTTTACTTATTGAGCGTTCCTTTTAGTAAGGAGCCTCTCTAAGTGGACGGCCATTCTAGCGAATTGGGTTCCAGTGTCAAACACTTTTTCCAGCTAATTTTTCAAAGCATCTTAAATGCTTAATGTCGTCTCGTTACTTAGTTCAAACCGCTTAGTTATCCCTGGCAACGGAGGCGCATTATAGAGAGAATCCCCCTTTGCACAAGGCCAAAAACGAAAAAAGACCGCAGCAGGCGATCGTTCGGACACTATTCACACAAAGCGTTCAAAATAGGTACGATTACGTCTTAATTTCGACTAATCGTACCTATCGTTCTTACCTTAATTATTGGTGAGCAATAATTCGGTCGTTATTCACTAATAGCTGCACTTTCTTATCCGGATTGATTTTCCCTGCAAGTATCGCTTTCGCTAATGGGTTCTCAACACTCTGCTGAATTGCTCTTTTAAGAGGCCTCGCACCATAGACAGGATCAAAACCGACTTGAGAGATCAACTTCAGTGCTTTGTCCGACACTTCAAGCTCATAGCCATTGTCTTCCATTCGTTTCTTCAAATGCTCAAGCTGAATAGCGGCTATTGACTCGATGTGAGCTTGGCCTAATGGATGGAACACGACACTTTCATCAACACGGTTCAAAAACTCAGGGCGGAAATGCTTACCTACCACTTCCATCACCTCATTCTTTATTCCTTGGTAATCGAGCGTATTGAAGTTTTCTTGAATTCTCGAAGAGCCAAGATTAGATGTCATGATCACTACAGTATTTCTGAAATCGACCGTGCGACCTTGTCCATCGGTTAATCGTCCATCATCTAAAACCTGCAATAGAATATTGAAAACATCAGGGTGCGCTTTCTCTACCTCATCAAGCAGAATCACAGAATAAGGTTTTCGACGAACAGCTTCAGTTAAGTAACCACCTTCTTCATACCCAACGTAACCTGGAGGAGCACCAACCAAACGAGCCACTGAGTGCTTCTCCATAAACTCAGACATATCGATACGAACCATGGCATCGTCACTATCAAACATGAAGTTAGCCAATGTTTTACACAGTTCGGTTTTACCTACGCCCGTTGGACCAAGAAATAAGAAAGAACCAATCGGCTTATTTGGATCTGATAAACCAGCACGACTACGACGAATCGCATTCGATACCACTTCTACCGCTTCGGCTTGCCCAATAACCCGCTTATGCAGAACACCTTCCATTTTCAGAAGCTTCTCTTTTTCTGCCTCTAGCATTTTAGAAACCGGAATGCCGGTTTGCTTTGAAAGAACATCGGCAATTTCAGCGTCAGTTACCTTATTACGTAATAAGGTCATTTCTTGCATTTCAGCTTGAGTCGCGAGGTCTAACTGCTTCTCCAACTCTGGGATTCGACCATATTGCAATTCAGACATTCGGTTAAGATCGCCAGCACGTCGTGCAAAGTCCATATCCATACGAGCTTGTTCTAACTCTGATTTGATATGTTGCGTCCCGGAAAGCGCCGCTTTTTCAGCGTTCCAAACTTCTTCAAGCTCAGCAAAATCCCGCTCCTTCTCAGAAAGTTCACTTTGCAGCGTGCGAAGCCTCTTTTCACTGGCTTCATCATTTTCATTCGTGAGAGCTTGCTGCTCGATCTTCAATTGAATGATTTTGCGCTCGAGCTTATCTAGCGACTCAGGTTTTGAATCGATCTGCATGCGAATGCTCGAAGCCGCTTCATCAATGAGATCAATCGCCTTATCTGGTAACTGACGATCTGAAACGTATCGATGAGATAACGTTGCCGCCGCTACAATCGCTGGGTCAGTAATTTCTACATGATGGTGAAGTTCATAGCGCTCTTTCAAACCACGAAGAATCGCAACTGTGTCTTCAACGGTTGGCTCATCGACTATCACTTTTTGGAATCGACGCTCTAATGCAGGATCTTTCTCTATATACTGACGATGTTCATCGAGTGTCGTTGCGCCTACACAATGCAGCTCACCACGAGCCAATGCTGGTTTCAGCATATTACCGGCGTCCATAGAGCCTTCGCCTTTACCTGCTCCTACCATGGTGTGAATTTCATCGATGAAGAGAATAATGTTGCCCTCTTCTTTCGATAATTCGTTGAGAACCGATTTCAAGCGCTCTTCAAATTCACCACGATATTTAGCACCTGCAATCAAAGAGCCCATGTCTAATGAAAGAACTCGTCGCCCTCTCAAGCCTTCCGGTACTTCATTATTGATAATGCGCTGCGCCAAACCTTCAACGATTGCCGTTTTTCCGACACCAGGCTCACCAATAATGACAGGGTTATTCTTAGTACGGCGTTGAAGTACTTGGATAGTACGACGGATTTCATCGTCTCGACCAATCACAGGATCTAGCTTGCCTTGCTCTGCTCTTTCGGTCAGATCAATGGTGAACTTCTCTAATGCTTGGCGTCTATCTTCCGCATTCGGGTCATCGACTTTTTGACCACCACGAACTTGCTCGATAGCTTGAGATAGTTTTTGCTCAGTAAGGCCTAACTCTTTAAGTAAGTTCCCTAAAGGACCTTTGTCTTCAATTGCAGCGAGTAGGAATACTTCTGAAGATATGTAACTGTCTTGGCGCTTTTGCGCGACCTTGTCACATAGGTTGAACAACGTTCCCATGGCATTCGAAAGCTGAACATCACCACCGATACCACTTACTTTTGGCACTCGGTCTAATATTTCGCTCAATTTAGAACGCAATTGAACAACATCAATGTTCAGCATAGTAAGCAATGGACGAATCGCACTGCCATCTTGATTAAGCAAAGACACCATTAGGTGCACAGGTTCTATATATTGATGATCACGACCTAATGCGAGCGACTGAGCATCAGATATCGCAATTTGGAATTTACTAGTGAACCGATCGAGACGCATGCCAACCTTCCTACTCTTAGATATGTTTATCTTATGGTTAGAAGATGGATACGGTAACGCGGATTTTCAAGGGATAAGAGTGAAGAATAGAGCTTATATGAAAATATAAATGAGCTGGATGAGTGGTTGTGCTAGCCAGAGATTACTCTAACCAAATAAATGTAGCCTGACGTCCAGTAATGCCATCACGGCGATAAGAATAGAAAGCATCTGAATCTGCGTATGTACATAGATTCGAGTCTGTCACAGAAGTCACGCCAACTTTCATTAATCGTTGAGTCGCGAGTTGAGACATGTTTGCCAGCCATTTGCCAGGTTGAGCTTTGGCTTGAAATGCTAATTTAGCTTGAGGGTCAAAACGAACAAAAGCTTCCAACACATCGTTGCCAACCTCAAATGCATCTTTGCCAATTGCAGGGCCAAGCCAAGCCATGATCTGATTATCTGAATCTAGATTTGAAAACTTTGCGACGGCATTTTCAAGAATGCCACCAGCAAGACCACGCCAACCCGCATGAACAGCCGCGACTTGAGTGCCTTTGGTATCGGTAAGAAGTACTGGCAAGCAATCTGCCGTCATCGCTGAACACACAATACCCTTTGCAGAGGTAAATACACCATCAGCATCAAGAACATTCGTCACCGGTTCTAAAACTGTAACGATATCCGTTGAGTGAGTTTGATTTAGCCATACTGGAGCCGTGGGCATCTTAGATTGTTGCTTTAGCCATTCTCGATTGCTTTCAACAAGCGAAGTATCATCCCCAACGTGCATACCGAGGTTTAACCCTTGATAAGCACCTGTAGAACAACCATCGAAACGAGTCGAAGCAAATGCTTTCACGTTTTGAGGAGCGTTCCAGTCAGGGATGATCATTGACATGATTAAATGTCGTCTTCGTGATTTTCGCGAGCATCAACACGTAATGCTTCTGCCATCACAACCATGTCATTTGGAACAGGTGCGTGGAACTCAACTTCTTCACCAGTAATAGGGTGAACAAATTTAAGCATTACAGCATGCAGCGCTTGGCGATCAAAAGAACGAATCATTGTCGTCAGCTCTTCAGATGCACCTTTTGGAATACGTGCACGACCACCGTATGCAATATCACCTAACAGAGGGTGCTGAAGGTATGACATATGAACACGGATTTGGTGAGTACGACCTGTTTCTAGGCGTAGACGAATACGAGTATGTTCGCGGAAGTGCTCCGCAACACGGTAGTGAGTTACCGCAGGCTTACCTAATTCATTCACGTCCATTAAAGTACGTTTAGTTGCATGACGGCTAATGCCTTTCTCAACCACACCACCCGCGGTCATTTTACCAATAGCAATTGCTTCATATTCACGAGTGATACGACGTTTAGCAAGTGCACGTACAAGGCGAGTTTGAGCTGGAACCGTCTTAGCCACAACCATAAGACCGGTTGTGTCTTTATCAAGACGGTGCACAATACCCGCACGCGGTACTTCTGCAATCTGAGGGTAATGGAAAAGCAATGCGTTTAGTATGGTTCCATCCGGCGTACCTGCGCCTGGGTGTACAACCAGATCGCGAGGCTTATTGATAACCAATAAATCATCATCTTCATAGACAATGTTTAACGGAATATCTTGTGCTTCCCAGCGCTCTTCATCTGCAAGCTCCGCTTGTAGGATGATCGCTTCACCGCCCAAAACTATGGTGCGCGGTTTAGTGATAACTTCGCCATCCACTTGGATTTTGCCGTCAAGAAGCCACTCTTTAATACGAGAGCGAGAAAAATCGGTAAATAGTTCAGCGACAGCTTGGTCTAAACGTTGACCTAACTGGCTGCTTTTTACTGTGTCTGTTAATGTTATCTGCTGAGCCATATCGAACTTTTTTAAAAACCGTGAGACTAATACCCATTAGTATGGATAAAATAGAATAATTGCATCATTGTATCTGTTACTGGTTAGAAAGTAACGGAAGCTTACGAAATATTTAATTCAAGGAATCGACGCCTGACATGAAACACCTTACTTTATCGGGTCTATTAGCCGTATCACTCTTAGTTGGCTGTTCAAGTACTGAAGAAATAGTACCGGATGTACCACCATCGGTTCTTTACTCTGACGCTCAAGAGTCCCTACAGAGCGGTAGCTGGCTTTCTGCAATCGAAAAGCTAGAAGCCTTAGACTCTCGTTACCCATTCGGCGCCTATTCGGAACAAGTACAGCTAGATCTGATTTACGCGTACTACAAAAATGATGACTTGGCGTTAGGCCTTGCCACCATTTCTCGATTCCTACGCTTAAACCCGACTCATGAAAAACAAGACTGGGTGCTTTACATGCGCGGCCTAACGCACATGGCACAAGACCGTAACTTCATGCACGACATTTTTAATATCGACCGTAGTGACCGAGATCCAGAGCCAGTGAAACTCGCGTTTGCTGACTTCAAACGACTACTGGAACGCTTCCCTAGCAGCCCTTATGCGGAAGATGCGCAAAAACGCATGTTCGCACTTAAGAACCGCCTCGCAGAGTATGACTTAGCAACCGCTGATTTCTACCTACGCCGTGAAGCTTGGATTGCAGCTGTAAACCGAACACAAGAGCTGCAGAAGACTTACCCAGACACAATTGCTGCACGTAAGTCTTTGGATATTCAGTTAGAAGCTTATAAACAACTAGGTTTAGAAGACGCAGCTTCAAGAACAGAAAAATTGATTGAGTTAAACCCACTGCCTTAATCAACGTTGTCATATTCATTCGAAAACGCGCTAATTTATTAGCGCGTTTTTTTTGAACTTAATTTCGTAAACTTGATGAATCGCATAATACACGGTATCTTCAAAAGATAACTTTTAACAAAACATCAACATGGAGTGTGGATGTGAGTAGGTTGTTATTATTTATCTGGATATCGCTATTTAGCCAATTATCCTACGCATTAGAACTGTCCCCGTTAAGCAACGAGCCTTACATGGGTGACTTAGATGTGCTCAAAACCAAAGGAACGGTTAGAGTGCTCGTGTCTGCTGATCTTGGTTTTTATTATATCGAGGATGGCAAACCAAAAGGCATCGTGGCTGAAATGCTCTACCACTTTGAGAAGAGCCTTCGTAAGAAGCATCCCTACCTTAATGTTCAAATTATCCCAGTGCAGCGAGATGATCTACTTCCCTCATTAGAATCTGGTTATGGAGACGTCGCTGTCGCGAACCTGACGATCACCGACAAGCGATTGCGAATCATCGATTTTTCCGACCCAATGATTAAAGATGGAAAAGAACTGATTATCACAGGAAAGAATTCAGCCCCTATCACCGAAATCAAGCAACTGAGCGGTAAAGAGGTTTGGATCCGTGCAAGTTCGAGTTACTTCGAGAGTGTACAAAGAGTCAATAAAGAACTGAATGAATTAGACTTACCACCGCTGCATGTCCACTTTATTGAGGAGTCATTACAAGACTACGAGCTGATAGAGTTGGTCAACCAAGGCTATATACAAGGCACAATCCTAGATAGCCATAAAGCAAAGTTATGGACTGACGTAATGGAAAACATTCAGGTCCATCACGATTTACCCTTACGTGAAAATGGCCAAATAGCGTGGGCATTAAGAAAAAACAGCCCTCAACTAAAAAAAAAGATCAACAAATACGTCAAGACGGCACGAACAGGTACCCTACTTGGAAATGTTATCTATCAGAAATACATCGACAACACTCGCTGGTTAGGTAGAGCGCTCAACCCAAATAAAATAGACCGAGTGGCTAAGCTGTCAGATGTTTTTGAAAAGTATTCGAGTCAATACGAATTCGACCCTTTGATGATGTCAGCACAAGGTTTCCAAGAGTCTGGACTGGATCAAAGCCGGGTTTCTCACCGTGGAGCTATTGGTGTGATGCAGGTGTTGCCTAGTACCGCCAAAGACAAAAACGTCAACATCAAAAACATACATAAAGTGGATAACAACATCCATGCGGGTGTGAAATACATGCGTTTCATTAAGGACAGGTATTTTGACGACCCTGCGATTACGCCAGATAACCAAATCTACTTCACTTTGGCTTCTTACAACGCTGGTCCTGCTAAGATCAGAAGGATGAGGCGCATTGCCAAGCAGAAAGGTTACAACCCAAACATCTGGTTTAAAAACGTAGAAATCATCACTCGTAAATACGTGAGCAAAGAACCGGTGACCTATGTCGCCAACATCAACCGTTACTTTGTAATCTATAAGCAGTTACAAGCTATCAATGCTATCCGAGAAAATGGGACAGCCAGACTACTCAAAACCAACGATTAGTTTGTCTTCAACCCTAAGAGCCAGGGGTGCTAAGGCACTAAGGCAAATTAAAAACACAAAAGCCGCATAAGAAAACTTATGCGGCTTTTGCTTATCAAATTCAGAGAAAGCTTATATAGCGATATATATCACGAGATCTACATCACAAAACACTATTGAGTAAATTTCAATCAAACACTTTCAATAAGCTGTAAGACGCCCCTAAAAACTGGTTTAATTTTTAGCGAAGCCTTGCCTCCAAATTATCGTTTTTCATAGAGATAACAAGCATTTTTCGCCAAAAAGATACTAAGACTTGCGTGAGATCACATTTGATTTTAATGCTTATCCCACCCAACCAAAACAAGATCTAGATCACATTCTTTATTCCTAAAAGTCGTAATCTGAAGTTAACCCATGAGGGATACAACAGAGGAAAACTTCTATGAAAATGAACATCACTGGTAAAAACATCGACATTACCTCTGCAATCCGTGATCACATAGAAAGCAAATTTAAAAAGCTGGATAAATGGCAAGTAGACATCATTGGTTGCCAAGCGAGCTTTAGCGAAGAACCAAACAAGAAGAAAAAATTTGAAGCGGTTCTAACCGTACCAAAAGGCCAACTTGTTGCTTCATCAATCCATGACGACCTCTACGTAGCTATCAACGAAGTAGAACAAAAACTAGAGCGTCAACTCAACAAGCTACGCCATAAACCTGAAGCGCGCCGCGCTGAAAAGCCTGAAATCGAAGAGCTAGAAGCTGAAGTAGAATAAGGAAAGAGAACAGATTAAAAAATAGCGCCTCAGGGCGCTATTTTTTTGCTTGACGCTCGTAGCTCGCTTGCTTATTGTGTTTAAACATTCATAAAACAATCACTTTTTATGCACACTCAATCTTTGTTTATTTTTGACTTCTTTTTTCTTCCGTAAATCGGAGGCTGAGTCGTTTTAGAAAAACAAGTCAAAAACGAACAAGAAGCCTCCCACACTAGGGAGGCTTTTTTATAAGGACACATTTATGACTGACCGCTCAATTTCACTGGATGATATCCGCCTTCGTCTTAATGATTTAGATGACGAACTGCTGAGTTTACTTTCCGAACGTCGCAAACTCAGTATCGAAGTTGCGAAAAGCAAGGTAGAAACATCAAAGCCTGTACGCGATGCCGTTCGTGAGCAGCAGCTTCTGGTTAAGCTGATCAACAACGGTAAAGATAAATATGAGCTTGATGCGCAGTACATTACTAAACTGTTTCACACCATCATCGAAGATTCCGTTTTACTACAGCAGTCATACTTACAAAACCTGGCGAACCCGCAAAGCCGTAAACCTCTGGCTCGCGTTGCATTCTTAGGTTCTAAGGGATCATATTCTCATCTTGCTAGCCGTGAATATTTCAGCCGTAAGAATATGGAATTGATAGAGCTTAACTGCAATCATTTCAAAGAAGTGGCATCGACGGTGGAATCTGGTCATGCAGATTACGGTGTGTTGCCGATTGAGAACACCAGCTCAGGTTCAATCAACGAGGTCTACGACCTACTGCAACACACAACGCTTTATATCGTAGGTGAACTGTCTCAACCAATTGAACACTGCTTGGTTGCGAAAAATGATATTCGTTTAGAAGACATCAAAACCCTCTATTCACACCCACAACCTCACCAACAGTGCAGTGAGTTTTTGAGTCGTCTTAAAGGTGTCAGCCTTGAGTCTTGCGCAAGTACAGCTGATGCAATGAAGAAGGTTAAAGATCTGGAAGGCGATGATGTGGCAGCAATTGGCAATGCATCGAGCGGCAAGCTTTATGGGCTTCAGCCAATCCAAGGCAACATTGCAAACCAAACTGAGAACCACACTCGTTTCATCGTTGTTGCGCGTAAACCGGTAGAAGTGTCAACTCAAATCCCAGCTAAAACGACACTGATCATGTCGACTTCTCAAGAGGCGGGTTCTTTGGTAGAAACTCTACTAATTCTACAACGCTTGGGTATCAACATGACTAAGCTGGAATCTCGTCCTATCATGGGCAACCCATGGGAAGAGATGTTCTACGTTGATTTAGAAGCACATTTGGATGCAGATAATATGCAGCAAGCGATAACAGAACTAACTGCCATTACTCGTCACCTTAAAGTGTTGGGTTGTTATCCAAGTGAGAACATCAAAGCGACGCAGGTTAAGTTGTCATAGCTTTTAATGAACATAAACTTTTAGCAAACATAAGCTCTTAACAAACATAAGTTTTCAGAGAATATAAGCTTTGGCGAACATAAGTTTTTGGCAAACATAAGCTTTTAACGAACAAACGTTTAAAGCTGGCATAAGTTTAAATCTGCTATAAGTATTTGGCCTACAGTAGGCCAAATGCTAAAACCAGCGGCTAGTGGAATAACTCGTACTCAGGAATACTCACACTACGTATTCCTGAGACATGACTCGATTATTTCACTGGCTATACATGCCTTCCAGCCCACACCATTCAACACCTTCTTAACAAAAAACTCATTAGTAGCTTTTTTATCAATAAAGACAAAACCTTACCCCCTTCACAGGAAATCATCGAACTACGTGTAATTAATAGCGAGTAAGTATTAAGTAACATAAACTTACGCGCTTAAATTATAAATAGTGTTGTCATTAACTATGAAGCTAAGTACTAAAATCTTACTACTGATAACCCCTGTGATACTGATCAGTACCGCAGCTTCTAGCTATATTATTTATTCAACGCAGAAAAGCAGTTTTATCAAACGCGAAGACAACGCACTTCAGCTAAACATGGAAAAGTTGGCAGGATATTTTCGACAGTCTCGCTCGTTCCTAAATAGCTACTCTTACACCTTGACCCAAAGTGACATGGTGAAGCGTTACTTTCTCACTGAACAAAACCTATCTCGCGATCTTGAACTGGTTAGTAACCTTCGAGAAGCCATACACTTCTTGCAAGATGACGATGAAAGCTATACCGGGTTAGCGCTTCTCAATAGTCAGCGAAAATTGAGTTATTACGCTGATAATAACAGCGACTCACACACTCAGATTGACAGCAAAATATTGGATTTTGTGGATCAGTACTATCAAGACACCTTAGCAGCATCAAGTACCAACTATATTCAAAACTCTCAAGGTGAAGGGATGTTGGTTCACTACGAGAAAGTAGACAAAAAAACGATTTTCCCAACCGCAAACAATCACCCCGACGATGTGTTCTTTGTTGTTGTGTCAGTCTCTCTCGATAAATTTAATGCGTTGAGAAAACAGATAGAGTTCGACTACCAAACCAGCTTATTCTTCACATCTATAGCGGTTTCTCTGGAAAATAATGTCACCCACTCAGTCAAGCTTGCGCCAGAACTTTACGCCACAGTTGACCCGGCGCCATTCCTATTGGAAAACAAGCTCGAATCAATTTGGAATAAGCTGAGTTTGTCCTTTGCACTATCCGCGTTTGTGACGGTTGCTCTGCTACTCATGCTTTTGTCTCGCAGTGTGATATCCCCGATAACACGACTCGACCGACAACTGCAGCAAGTCGAGAAAAAACAACGTAAGAACATCGAACGTTTAGGCACTCGTGATGAGCTTGGCCGCCTATCACAGCGTTTTTATGACATGTACCAAGAGTTAGATAACACCTACCAACAGACCAAGCTATTGGCCGAGAATGATCAATTAACCCAAATAGCCAATAGGCATCAATTTCAAACCTTCGTTCAGCAATCATTACCCAAGCCTAGCTCGAATACCGAAACCTGGGTTCTCTACTTTGACCTAGATAACTTCAAGTTTGTGAACGACAAATATGGGCATCAAATCGGCGACTCCATTCTGGTCAGTTTTGCTCAGCGTATTTCCGATATTTGTAGCCACTATAAAACAGAATTTGACGCTCATTGTATGCCCGCCCGACTTTCTGGAGACGAGTTCGTTGTGTACATTAACGCCCCTACTCGCCAAGGGAATATCGCGCATAGATTCTCTGATAGCTTACTGACGCCACTACAAAAAGGCTTTATCACAGAATCAGGGAGCTTTCCGATCACGGTCAGTATTGGTATTGCGACCTACCCCAACGATGGCCACTCCATCGAAAAGCTACTGTCGAACGCTGATACCGCGATGTACCAAGCCAAACGCGCAGGTAAAAACCAATTTGCTGACTATTCACGAGATTTAGACAAAGCGATTCAACGCCAAGCAAACATTGAACGCGCACTCAGAGACAAGAACTTTGATGATGAATTTAGGCTCGTTTATATGCCGTACATGGATTCAACAGGAACCCATGTTATTGGTGTTGAGGTGTTATTACGTTGGAATTCGGAGCAACTAGGCTTGGTTCCACCTGATGAATTCATTCCAATTGCCGAGCAAACAGGATTATTCGATCAGGTTGATCAGTGGGTCATTCAGAATGCATTTGCTTCTTTTCATCGACTTCAGGCTCAATTTGATCACTCAATTCAGTTATCGATTAACTTATCTTCTGCTGGGATTGAAACGACTGATCTTGCTGACTTCATCAAAGAGCACGCCGATTTAAATCGAATTCCGCCAAGTTTGATTGATTTTGAAATTACCGAAACCTTTTACTCAAACTCTGAAGGTTTTCCGCTGCTTAACGAACTCTCTGATATGGGATATCGATTAGCCATTGATGACTTTGGATCTGGCTACACCTCCATCACTCAACTGGTGCAGTATCCAACTCAAAAAATTAAGCTCGATAAAGCCTTTTTAGACACCTTAATTGAGACCGATAATCAGAACATAGTGAAACCGGTTATCGGGTTATGTCATGCTCAGGGTAAGAAGGTCACAGCCGAGGGCATCGAAACTGAAAGCATGCATCAGTGGTTGCAAGAAGCACAGTGCGATATGCTGCAAGGCTATTACTTCGGTAAACCTATGCCATTAGAAGAACTGAGTGATTGGTACCGACAACATCAACTCAATTTAATCGATAAAAAAAAGAATCCAATACATGAAATCTGTAATCATCGCATCGCTGAACCCAGCTAAAATTAACGCCGTTAAAAGTGCATTCTTATCTGCTTTTCCTGATACTGAATTTGATTTCAAAGGCATCAGCGTCCCTAGCGGTGTCTCTGATCAACCGATGAGCAACGACGAGACCTATCAAGGTGCGGTAAATCGCGTTCACAACGCAACTCAAGCTCAACCTGATGCGGATTTTTATGTTGGATTAGAGTCTGGAATAGAAGGAAAGGTTACATTTGCTTGGATGGTCGTTGAAGCAAACGGTCAGCGCGGAGAATCTCGATCTGCAAGCTTGATGCTGCCACCCGTTGTGCTTGATAAACTCCAGCATGCGAATGAGCTAGGTGATGTGATGGATGAAGTCTTCGGCACCGACAACATAAAGCAAAAAGGCGGTGCGATTGGCTTATTGACACATAACCAACTATCTCGCAGTTCTGTATATAGCCAAGCTTTAATCCTAGCGCTGATCCCATTTGTTAACCCTAAGCACTTCCCTGCTTAGTCTTGTTTAAGAAACACGATATTTCGCCTCTCTAGAGGTAATATCATTGAGCGGGATAAAAACAAAAAACGCTAACCTATGGTTAGCGTTTTTATCAAGTTCTTAGGCTTACTGTTTAAATGCTTACTTAAGTAACAGCTCTGCAATTGCCGCTTTCTCTTGCTCAGATTTAGCCTTTAGCTCATTAGAGCCTCGCGTGATCGTAGCCACACCCACACCTAACATTTGGCTCACCTGTCTTTGTGACATTTCCCCTTTCATGAGTTCGCAAAGAATATTCACTCGAGCAACCAAAGCATCTCGCTCATCAGGTGTCATCATCATGGTCAACAACAGTTCATGCTGATCTTTCTCAGCCGCTGTTTTTACCAAATCCATTAGTTGTTGCCAATTCTCATATTCAGGTTGTGATGCCATATCTCTACACTTACTTTTAAATTTTGGCTTGAAGTAGCCGCTTAATGATTGAAAGCGTTTAACACTTTATACCGAAACACTTGCTTTGATCCAATGTAAAAAGGCAGCAAGTGGAACTGGTTCGCACTCACTGCCTTTAATATTACTCAGTTTCGGAGAAAGTACCGACCCCCTAGTATTTCGTTTCGGCCTCATGGGGCGCTAAAAACATCCCTTTCTCGCCCAAGATATCTCGATAGTAAGTCTCAAACATCAAGATATTCTGAACGTAGCCACGAGTCTCTTTGAATGGAATCATTTCGATAAAAGCAAATGCATCGAGCTTTTCATCGCTGCGTGAACGCCATTGTTTCACACGACTCGGGCCTGCATTATAAGCAGCAAATGCAAAAATACGGTTGTTATCATATTGAGCTAATAGGCCATCTAGATAGTGGCTACCAATCTCAATGTTCTTGCCGACATCATAAAGATCATCGCTGCCCTGATATTTAATCTTATGTTTGTTCGCCGTATATTGCGCCGTCTTTGGCATAATTTGCATGATGCCACGCGCGCCAACTGGAGAGCGAGCTTCTGAATCCATCGCACTCTCTTGTCTCGCTAAAGACATTAAGGTAATCGGGTCTATATCGTGCTTTTCGGCGTAGAAGTTAAACCACCACTTATGAGCAACAGGGAAGCGTAGGTCTATGTTGTCCCACATCTTCGCAGAGATGCTCGCTGTCACTGTAAAGTGGTTCCAACGCTGCGTCGCAGCATGAGCTGCGAGCATTGATTTCTGATCTTTATCAGCATTGGTTAACAACCAACGCCACTCACTCTTCGCTGCCGCAATTTTATCTCGGTCAATCAGCTCGCCGATTCGAACCAAAGAGGTCTCAAATGGCTTTACTGTTTCAGCGTTGTATTTGAGTGTCGATGTTGGGTACTGAACTGGCTTACCTAACTGCTTAGCCGCAGCCACACTGTAGAAATTACGCTGACCCAAGATATCTGACAGTCGTTTGTTACCCTTAGCAGTATCACCGAGTGCTATCTCTGCTCTACCCTGCCAATACTGCCAGCGAAGCGAAGCCTGATGCTTATCATCTAAGCGCGCAATCCACTCTTTCAAACCCGTCCAATCGGCATGTTGAATCGCTAAGCGAGCACGTCGTTCCAGCAGAACTTGCTTTGATGAACTCGAGAGCATTTTGTCGCGCCACACCATTAACTCTTCAGAGTCGGTGTTGATCAAACGGAACGTGAGGTAATCCGCTAACTCTTGAGATTTGTCTTTAGATAGCTTTTGAGCTTTCACAACATCATCAAAAATCTCTTGAGCGCTGCTTGCTGACTTCCTTGCCAGTTTCTCAAAACCAAACTCGGTTTGAGCTTGATAGAATTCATTCGCAGGGTGCTTCTTAGCAAACGCGAGCACATTTTCAGGCTTGTTGTACAACGCCTTCATCTGCTTCGCTTGAGCAATTGACTCATCATGATCCAATTGCTTGATCAGATAGGTCATTAACTTGCCGTTTCGTTTATCAAACGCCAATAGCATTCGCTGTAATATCAGCTCATTCGTTCTTAAACCCGCTTCATCCCAACTTTCGAAGAGCGGATCACAGCTATCATCGACACCACTGCCACTCAACCAAAGCTGCTTCGCACCTTTGAAGGCGAGCTCTTTGTTTCCTTGCTCATAATTCGCACGGTAGTAGATACATTGATATTTTTCACCAACAGGCTCTTTGGTTTGAAACTCAAGGATCGTCTTCCACTGTTTTTGAGCCGCCAATAAATCTAAATAAGGCGCACGCATACGATTCGAAAATGGTAGGGCTTTATTCTCTTCAATAAAGGCATCCACTTCAGCAGGTGTGCGATCACCTAAGCCTAATAAGAAGGCGCGATAATCAGTGTAAGGCGTTAACGGATATGTTTGAATTTTGTTACGTAGCACAGAGTAAGCTTCTAGATCACGGTTGTCTAAAACCTCTTGCGCTCTGTCATAAACATCACGCTGCATTTCAAGCTCGGAGGCATTGCTAGCCATAGCCATCGGAGCTAGTGAAAATGAAGACAAAATTGCCGATGCAGCCACAGCAATTTTCGTATTACCAATGCGGAAAAACATTCGCTCTTTCCTTAGTGCGTGTATGAATACGTGAAGTCTATTTACGCCCGACATCACATCAAATGTAAAGGATTTGAGTGTAAATATTATTAATATTTAACACTTCGCCTCAGAAGCTTATTAAATATAGTTTTAATGACCAATGTGACAATAATAGGTAAGGATTAGTTCAAGAATGGCTTTTCTGTCCTAGGAGTAACATCTTTGGGGATATTGGTATAAAATAGACGACAATTTTGAACAATAAATTAGGATCGATCGGCAATGGCTGAATACGTATATACCATGTCTCGGGTGAGCAAAACTGTTCCACCTAAGCGTCAAATTCTTAAAGACATTTCTCTTAGCTTTTTTCCTGGCGCTAAAATCGGTGTTTTGGGTCTAAATGGTTCAGGTAAATCTACCCTACTACGTATCATGGCTGGTATTGATACTGATATTGATGGTGAAGCTCGTGCACAACAAGGTCTTAAAGTCGGTTACCTACCGCAAGAGCCTGTACTAGACGAATCAAAAACAGTGCGTGAAATCGTAGAAGAAGCGGTTTCTGATGTTGCAGACGCACTTAAGCGTATCGATGCAGTATATGCAGCTTACGCTGAACCAGATGCAGATTTCGATGCACTCGCTAAAGAACAAGGCGAACTAGAAGCACTGATCCAAGCGAAAGACGGTCATAACCTAGAGACAGCTCTAGAGCGTGCTGCTGATGCACTTCGTCTTCCTGAGTGGGATGCGAAAATCGAACTCCTATCCGGTGGTGAACGTCGTCGTGTTGCGATCTGTCGTCTACTTCTAGAGAAGCCAGACATGCTGCTTCTTGATGAACCAACTAACCACTTGGATGCAGAATCAGTTGCTTGGCTTGAGCACTTCCTTGTTGATTACAGCGGTACTGTTGTGGCAATTACCCACGACCGTTACTTCCTAGACAACGCTGCTGGCTGGATTCTAGAACTTGACCGTGGTGAAGGTATTCCATGGGAAGGTAACTACACATCTTGGCTAGAACAGAAAGATGAGCGTCTGAAACAAGAAAAGTCAGGCGAAAGCGCACGTCAAAAGACAATCGAGAAAGAACTTGAGTGGGTTCGTCAAAACCCTAAAGGTCGTCAAGCGAAGTCTAAAGCTCGTATGGCTCGTTTTGAAGAACTGACGACTGGGCAATACCAGAAGCGTAACGAAACCAACGAACTGTTCATCCCGCCGGGTGAGCGTTTAGGTGACAAGGTACTTGAAGTTAAGAACCTAACTAAGTCATTTGGTGATCGCGTTCTTATCGACGACCTATCATTCAGCATGCCTAAAGGCGCTATCGTGGGTATCGTGGGTGCCAACGGTGCAGGTAAATCAACACTATTCAAGATGCTAAGCGGCGCAGAACAGCCAGATTCAGGTTCAGTTGAATTAGGCGAAACGGTTAAGCTTGCTTCTGTTGATCAGTTCCGTGACAGCATGGACGACACCAAAACAGTATTCCAAGAGATCTCTGAAGGCGCTGATATCATTAAGATCAACAACTTCGAAATCCCTGCACGTGCTTACTGTTCTCGTTTCAACTTCAAAGGCAACGACCAACAGAAAATCATCGGTCAGCTTTCTGGTGGTGAACGTAACCGTGTTCACCTTGCTAAACTGCTGAAAGCGGGCGGCAACGTACTGCTACTCGATGAACCAACCAATGACCTTGATGTCGAAACTCTACGTGCACTTGAAGAAGCGCTGCTTGAGTTCCCTGGCTGTGCAATGGTTATCTCGCATGACCGTTGGTTCCTTGACCGTATTGCGACCCATATCTTAGACTACCGTGATGAAGGTCAAGTTAACTTCTACGAAGGTAACTATACTGAATACACAGAGTGGCTGAAAAAGACTCTGGGCGCACAAGCGGCTGAACCGCACCGTATCAAGTACAAGCGTATTGCTAAGTAAATTAGCTTGTACTTTGAACAAAGGCCGCGATAATAGCGGCCTTTGATATATCTGGCTTACTATTTACCTATTGATATAGAAAAATTACCTATGCTTGAAAGACGTCAATTTTCACGAGTTATTTATCAAGTCCCGACTGAGATCTCACAAGGACAAGTAAATATATCCGGCTCGGTACAAGACTTATCTCTTCATGGTCTACTCATTCAATGTGATAAATGGCAGCAACTCAGCCACGATACTCCTGTTCAAGTTAGCTTTAAGCTCACCAACAGTGATATCAATATTCAGTTAGAAGCAACGATAGTCTCTACCATCAATACCTCAATGCGTTTACGCATAGAGCATTTAGATATTGATAGTATTAGCCACCTTAAGCGCCTGATTGAGCTTAATGTCGGCGACGATGAACTGCTTTATAGAGAGATTGAACACCTTACCGATTTAGGTAAAGAATAATATCTCCATTACCCTTTTTTCTATTAGAAACATTTAGTTAATATATAATCATGTCTAAAAAAATTTCCATAACAATTCCCTCTAACCAAGGTGAACAGACGTTTTACTTCGGCCGAAAAGCCGTGCTCTTATGCACAACTGCTATTTTCTCAATTCCTGCGTTGATCGGCGGAGCTGCATACATGCACTTCGAAGGTAAACAAGAGCTCGCGATACAAGCAGGCGATGCACAACAGTTGATTGAAACACTGATTGTTGAAAAAGAGCAAACCGAGTTTCTTTACGCTGAGCAGGTAGAAACCAATCACTCGTTATCGCAAACACTCACCGAGAAAGAAGGCACCATTCAACTGCTTGGTAAGCGTGTATTTGATGTGGAATCCGTGCTTGGTCTTGCTGATGAAGAACTGCTTACCGATGATATTTCTTTAGAAGATCGCATTGATGCTGCGGCGGTAGATTCAGCAGTAAGAGCGACGATGTTCCGTTTGATTCCAAACGACAGTCCTATGGCTTATCAACGTATCTCTTCTTCTTATGGTAGCCGCACTAACCCTATTTCAGGTAAACGCCATGTACATACTGGTATCGATCTAACGTGTAAGCGTGGTGAAGATATTGTAGCGCCCGCAGATGGAGTCATTGAAACGGTACGCCCAAGTAAAAAAGGCTTCGGTAACTTTATTACTATGCGTCACTCGTTTGGTTTCATGAGTTCTTACGCGCACCTACAAAAATTCAAAGTTCGCAGCGGTCAGTTTGTGAGTAAAGGTGATGTGATTGCAAGCTGTGGTAACTCAGGTAACTCAACCGGGCCACACTTGCATTATGAAGTACGCTTCCTTGGTCGTTCACTGAACCCTCAATACTTGATGGATTGGACACCGGAAAACTTCAACTACGTGTTCGAAAAAGAGAAAAAGGTTAAGTGGGGCCCACTGGTTCAATTGATTGATAATGTGGTTCGCTTGCAGATCAATCTGACGAATGTGCCTTACATTAGCTCGACCATCGACACAGTATCGAGTGAAGAGAGCAAAAAACCTATCACGACTAACTAGTTGTTAATGGCTAACTAGTTGTTAATAGATAAGATCTGTTGGTTTGGCCTATGATGATCTAATTGCTATTAGCCTACTGTAGGCCAAATGTTTTCATAGCGTTCAGCACAAACAAAAAGAGCGACCAGATGGTCGCTCTTTTTTATGATTTCAAATCAGTATCAGCCACGATGAATCGAGTCATGCGCTTGCTTTAAAAGATTTTGGCTCTCTTGCAAGAACTGCTGCGAGTAGTCGCCAAACCAATCACTGACTTGATTAAAGCTATCAACGAATTTGGCTTTATCTTTCCCATCCAAGATTTCTAATGCTTCACCGAAACGACTATGGAAACGTCGAATCATCTCAATATTCTCATCCGAAGAAAGAATGATATCACCGTATAAGTTCGGGTCTTGAGCAAACAGACGACCAACCATCGCAATCTCAAGTCGGTAGATTGGCGAGCTTAGCTTCAGAAGTTGATCAATGTTCGGGTTCTCTTTACTTAGGTGTAAGCCGTAAGCAAAAGAGGTGAAGTGGCGTAGTGCTTGAATCAGAGTCATGCCATGGTCGTGTTCAGCAGCATCCATCTGGCAAAGGCTCGCGCCCCAAATACCAAATTGATTCAGTAACCATTGGTAGCTTTCAGAGCCACGCCCATCGCTGTAAACAATCACTTGTTTCGCAAGGCTTGGAACATCAGGACCAAACATTGGGTGCAACCCAACCACTGGGCCTTGGTGCATGTTCATCATTGCTTGTAGAGGCTTTGATTTAATCGACGTCAGATCACACAGAATACAATCGCTTGGTAGGTTACCCAGCTTCGCAATCACACCTTCTGTCAGGTGAATTGGAACCGTTACAACTACAAGGCCAGCATTATCTAAAATCTCGTCGGCTCTATCCCAATCTTGGCTGCCAAGGATTTTAACTTCGTAACCAGAAAGCTTGAACATACGGCCAAACAGACCACCAAGTTGACCATTACCACCAACGATAACCACTGAACGTAACTCTGGGTTAAGGCACTTAAAACCAGAATCTTTCTCACTGGCATAAGACTCACGCATAGTACGACGCAAAATATCTTCGATTAACTGTGGCGGAACCCCTATTTTCTCGGCTTCTTGACGACGAGACGCCAACATCGCGGCTTCACGTTCCGGTACATAAATAGGTAAACCATGCTCACTTTTTACTTCGCCGACTTTCTCTACTAGAGCCAGTCGTTGAGCCAGTAAATCCAACATTTGTTTATCGACAGCATCGATTTGGTCGCGTAATTCGTTCAGTTCAACGGCCATTTTATTCCTTACTAATCTATAAGCCCGTACTAATCTATAAGCCTGCACTGATGCAAGTTCGTTAGCAACAGATCTTAAAATGCCCCATAAGATGAGGCACTTAAATTTAAACTCTGACTAACCTTTCAAGCGGTTCTCTAAGAACGGGACTAATTCCGTATGTGCATGTTTCAATAGTGCCTCAGTTGACTCCCAATTGATACACGCGTCGGTAATAGATACACCGTATTTCATCTCATTGAGAGGTATATCTGAAGATTGGTTTCCTTCGTTAATATGGCTCTCAATCATCAGGCCGATAATCGACTTATTACCTTCACGAATCTGATGGATGACATCTTCAGCCACCAGCGGTTGACGACGGAAATCTTTACGAGAGTTCGCATGGCTACAGTCGACCATTAGTGCCGCCTCTAAGCCAGACTTACCCAGCTCTTGCTCACATTCGTGTACAGATACTGAATCGTAGTTTGTCTGCTTACCGCCACGTAAAATTACGTGACCATTTGGGTTACCTTGCGTCGTTAGTAGTGCAACTTGACCCTCACGGCTGATACCCATGAAACGGTGGCTAGAAGAAGCCGCCTGCATTGCATTGATTGCAGTACCTAGATTGCCGTCTGTACCATTCTTAAAGCCGATTGGCATTGAAAGGCCACTCGCCATTTCACGGTGGGTTTGTGATTCAGTCGTACGTGCGCCGATTGCTGCCCAGCTGAATGTATCTGCTAGGTATTGCGGGCTGATTGGATCTAGCGCTTCTGTCGCTAGTGGAATTTCCATCTCAGCGAGTTCAACAAGTAGCTCACGACCAACATGCAGACCATGCTCAATATCGAACGTACCATCTAGATGTGGGTCATTGATCAAGCCTTTCCAACCAACAGTGGTACGAGGCTTCTCAAAGTAAACACGCATTACAATATACAGTTGGTCGCTAAGCTGCTCAGATAAAGCTTTTAAGCGTTTCGCGTACTCTTTCGCAGCTTCAATATCATGGATAGAACATGGGCCACATACTACAAGCATGCGATGATCTTTCTTATGAATGATATTTGCTATAGTTTCACGAGACTCTTGAATGAAACGACGAGCATTATCACTCAAAGGCAGTTTTGCTTTTAACTCCTCTGGAGTAATCAGTACCTGTTCGTCGATGATATTGACATTGCTTAATTCACTTTTCTGCATAACTCAACCTGTATATTTATTTTTACACCCAACATTTCCATTTGGGCTAACAATCTTTAAAAACACAATAACAGCTACAAAAACGATTGCAAGTGTAAACAATAAAAAACATTTACTGTAAATTAAAATTTACACACCCTCTTTAATTCATTCTGACACACAAACCAGTTTAAACCGCGCCCCACACATACAAAAAAGGCGATACTTCTCATATCGCCTTCTTCAAACTTATAGAGTGTTTATTTATCACCCAGCGTTTAACATTCGCTTAATTTGCTCTGAGGCCTTTTTCCATCGACTATCCGAGTGAAGCGTCGATAAATCAAAGCTGTGCTTTTTAAGCAATGAATTGGCTAAAGGCACCTCTTGAATCGCTAAGTGATCAAGAGCCTCAATTTGTGCATCTCGCTTATTACACATCAGCACCATGTCACACCCTGCATTCAGAGCAGCCTTCGCTCTATCGGCTGGCCCACCCATAATCGCAGCACCTTCCATAGTTAGGTCATCAGAGAACACCAAGCCTTTAAATCCAAGCTGTTGCTTCAATACTTTCTGCAACCAATACTCAGAGCCACTCGCTGGCTGATCATCATAGTGCGAAAAAACCACGTGCGCAGGCATCATCGCATCTAATATTCCAGCTTCAATTTGAGCCTTGAAGATGGCCATGTCGGTTTCAAAGATGTCGTCTCTAGGATCGTAAGGCGTTTCAAGGTGCGAATCAGCAATCACACCGCCGTGTCCTGGGAAGTGCTTCCCTGTTGTCGCCATTCCAACCGATTTCATGCCCTTAATAAAAGCACTACTGTGGCGAACGATGGTATCAATATCTTCACCAAACGCTCGGCTACCAATCGCTTTACAGTCGTGACCTTTATCTAATACAGGCGCAAAGCTCAGATCGATATCATGGGCAATCAATTCCGCCGCCATCAACCAACCCGCCAGTTCTGCTAACTGCTCACCATTATTATTAGTCGCGAATTCTTGAGCGGCAGGGATAATTGAAAATCCATCGCGGAAGCGCTGAACTCGGCCACCTTCTTGGTCAACACCAATCAAAATAGGACGTTTCGCTACCTTGCGGATCTCTTTGTTTAACGCCGAAAGCTGTTTGCTATCGTGGTAGTTTCGAGCAAATAAGATGAGACCACCAACAGTTGGATGCTCTAAAATTTCTCTGTCTTCAGCTGTTAGCTCATAGCCCGCAACATCTACCCACAACGGTCCCATACAATATCCTTTTATTGCTTAAATTCTGCTACTGCAGATTTACTTTGTTCAATTAATTGGTCAGCTTGTTCTTCCTGCTGAGTTAACGCAATGAACAACAAGTCAGTAATAAAAAGTTGGCTATCACGAGCAGTTATAGATGAACTGCGAATATGATTTTCGTCGGCTGCTGATATCAACTTAATATCGGCGTATTTGTCTAAAGCAGAAGGCGATAGCTGACTAATCACAATCACCTTGGCTTTTTTCGATCTGGCTAGCTGAGCAACCTTCACCACTTCTCTGGTGTTTCCAGAATAAGAAATCGCAATCAACACATCATTTTCAGAAAGAGAAGCGGCATTGGCAATTTGAATGTGAGCATCTTGCTCTGCATTGGCGGCATGGCCTATTTTCATCAACTTATAAGCAAGATCTTTCGCCACCAACGATGAGGCGCCTACACCTGAGATCTGCACCTTACGTGCAAGATGCAAAATATCTGCGGCATGGTTTAACTGCTCACCTTCGTTTAATAACACAGTGCGTTCAAGCGATTGTGTTTTGCTTGCAAGAAGTTTGTCCATCACCATGTCGGGCGGATCTTTACGAGTGATCGTGCCATGTATACCACGTTGAGATACGGGCTGATAAGTCATATCGCTTTGGTAGAGTTTGACCTTCATTTCTGAAAACCCTTTATAACCAAGCTTCTGACTAAACTTCACTATCGTTGACTGACTCACCCCGACCGCTTTGGCCAACTCGGGCGAAGATAATTGCTTCACCTGTTGTGGGTGATCAAGAACATATCGCGCCACCAGCGCATCAGATGGAGACAGCTTGGGTAACAGCGCTTTTACTTTCGCAATGCCTTTCACTAAATGCCCTTCCCCTTCCCTCTGCCAATTCTTCGCTATCATAACGAGTTTTGTATTTTCATTGGAATAATTATTCCTTCGGATTCTCCTATATGGAATAGCTAACACAGCCTTCTGGGATCATGGTCAAAGAAAAGCATTGGTCACTATTCCACCAAGGAATAGATTTTGAAACTCATTATTCAAACTGACATTCTGAAAAAATAATTATAAATACCCTCTACCCTATTCATGCTACGGAGCTGCTATGAATTCACTATTTACCTCACTGGACTGGGCCGTATTTGCGATATATTTCGCCATTATTGCTTTTACAGGTTGGCACTTCAGCCGAACAAAAATAACGAGCACTAAGGACTACTTTTTAGGTGGTAATTCGATGCCAATGTGGGTCGTGGCTATCTCGGTGCTCGCGACATCACAATCTGCAGCGACGTTCTTAGGCGGGCCAGAATCTAGCTACCGTGGTGACTTAACCTACTTAGCAACCAACATTGGCGGTATTATTGGTGCCATCTTCGTTGCCTTGGTACTTATCCCTCGATTCTACCAAAACAAAGTATCAACCGTTTATGAGCTACTGAAAGTGCGCTTTGGCGAGAAAACCAAACAGCGTGCAGGCGTGATGTATTTAGTCGGCCGAGTGTTCGCTTCAGGTGCCCGCCTCTACATGGCAGCGATTGCTGTCTCGATGATTCTTTTTACCAATATTGACCCTAGCAGCGTGGTGACTTCGGTTGTCATTTTAGTAGCCATCGGCCTTGCTTATACTTACATGGGTGGCATTCGTTCGGTTATCTGGAGTGACCTAATTCAACTTGTGGTTTATGTCGGTGCAGCCATTGCTGTAATCATCTATTTACTGGGGCAAATTCCAGCCGACTTCAGCCAAATAGCTCAAGTACTAGCAAATCCTGGCGAAGGCCAATCTTCTAAGCTGACCTTACTCGATTTCACTCTCGACTTTAGCCCTGCTGGCACTTTTAGTTTCTGGGCATGTATCACTGGTTTTGTCCTGTTGAACATTGGTGCATTTGGTCTTGATCAAGACATGACTCAACGTGTGTTGACGTGTAAAGATGCCAAACAAGGTTCAAAAGCGATAATCAACTCAATCATTTTTTCGATTCCAGTTGTACTCGTATTCATGTCTATTGGCCTACTCTTGTATGTCTTCTACCAAAGACCTGATCTAATGGGTGTGGAAGGCAAAGAAGTCGTGCAAAACTTTAATGGCGAAAACGTAACGATCTTCATGTACTACGTGCTAAATGAAATGCCAGCAGGTCTTCGAGGCTTAGTGACTGTTGGGGTCGTTGCAGCAGCGCTTTCAACGTTAAACTCGGGCTTAAACTCTATGTCTTCGGTTGCGGTGCAAGATATTTACAAGCCTTGGTTAGAAGCACGAAAAGGAGAGCAAGATGACTTCCATTACGTGAAAGCTGGACGCGTTGGTATGGCTGTAGCAGCAGTCGCTCTGGGTAGCATGGGCATCTTGTGTTACTACTGGCAGCAATACACCGACATGCCATTGTTATCATTTGCACTGAGTGTGATGGTGTTTGCTTACACTAGTTTACTGGGCGTGTACTTCACTGCAATCTTTACTGAACGTGGCAACGAAACCTCGGTTGCTCTAGCCCTTATCGCCGGTTTCTTCACGACATTGCTGATGCAGGCTTACGTGTGGGATAGCGTGATGGGCGTGATTAACGCTGACTGGGTTGGTGTTCGATTGGCTTTCCCTTATCAATTATGTATTGGCACCTTGGTCTCGTTGGTTGTCTGTCTAGCAGGTAAAAAACAGACTCAAGAAGTCAACAAGCTACAAACGGTCTAGTGAATGATTACACACACTTTGGCAGTCGATGGCGGTGGCACAAAAACCGCCGTCAGGCTTAAGAAAATAGAGCCCACATCAACAGTGATTGAAGAGTTCATTTTACCGGCGACTTCATTGACCCTATACGGTGAAGCCGCTGTGGTTCAACTCACTCATTATATTGATGAAATTCTAACGACAAACCAGATAATACCGAAACAATGTTATATTGTGTTAGGTGTCGCTGGAGTGGGTAATACGCAGTTAAAGTCCAAGTTAAAATCCGCTTTAGCGCATTGCCCTCACCTGTACATCACAACCGATGCAGAAGCATCAGTATTTGGCGCCAATGCAGGACAAGGCGTAAATTGTATCGCGATAGGGACGGGGTCAGTTGCCATCCAATTAGACTCTCTACATGAGACCCTGCAATTTGGCGGATGGGGATTTCCAATTGGCGACCAAGGCGGTGGCGCTTGGCTTGGCTTTCGAGCGGTTCAACAAACCCTCACCGAGTTCGACAGTCAGGATTCATCTTTGACTCGCGATTTAGTCATCAAGAAAACCGGTAGCGAACGTAGCCAAATATTAGAATGGATTGGCCAAGCGAACGCGACTGACTATGCTCAATTTGCAAGAGCTCTGGTCGACATTGAATCACAATGTTCAACGGCAAAAGCGATTATAGAACAAGGGACCACTCAAATAGAGCAGCTCACTCAGGCTTGTTCTAATAACAATACGCTACCTATTATGTTCTTGGGTAGCTTAGGGCAGTTCTATCGTGAGCGTCTCTCACCAGCGATTCAAGATCGTAGTTTACATGTTCAAGGTAACGCTCTGGATGGCGCAGAAGTGTTGGCTAACCAGAAGATTAATCAGCTCAACTTAGGAGACTCGTAATGAAGTCAGAGTTATACATTGGTGTGATGTCGGGGACGAGTATGGACGGCGTTGATACGGCCTTAGTTTCGATTGAAGATTCGCGCATCACATTGCTCGCTCATGATGAGTTTCCTATGCCTGATGATATCAAAGCGCTTTTGCTTGAAGTTTGTATTGGTCAGAAAACGGATTTGATTGCTATTGGTGAACTAGACCACCAGCTTGGTCATCTATTTGCTGATGCGATTCTACAACTTCTCGACAAGTCAGGTACACCAGCATCCTCTGTGACTGCGATAGGTAATCATGGCCAAACGGTATTCCACCAGCCAACAGGTGATTCACCATTTACCATGCAGTTGGGTGACGCCAATATCATTGCCGCTAAAACACAGATTCAAACAGTCGCTGATTTTCGACGTAAAGACATGGCGCTTGGCGGGCAAGGGGCACCGTTAGTACCGGCTTTCCACCACACTATTTTTCACCCGCAAGACAGCTCAGTTGTGGTGTTGAATATTGGTGGTATCTCGAATATTTCAGTGCTGCGCCCGAATCAGCCAACGCTTGGTTATGATACTGGCCCGGGCAATATGTTAATGGACGCTTGGGTAGATAAACACACGGGGGAAAAGTTTGACCGTGATGCGCAATTTGCGCTTAAAGGCCAACTTAATCAAGCCTTGCTCGAACAGCTTCTAAGTGAATCTTATCTATCTCAACTGCCACCGAAAAGCACTGGTAGAGAGCTGTTTAATCTACCGTGGCTAAAACAACAACTTACAGAATTTAAATACCTTGCAGCAGAAGATGTTCAGCGCACACTTTGTGAATACACCGCATTGACGATAGCTAATGAAGTAGAGGCTTATCGCTTGGGTAACCAACCTGCGCTGTACGTATGTGGTGGCGGGACGAGAAACCCATTGTTGATGAAAAGGTTGGTAGAACTGCTTCCGAGTTGGGAAGTTGATTCAACGACCAGTAAAGGCGTTGATGCCGATTATATGGAAGCCATGGCCTTTGCATGGCTTGCTCAACGTCATGTTCATCAACTGCCAAGCAATTTACCAGAAGTGACTGGCGCGAGCAGAGCAGCCTCTCTAGGCGTTCTATATCGTGCCGATTAACTTGATAGCCGTGCTGACTTAGTAACAATACTGACTTCGTGGTGCTGTCTAAACAATTTTAGAACCATCATTTTAGAATTATCATTTAAGGATCATTATGAGTAACGACGCTCTCATATCAGCGCTCTCGCACCTCGTTTCGGAGGGGAGAAACCCTGACACTATGGATATTGATCTGCTCACCTCTCTCGAAGTGGTTGAAAAGATTAACCAACAAGATAAACAAGTGCCTTTAGCGATCGAAGCGGAACTGCCACAGATCGCGAAAGCGGTTGATAAGATCGCTCATGCCTTTCAAAACGGTGGCCGACTGATTTATATGGGTGCAGGTACCAGTGGTCGATTAGGTGTGTTAGATGCCTCAGAATGCCCACCGACTTTTGGCGTTTCAGACAAGATGGTTATCGGTCTCATTGCTGGCGGACCCGAAGCGATTTTGAAAGCCAAAGAAGGCGCGGAAGATTCGCTGACTCTCGGTATTGAAGATCTGAATGCAATTCAGTTTTCAGAAAATGATGTCGTGGTAGGCATCGCGGCTAGTGGCCGCACACCTTACGTAATTGGTGCACTCAACTACGCCAATCAGATTGGTGCGGTGACGGTTGCGCTGTCTTGTAACCCTGGCTCTCCGATCGCTGAGATTGCTCAAATCGCGATAAGCCCAGTGGTTGGCCCAGAAGCCTTAACCGGTTCCACACGCCTCAAATCAGGTACCGCGCAAAAATTGGTGCTCAACATGCTGACCACTGCCAGCATGATTCGTATTGGTAAGAGCTACCAGAACTTGATGGTCGACGTAAAAGCGACCAATGAAAAATTGGTTGCCCGCGCAGCTCGTATCGTAATCCAAGCAACGGAGTGTGACAAAGCCCTTGCAGTTTCGACACTTAAAACCACCGATTATGATGTGAAGCTATCTATTTTGATGATTCTAACAGGGCTAGATTTAGAACTGGCCAAGGCTCAACTTGATCAACAAAATGGCTTCTTGAGAAAAGCAGTCGAGAATAATCAGTAATCTTAATTTGGTTTGTGGCTTCTCATTTAGACAGCTACTTTAACGACATACAAAAAGACCAGTACACATACGGCACTGGTCTTTTTAATTTCTAATCGCTAGCTTGAGCTTAGTAGTCGTTAGAAAACTCATCCCAGCCGCGCTGCCATTCCATACGGAAACGTTGAGCGTCTTCCGTACCTGAACAAACGCCTTCATAAACCTGGCCAGATAAGCCAATTTGATAAGCATGGTTTGGGTTGCAGTATTCAGCAACACCTAGATAGTATCCTTTGCTGTAGCTTGATTGGTCTACCGTTCCAAGCTTAGTCATCTCTTGGTAAGAACGTTGAGTGTTACCTTTGATACCGTCACGATAGCCAATCTCTTGCCAATTGCCTTCGGCCGCTAAATCTTGAACATTGGCGCTGCATCCTGCAAGGCTAAATGCCACGGCGAATAGTGCTATTATTTTTTTCATTTCAATCCTTTATATTGTTACTTCACCACTTCCTGACGAAGCGCTGCCTTTGTGGCGATTCTCCGCTGAACACGTACTGATGTCCACTCATTGTATGTTGTTGCCCTCTTAAGCAAGAGAACAAACCGCTCAATCAGTTATAACACCACTTAATTAGCTATTCGACCACTCACTCTCATAGCGGAAGTTTCTTCTCATACACTCCTTTAATATACACCCTGACTTAATTAATACATTCAGGGATAACAAATTATGATGTGGTTTCTTACCTGTGTTGCAGCACTCATTGGTGGCTACTTTATTTACGGTGCCTTTATCGAGAAGATTTTCGGTATCAATGAAAAGCGTCAAACACCCGCTCACACCAAGCAAGACGGCGTGGACTTCGTTCCAATGTCGACGCCAAAGGTTTACCTAGTTCAACTGCTTAACATTGCAGGTGTAGGTCCAATCTTCGGCCCTATCATGGGTGCCCTTTACGGCCCAGCAGCAATGCTTTGGATCGTGCTAGGTTGTATCTTCGCAGGTGCCGTACACGACTACTTCTCAGGTATGTTATCTATCCGCAATGGTGGCGCTTCGGTTCCAACCATCACTGGACGTTACCTAGGCAATGGCGCAAAACACTTTATGAACATCTTTGCCATTGTTCTACTGCTTCTTGTTGGTGTGGTATTCGTTTCTGCTCCAGCAGGCATGATCACTAACCTAGTGAACGACCAAACTGATTTCGTAATGTCTACGAGCACCATGGTTGTCATCATCTTTGCTTACTACATCATCGCAACGATTGTCCCTGTCGATAAAATCATTGGTCGCTTCTACCCACTGTTCGGTGCACTGCTTATCTTTATGTCTGTTGGCCTAATCACTGCGATTGGTCTATCTGACGAGCACCAAATCATGGGTGGCTTCGAGATGAAAGACATGTTCACTAACATGAACCCTAACGATCTACCGCTTTGGCCTGCTCTATTTATCACCATCGCTTGTGGTGCTATCTCTGGCTTCCACGCAACTCAGTCTCCACTAATGGCGCGTTGCATGGAAAACGAGAAAAACGGCCGCTTCGTATTCTACGGTGCAATGATTGGTGAAGGCATCATCGCTCTAATCTGGTGTGCGCTTGCTCTGTCATTCTTCGGTTCAGTTGAATCTTTATCTGACGCGATTGCAAACGGCGGCCCTGGTAACGTGGTATACAGCGCTTCATTTGGCCTACTGGGTGTATTTGGCGGTATCCTTGCTTTCCTTGGCGTGGTTATCCTACCTATCACTTCTGGTGACACAGCGTTCCGTTCAAGCCGTCTTATCCTTGCTGAATACTTCAACATGGAACAGAAAACACTGCGTAACCGACTACTAATGGCTCTACCGCTATTCGTTCTTGGTGGCATCCTGACTCAAGTAGATTTCGGTATCATCTGGCGCTACTTCGGTTTTGCTAACCAATCAACAGCAGTCATGATGCTGTGGACAGCTTCAGCTTACCTACTTCGTCACAACAAACTGCACTGGGTAACAACGGTTCCAGCTGTCTTCATGACGTCTGTGTGCATCACATTCATCTTGAACAATAGCCAGCTGGGCTTCGGTCTACCAATGCAGCTTTCAACCATCATCGGTGTGGTGAGTGCATTCGGTGTTGCGGCTTACGTTTTCAAAATTTCAAAAGGCAAAGGCGATATCGACCTTGCTGATGAAGAAGAAAAAGAAGCAAAAGGCGTCACCAAAACCGCCTAGTTCTTTCAGACTCTTGAGAACAAGAGACACGTCTTCATAGAGAGACAAAAGAACAAGCCAAACACACTTCGCTTGCTCCCGTAATCACCCAGTGATTCGTGGAAATTAAGACTAAAGCCCGTCCTCTGTGATGGGCTTTACTGTATCTCAGCATTGGTACATCAACATTAGTACATCAATATTGGTATCTCCGCCTGACAAGCAATCGCAACTCGATATAACCAATGAAAACACAAGCAAAGCTACCGTTACTACACAATGAGCTTTACACTTAACCAGCGTCTCAATAGGTGAAAATATGGAACTCATTCTCTCTCTGCTGCAACAAACCTGTGTCTACTTAGTGATTGCTTACATGCTCAGTAAGACTCCACTAATTCTCCCTTTGTTGAGCATCTCTTCGCGCTTAAGTCATAAAATAAGCTGCTACGTTCTGTTTTCCCTGTTCTGTATTATGGGCACCTATTTTGGACTGCAGATTAATGACGCGATCGCCAACACTCGCGCGATGGGTGCCGTTATGGGTGGCCTGTTTGGTGGTCCGGTTGTCGGCTTTGCGGTCGGTTTTACTGGCGGAATCCATCGTTACTCTTTGGGTGGATTCACAGATCTAGCTTGCGCGATTTCAACAACAGCAGAAGGCTTGATTGGCGGCCTATTACACGTTTACCTAGTGAGAAAGAACAAAGCCAGCCAGCTGTTTAATCCATTGGTGGTTTTCTCGGTAACCCTGTTTGCAGAGATTATTCAGATGCTAATTCTGTTAGCGGTCGCGAAACCATTCGAGCAGTCCTATGCTCTGGTTTCTGATATTGCCGCGCCAATGATCATTGCTAACTCGGTCGGTGCGGCGCTGTTCATGAGCATCATCCAAGATCGGAAAACCATCTTCGAGAAGTATTCGGCAACTTTCTCACGCCGCGCATTAACCATCGCCGAGCGTTCAGTGGGTATTTTGCATGGAGGATTCAATTCGGATAACGCGCAAAAAATAGTGCGGATCATTTACGAAGAGACCAACGTTGGTGCGGTGGCGATCACCGACCGAGAAAAAATCCTCGCGTTCATCGGCATTGGTGATGAACACCATATTCCGAACACCCCTATTTCATCGCAGAGCACGCTCACTTCGATGGAACAGAACGACATCATCTACCTTGATGGCAAAGAGAATCCATACCAATGCTCCCTTTCGCAAGATTGTAAGTTAGGCTCCGCGCTAATTATCCCGTTAAGAGCAGGAAACGAAGTCATCGGAACCATCAAACTGTATGAGCCAAAGCTGAAACTATTCTCGACCATCAATATGTCGATGGGTGAAGGTATCGCTCAGCTATTGTCGAGCCAGATCCTCTTTAGCAACTATCAGCAACAGCAAACGCTACTGACACAAGCAGAAATCAAACTGCTGCACGCTCAAGTGAATCCGCACTTCTTGTTTAATGCGCTTAACACCATTAGCGCAGTAACACGTCGTGACCCTGATAAAGCACGTGAGCTCATTCAACATCTGTCTCACTTCTTTAGAAGTAACCTGAAGCAGAACATCAACACCGTGAAGCTCAAAGACGAACTGGCACACGTCAACGCTTACCTGACCATAGAGAAAGCACGCTTTACCGATCGATTAGAAGTGGAATGGGATATTGACCCACAACTGTATGAGTCGCAGCTGCCAAGCTTTACCCTACAACCGCTGGTAGAAAATGCCATCAAACATGGGATTTCTAACATGCTGGAAGGTGGCAAAGTGAAGATCTATAGCGAGGCTTTCAAGGGTGGGGTTAAGTTGACCGTTGAAGACAACGCGGGCAATTATCAAAAGCCATCGAAAGATCATGTTGGACTAGGCATGGAAATTGTTGATAAACGACTCACTAATTTCTTTGGACAAGATTCAGCACTAAAAATAGAATCTCAACCACAGCAATTCACTCGAATGAGCTTTATCATACCTATACTAAAATAAAGGTATTTTCGGAGACGAATCGCTCCGAGTTGAAACATTTAGAAGCTGACATTTAAAAGATAAGCGTGAATCAAGCAGGGATAGAACCAAGATGAAGATTGTAGGATGTTAAAGGCATTAGTTGTCGATGATGAGCTTTTTGCTCGCGAAGAACTGATTGAACTGCTGACCGAAACAGGAGAAGTGGAAATCATCGGCCAAGCAAGTAACGCGATCGAAGGACTTAAACAGATCAATCTACTCAAGCCTGATGTGGTGTATTTGGATATCCAAATGCCGCAGGTTACCGGAATTGAACTGTTAAGCATGCTTGATCCAGACACCATGCCTTACGTTGTATTCGTCACTGCCTACGACCAATATGCGATTCAAGCCTTTGAAGACAATGCCTTTGATTACCTACTCAAGCCGGTCGAACCTTGTCGATTAAACAAGAGTGTTTGTCGTCTGAATAAGGTCATCAAGCAGAACCACAAAGCGCCGGAACAAGACATATCTGCCATTGCTCCTTGCCGTTTAGAACAGATCCCGTGTATCGGCCATAACCGCATAGTGATTATGGCGAGCCAAACGGTCGAGTGCGCTTATTCGGATATCAGTGGTGTGCATGTTCGTAGCTCCTCACAAACGGCGACCTCACAGTTAACGCTAAAGATCTTGGAAGAAAAAACCGATTTAATCCGTTGTCATCGACAGTATTTGATCAACATAAAATCGATCCAAGAGATCAAACTGTTGGAAAATGGATTAGCGGAGATCATCACGCTGACTGGCTTTGAAGTGCCTGTCAGCCGCCGCTACCTCAAGACACTGAAAGAGCTACTCGGTCTCCAGTAACCTGTTAGAAATTCGACGACTTGTTCCAAAGCACGATCAAAAAAGCCAACGCATCAACGTTGGCTTCCTGCTGTTTACAAATCAATAGTGTTTACAAATCGATAGTGTTTGCGAATCGATAGAGTTACGAATCGATCTTGTCACCAATCAATAGCGATTAGTCGACTTGCTTAATCTGCAGCTCTTTCGGCACTTCGAAGAACATGTTCTCTTCACGACCTTGAATCTCTTCTACCTCGGTAGCACCCAGCTCACGAATACGATCTAAGATTTGGTTTACCAACTCTTCAGGAGCAGAAGCACCGGCTGTTACACCGATTTTCTTTTTGCCTTCAACCCATTCAGTTTGAATGTCTTCAGGGCAGTCGGTTAGATAACCTGGCGTGCCTAGCTTCTCAGCCAGCTCTTTTAAACGAGTTGAGTTCGATGAGTTCTTAGAACCAACAACTATCACGACATCAACATCACCGGCCATCTCACGAATTGCGTCTTGACGGTTTTGAGTCGCATAGCAGATGTCGTCTTTACGTGGGCCTTGGATCTCAGGGAACACTCGACGCAGCTCTTCAATCACATCCGCCGTTTCATCAACTGACAAAGTAGTTTGGCTAACATAATGTAGGTTACTTGGATCATTCACCACTAGGTTCTGTACATCCTCTGGTTTCTCAACCAAGTACATTCCGCCAGTTTGGCTAGCGTACTGACCCATAGTGCCTTCCACTTCAGGGTGACCCGCGTGACCAATCAGTACTACTTCCATATGCTTGCGACTCGCACGAGCAACTTCCATATGTACTTTGGTTACCAATGGGCACGTTGCATCAAATACCGTGAGTTCGCGCTCTTTTGCTTCTTTACGAACAGCTTGAGAGACACCGTGAGCAGAGAAGATCACGATGTTGTCGTCTGGCACTTCACTCAGTTCTTCGACAAAAATAGCACCACGCTGCTTGAGCCCCTCAACAACAAAGCGGTTGTGCACCACTTCATGGCGAACATAGATCGGTGGCTGATACATTTCCAGTGCGCGTTCTACGATGCTGATCGCACGATCGACACCAGCACAAAAGCCACGAGGGTTAGCTAACATTATTTTCATTTCATTGCTCATCATTTACCGCGGTACTAAGGTTGTTTCTATAGAGTTCGCTGTCAGCGAGGTTCGCATTCTACAGTGAAGCGCCTAGACAGTGAAGCTCTGGGTTGTGCCACACCTGTAAGGCGATGTTATTCTATCGTTATTCCACCGCTAAGATGTTAACGTCGAACGTAACGTCTTGGCCTGCTAATGGATGATTAAAATCAACCGTCACTGAATCGCCCGCGATCTCAGTGATAATACCTGGAATTTCCATACCATCAGGACCAGAGAAAGCCATAATAGTGCCAACTTCGACTTCAGAGTCGCCAACAAACTTAGCACGATCCATATGATGAATGTGATCTGGATTTGGCATACCAAACGCGTCTTGCGCCTTCAATTCGATAGACTTTTCAGTCCCCGTTTCAAGACCAATCAAGCACTGTTCAAAGTTCTCACTTAGGCTGCCATCACCCATAACGAACTTCGCAGGCTTACCCATATTTTCGGTGCTATCGGCAACTGAACCATCCTTCATTTTAATCGTAAAATGTAGAGTTACTGCTGAATCATTTTTAATTGCTGCCACGTTACTTTCCTTAGATTTCTTTATTATTTGAGGATGCGTTGTGCTTTGCTTCCTTGTTGACTGAAGCATAAAAAAAAGCGCCGCCGGAATCAACCGACAGCGCTTAGGGCTATTCTATTCTGTGAGTCATAGACTGACTTTAGGGCAATCTAATTCAAAGCGATTTAGTTAATACTCATTAATACCTGAGTCGCCTATTTGCTTTCATCTTTCTTGCGGAAGCCATCCAAGATGATCATCGCAGCACCGATACAGATCCCCATATCCGCTAAGTTAAACGCAGGCCAATGGTAAGTACCCCAGTAGAAATCTAAGTAATCGACAACAAAGCCGTGTACTACTCGGTCAAATACGTTACCAACAGCACCACCAATGATGATCGCATAAGCAATGTTATTCCACTTCTCTGCCGCAGGTAGTTTGCTCATCCAGTATGTCAGCATGCCCGTTACCGCAAAGGCGATACCCGTAAATAACCAACGCTGCCAGCCACTCTGATCGCTCAGAAAGCTAAATGCTGCACCATAGTTATGGACATACAAAAAGTTAAAGAATGGCAACACCTCAATACGGTTTGCCCAGCCATAACCCATATTGTCCATGACGAACAGTTTGATGCCAATATCTGCAAGGAAGACCAACAGAGCCAGCCATAACCAACGCACACCAGATTGTTTTAACGAAACTTCACTCATTTCTATTCCTAGTATTTACGAAGCCAGTACCCATTTAATCTTCCTGTTTAAGGGATGATGAGCACTCAACTCGGTTAAACACATTTCCTATAATTAAAAATAACCCCAGTTGATACTGGGGCTATGATTTTTACAAAAAGTTCAGTCTTTCTCTGAGTCGTTATGCGTATTTACGCACTTCGCCTTCACCGTCGATGTTCGACACACAACGACCACAAATTTTCTCGTGACCTTCGATTGTGCCTACATCTGGAGTGTGGTGCCAGCAACGGTCACACTTCTCAGCTTCAGTTGCTGCAACTTCAACGTATAGACCTGCAACGTCTGTCGCTTGAGCTGTATCAGACTTGTCGCTAAGCGGCTTAACAACAGCAGCAGAGGTGATAAGTACGAAACGTAGTTCATCTTCTAGCTTGTTGATTTTAGCAGCCAGTGCGTCGTCAGCGTATAGAGTCACTTCAGCCTGCAATGCACCACCGATCGTTTTCTCTTTACGAGCATCTTCAAGAAGCTTGTTCACTGCGCCACGAACTGACTGGATTTCAGTCCAGAATTCGTTGCTTAGTTCTTCGTCGTCAGCAAGACCAAATAGGCCTTCGAACCACTCGCCAGTGAATACAAACGTGTCGCGTTCGCCAGGCATCTCGTTCCAGATTTCATCTGCAGTGAACGACATGATAGGCGCCATCCAACGAACTAGAGCTTCTACAATGTAGTAAAGCGCCGTTTGACAGCTACGTTGAGCATGGCTGCCCTGTTTCGCTGTGTACTGACGGTCTTTAATTACGTCTAGGTAGAAAGAACCCATTTCGATAGAACAGAACTGCATTAGACGTTGAGTCACACCGTGAGTGTTGTACTCACCGTATGCTTTAACGATCTCTTCTTGTGCAGCTTGAGCACGGCCAACAGCCCAGCGATCAAGTGCGACCATTTCTTCAGCAGGTACTAGGTCAGTTTCAGGGTTGAAACCGTTCAAGTTCGCTAGGAAGAAACGAGCCGTGTTACGAATACGACGGTATGCATCAGCAGAACGCTTAAGGATCTCGTCAGAAACTGCAACTTCGTTAGTGTAATCCGTAGAAGCAACCCATAGACGTAGGATATCTGCGCCTAGCTTGTTGGTTACATCTTTAGGAGCAACAACGTTACCGATAGATTTAGACATCTTACGGCCGTTACCATCAACCACGAAACCGTGCGTTAGCACTTGCTTGTATGGTGCTTCGTCTTTCATCGCGATAGATGAAATCAAAGATGACTGGAACCAGCCACGGTGTTGGTCAGAACCTTCAAGGTACAGATCAGCACTGTGCGTTCTTTCTTCATTCGGGAAGTTGTACTCTTCACGAGAATCCACAACAGAGAAGTGCGTTACACCTGAGTCGAACCATACGTCTAACGTATCAAGTACTTTCTCGTACTTGTCAGCGTCTTCAGCACCCATAAGTTCAGCAGCATCTACATCCCACCAAGCTTGAATGCCTTTTTCTTCCACAAGCTTCGCTACTTTTTCAATAAGAGCTGGGCTATCTGGGTGAAGTTCTGATGTTTCTTTATGAACGAACAGAGCAATTGGCACACCCCAAGTACGTTGACGAGAGATACACCACTCAGGGCGACCTTCGATCATACCTTCGATACGGCTTTGACCCCATTCTGGCATCCATTCAACACTCTTCGTTGACTCTAGTGCTTTTGCACGTAGGCCAGCTTGATCCATAGAGATGAACCACTGCGGTGTTGCACGGAAGATGATTGGAGTTTTATGTCTCCAACAGTGTGGGTAGCTGTGCTCGTAAGCGTGGTGATGCAGTAGTGCACCTTTCTCTTTTAGAACTTCTAAAACAGAATCGTTCGCTTTGAATACATGCTGACCAGCAAATAGCTCAGTATCTGGCAGGTAAACGCCATTTGAGCCTACTGGGTTAGCGATTTCTAGGTCGTACTTCTTACCAACCACGAAATCCTCTTGACCATGACCAGGCGCAGTGTGAACCACACCAGTACCTGAATCCGTTGTAACGTGGTCGCCAAGAACAGCAGGAACAGTAAAGTCGTAGAACGGGTGGTTGAACTGAGAAAGCTCAAGATCAGCACCAGTCGCAAAACCAAGGTTATGGAAGTGCTCGATACCTGTACGATCCATTACGTCTTTTGCTAGTTCAGAAGCAACAACGATACGTTGAGCTGGCTGTTCGCCATTCGCTTCAACTTGGATAAGTACGTATTCAAGATCATCACGTAGACATACTGCGCGGTTAGCAGGCAGAGTCCACGGTGTTGTCGTCCAGATAACGATAGAGATTTCGCCCTGACCCGCGTGACCTTCCGCTAGAGTAAACTTCTCTAGAAGCGCCGCTTCGTCAGCTGCTGTAAATTTCACATCGATAGATGGAGAAACTTTATCTTTATATTCAACTTCAGCTTCAGCCAAAGCAGAACCACAGTCAGTACACCAGTGAACGGGTTTGAAACCTTTAAGAAGGTGACCTTTGTCTGCGATTTTGCCTAGAGAACGAATGATGTTCGCTTCAGTGCCGAAATCCATAGTGCGGTAAGGTTTATCCCACTCGCCCATGATACCAAGACGTTTGAAGCTCTCTTTCTGACCTTCAACTTGGCCCGCAGCGTACTTACGACACTCTTCGCGGAATTCAGCAGCCGAAATCTTCTGACCAGGCTTACCTTTCTTCTTCTCAACCATTAACTCGATTGGAAGACCGTGACAGTCCCAACCTGGGATGTACGGTGCATCAAAACCAGAAAGGGTCTTAGATTTGATAATAATGTCTTTAAGAATCTTATTCAGCGCGTGGCCAATGTGAATGTCGCCGTTCGCGTATGGAGGGCCATCATGCAGCACGAAAGATTTTTTACCTTTCTTTGCCTTACGGATTTCGCCGTAAAGATCTTCTTTGTACCAACGCTTCAGCATTTCTGGTTCACGATTTGCCAGATTGCCGCGCATTGGGAACCCTGTTTCTGGTAAGTTCAGGGTATCTTTATAATCACTCATCGATTCTTAATTCCGTTATATTGGGCGAAGTTAGACATTATGTTAATCGGTGGAATCATCCGACTAATTCTTTAGCTGAAGCAGCCACACCCTTGCGGCTTCAGCATCCAATTCTATTTGATTCTTTAGTGCGTCGAACGATTCAAATTTTATCTCGTCGCGCAGTTTGTGCAAAAGTCGTACTTCTAACTGTTTACCATATAAATTGGCTTTAAAGTCAAAAAAGTGCACTTCTAATTGCTGCCTTACACCATTAACCGTTGGTCGTTGTCCAATATTAGCAACGCCACCGACAGGAACACCGTCGATATCCAATGCTTCAACAACATACACTCCCGATACAGGAGAAACACAACGCTTTAATGGAATGTTAGCGGTAGGGAAACCGATAGTTCTCCCTAGTTTTCGACCATGAGACACACGACCACTAATACTGTAGTCACGCCCTAACATGGTAGCACTTGCAGCCAAATCATCGACCGCTAGCGCATTCCGTATTTCAGTGCTGCTTACTCGTAATTGATTTAAGCAATAGCTTTGGGTGCTTACCACCTCAAAACCATATTTTCCGCCCGCTTCTTTAAGCATCGCGAAATTACCTGTTCGACCTTTGCCAAAGCAAAAATCGTCACCAACCACCAAGAATTTCACACCAAGCTTATCAACCAAAAGATCCTTAATGAATGCTTCTGCGGATAAGCTTGCAAAATACTGATTGAAATTCACACACAACAACCGACTGATATCTAGCTTACTCAGTTGCACATATTTATCTCGTAAGCGAGTTAAACGTGCTGGCGCTTTACCTCGGGCAAACAGCTCCATAGGCTGTGGTTCAAACGTCATGACAACAGAAGGGAGCCCTAATGCTGCAGCTTGTTTAGAAACCTGACTCAGAACCTCTTGATGTCCTAAATGAACACCATCGAAGTTACCTATGGTTAATACACAGCCATGATGCTGCGCTTTAATATTGTGTATACCTCGGATCAGTTCCATTATGATCAGCTAAAACCTGTTATTTGCATCATTTATTGTGTGAAACCGACGGATTATATACTAATCAGTATTAATCTGTCGCTGCTTTTAAATGTTTTACTCGGATACCTAAAATCAGTACCGAAACAATATAAACAAAGCCACCAAGTCCAATCAAGCCTGTTAATGTCAGCGCTCTCTGGCTAAAGCTCCATTCAAGCCAATGTTGCATATTATCCAACTGCCATAAAATCGCCGCAACCATCACTACGCCTGAGATAATCAATTTGGCACTGAACAACAAGGTTGTCTTAGATAATTGATACACACCTGCAAGATGCAATCCACGATACAACAAGGCCATATTCACAAAGGCAGACAATGCCGTCGCTATCGCCAAACCAACATAACCATAGAAATACGCAAAAATCGCGTTGAACACCATGTTGGTGACCATGGCGATAATGCCGTACTTCACAGGAGTTTTAGTATCTTGGCGAGAGTAATAGCCCGGAGCTAACACTTTAATCAGCATGAAGTTAAGCAAACCCGATGCGTAAGCAACCAATGACATTGATGCCTGCTGTACATCATGTGGCGAAAACTCACCACGCATGAAGAGCACCATCAGCATCGGCTTAGCTAAAACTATTAGGCCTAACATCGCAGGAATGCCAAGCAGCAACACCATACGCACCCCCCAGTCCATGGTGTGCGCAAAGCCTTCACCTTGAGCTTCAACGTGTTTACGAGACAAAGCAGGAAGAATGACAGTCGCAATCGCAATACCGAATAGACCGAGTGGGAATTCAAGCAGTCGGTCTGAATAATACAACCAACTGATCGAACCGGTCGCTAGGAAGCTAGCAATAAAGGTATCAAACAATAAGTTAATTTGGCTGACCGATACACCGAACAGAGCTGGGATCATTAGCGTACGGATCTTTACAACGCCCGGATCTCTCCAGCCCCACTTCGGCTTAACCAGAACACCCGCTTTTATCAAGAAAGGCATTTGGAAAAGAAACTGGACTAAACCACCAAGAAACACACCGATTGCCAAGCCAATTTCAGGCTGTTCTAAATTAGGAGCAAGAAACCAAGCACAAGCAATGATCATTACGTTCAAGAAAACAGGTGTAAATGACGAAACCGCAAATTTACCCATGGTATTGAGGATTGCACCAGATAAGGCAACAAAGGTAATAAACCATAAATAAGGAAAGGTAATCTTGAGCATAAAGCTCGCCAGCTCAAATTTAGGGGCTGCTGGGCCGTCATTCAACCAGTCGATAAACCAACCTGCACCAAACATCGCAGTGATCACACCCGAGCCCAAAACTCCGATAACGGTCACTATAGACACTAAAACCCCGAGCGTACCCGACACTTTAGCAATTAAATCTCGTGTCTTATCTTTATCACCTGCGGCGTGATATTCTGTTAATACAGGAACAAACGCTTGAGAGAACGCACCTTCTGCAAAAAGTCGACGTAAGAAATTAGGAATTTTATTAGCGAAGAAAAATACGTCGGCACTCGCTCCTGCTCCCATCAAATTTGCTACTACTACATCACGTACTAGCCCCAACACACGGGAAACAAAAGTCATTGCACTGACAATCAGGCCTGACTTTAATAGTCGTTTACTCACAGAAACCTCTGACACTGGTTGATTACTTTCAAGCAAGGATAAATACTATCCTGTCCTTAGAAGCATAATTATTAGCATTGGTCTAAAAATGCTGTTAGAATCCCCGCCATCTTAACCGCGATGACCTTTCCATACCAAAATTTGTTTTGGCTGAGATTGGTTTTTGCACAAATCATTTGACAATTAAGCGCCTATGAGGGATAGTCCTCGCCCTTAAATTGTCACCGAACTAAGTTTTTGGGAGTTAGACCTTGGCAAACAGTAAATCTGCTAAGAAGCGCGCTATCCAAGCTGAGAAACGTCGCCAGCACAATGCTAGCCGTCGTTCTATGATGCGCACTTACATGAAAAAAACTATTGCAGCTATTGAAGCTGGCAATAAAGAAGCTGCAACTGCTGCTCTTGTAGAAGTTACACCTCTTCTAGACCGCATGGCGACTAAAGGCCTTATTCATAAGAATAAAGCTGCACGTCATAAGTCTCGTTTCGCTGCTGCAATCAAAGCTCTTTAATAGAAATTTGATTACAACGCAAAACGAAAAAAACCGGCCTCGGCCGGTTTTTTTATATCTAAATTTTGAGTAACACAGCGATTTTTCTTGCTGAACATTACTTAGCTTACTTAAAAGCACGTGGTTTACCGGCAGATACCAGCTTACTAAAAGGCATTTGGCTAACTGACACGTATTTTCTTACTAAAAGGCATATCGCTGACTATAGGCATATCGCTGACGACAAGATGTATCGCTTACCGATAAACAACTAAGCATATAAAAAACAGACAACGAGAAAATAAACAGACAAGAAAATAGATAAATAGATAGGTTGGTAAATAGATAGGCACTAACATTCGACATGAAATACTGACACTTCCTTGTGTCATTCTATCACTGATAAGAAATCCCCCTCCCACCAGCAATAAGCTACTTGCAGTAAATACCATGCAGTAGGTTAATCATCGCTTTTACTTCTTCACTGCTCAATGTGTAATACACAGTTTGAGCTTCTTTGCGAGTTTCGACCAAACCATCTCTTCTCAACCAAGCAAGATGTTGAGATAAAGCAGACTGACTCAGTTCCAACTTACCACACAACTCCCCAACTGACAGCTCAGTACCATGTAATAGGCACAAAATCTGTAAGCGACGCTCGTTGGCCATGGCTTTGAGTAGAATCACAGCTTGCGCTGAGTTCTTCTCCATCTCTTTTAAGTTCATAGTTTGGCTCCCTACAACCTTTACACCAACTACGGCTATTAGTATTTCCGGCATATGGTGGCGTTATGATAATCGATATCAATTCATTAACAAACCGCCTCACTCGAACAATTTGCTAAAATCTGCGTCACATACATTTTTTACTGCTGGATGTTGGATCATCCTCTCAGCAAATATGACGTAGTACTCCTCTTTTAATTCTTCAATACCAACCAACAATTGCAGTGATGAATCCTCTTCAACTTCAGACATATAAAGCGTAGGCGCTAAGAAGATAGCGTCATCGTGATAACGAGCAAAAGCCTTCATCAATGCCGCGTCATCAAACTCACCCAAAATATCAGGTTTAAGTCCTTGTCTATCAAACCATTGCAGCACTTTACGCCCCATCGAGGTTCGACTACCTGGGATCAAAAGCTTTCTTTGCTCTAATACAGCCGGGAAGCTAACACCTTCAACCTTACCCGAACTGAAAAAACTCATTCCACTCTCACCTAACTTCTTACTAAACAGGCCAGGACTTTGACTAGAGTCCACCGGACAGTCAGACAAGATCATATCGAGCTTATGTTGAGACAGTTGCTCAAGTAGCATTTCATGGGTCGATTCAAAGCAGCGTAAATGAATACTGTTATCTGGGGGAATGGTCGACATCAGTATCTTGCTGACAAGCCTTTTAGACAGCGCATCTGCAACACCAACATCAAACAGAATATTGGAGTGCTGGCTGTAATTCACGATATCCAGCATCTCGTAGCTCAGGCCAAACATACGGTCGGAATATTTAAAGACTAGCTGTCCAAGCTCTGTAGGCTCAACACTGCGACCATTGCGCTTGGTCAACTTGCCATCCATACGCTCTTCTAACGCTTTTATCTGACCTGTTACCGTTTGTGGTGTTAGGAATAGAGCTTCTGCTGCTTTAGTAACAGAGCCTTGCTTGCAAACCATCCAGAAGTAATAAAGGTGGTTATAGTTGAGGTGCGACATAGATGTGCCGTAATAAAAGAGTAGATACCCTTTTATATCAAATATGACACCTCCGCTCAACAAACTCGGAAAAACCTAACCAAACTAGTTATTACTACTTATTTTTTCGAAGTGTCTGATTTCATAATGTAATATTTCAGCAATTATTTTTAATTTTTCTCTAACTTTTAAGATCTATATCACCTATCAAAAATACGAATAAAACCCCACAAAAACAAAAAGTTAAACCACCACCATTTCAAGACCAAATATTTAAAGGGCAAATCATCACAAAAAAGTCTCACCTAAACCAAAATGTAATATTACTGAAATATTTGTTCTCTAACATCACGCTCAGATTAAACAAACAGACCAAACACAGACTTAAACGGTCCAATGGAGAAAACATTATGAACCAAGCTACTACTGCAGCAGCGCCTATCTCGAGCACAACTCGTTGGCTACGCTGGGCTAACTTGGCATTCATGCTTTACCTACTATTACTTTCAGTTTCAATGGTTGGTACAGGCTTCAAATGGGCAACAGGCGAGCAAGCAAAGGTTCTTTTCGAATTTGCTTCACACCCAGTTGCAGGCTTAATGATTGGTTTAGTGGCAACAGCACTTATTCAATCATCAAGTACAGTTACTTCAATTATCGTTGGCCTTGTGGCAGGTGGTTTACCTGTTGAGCTAGCAATCCCTATGATCATGGGTGCAAACATTGGTACTACAGTAACCAATACGCTAGTTAGCCTTGGTCATGTTCGTTGTAAAGATGAGTTCAAACGTGCATTCGCAAGTGCGACGATTCACGACTTCTTTAACCTATTAGCCGTTGCAATCTTCCTACCACTAGAGATGGCGTTTGGTATTCTAGAGAAAATTTCTCACTGGTTAGTATCACCGATGCTAGCAACAGGTGATATGAGCATGGGTGGACTAAACTTCATCAAGCCAATCACTAAGCCTGTAGTCAGTGCGATTAAAGAGCCACTATCGACATTTGGCGACACTGTTGGCGGTATCATGCTTATCGTTCTAGGTATCGCGACTATCTTCGTAGCTATCACGGTAATGGGTAAGCTAATGAAGAGCCTGATGGTGGGTCGTGCTCGTGAGATTCTAAAGAATGCAATTGGTCGTGGTCCTATCCACGGTATCGCTTCTGGTTCTATCGTTACTATCCTTGTTCAGTCTTCTTCAACGACAACAAGCTTGATGGTTCCACTAGTAGGTTCAGGTGTTCTTAAAGTACGTGACGTTTACCCATTCACTCTGGGTGCAAACATCGGTACGTGTATTACCGCTCTATTAGCAGCGACAGCAGTATCTGGTGAGTTCGCAGTATTTGCACTGCAGATTGCTCTAGTACACTTGGTGTTCAACATCATGGCAACGGTATTCATCTTTGGTATTCCGTTCCTACGTGAACTACCAGTAAAAGCCGCTGATATTATTTCTGACATGGCTGTGAAGAATAAATCTGTAGTGGCTGGTTACCTTATTGCGGTATTCCTTGTACTGCCTGGTACCGTGTTAGCACTGACGGCTTAATCGCTAAATAATTAGATAGCTTAACCGCTAACAAGACACATCGCTTATAACAAAGCCCGCAACCTCCTAGGTTGCGGGCTTTTCTTTTTAAGAGCAGATGAGAGAAGCAAAAAGAAGATACGAGATTCGGGTAGAGAGTGACGAAAAGCGACTGCCTCTCATTATCTTCGTTTTGATATTTCGTATCTTACTGACTCAAATCTAAACATGCTCTTCGTATCCCTTATCTCGTTTACTCGTATCTAGCTACCTTTCGTATCCCGCATCCAAAAAACGCTTACTTACCTTGCTCATTACGCAGATACATAATGGCAACCATGCCAAAGCCGATAAATTGCCATAGATACTGCCCGTCGCTTGCGCCAGTGATGGTTTGAGTGAAAGCCATACAAGAAGTCACAAATAAAGAAGCAAAGGCAGCATAGAGTAACCACGGACGCTCCTTGCCAGACATGAACTCACCTGCAAATACCGAACGGATAACCAGTAAAAACGGCACACATTGCAAAGCAATCAAAATAGGGAACATGAAATCGAATGTTGGACTCAGTAGAGCATGACCGATTTGGCTCTTATCCCAAGTTCCTACAATATAGCCTTTCCAGCCAGCCCAAGTATCACCTGAATAAGCGGTATCTGGCGTAATAAAGCCAAGCACAACGCCCATCACTTTATCGACAAAGCCATTTTTGAACCAAAAGACGAATAAGAAGATCTGAATTGGAATGATCTGAAAAGCAAACTTCTTCAACATGTGTGTACCCCAAATAATTAATGATTTGGTTACCAGTATGTGGAAGTCGATGTTTTTACGCTTGATGCAAGGCAATCGAGCCTGAGTCCAAACAATAATCAAACATGTTGAGAAGCCTGTCGGCACAAGAAAACCTTGCAGAAGAGCCGTTACTATTAGCGGTAACTCAACGTCTTCACTTCAGAGAGAATTTTGTGGTTTAGGAAAGGTTTGTTTTTTATAAAGATTCAATAAGATCAAACAGTTGACCATTATACTCTTTTTTCACTTCGGTATAGCGCTGATAGTTGTATTGCGAACCTTCGGGATTATCCGACAGCTTGTCAGCCACACTAAGTAGATAAAAACTGATTGGGCTCGGTGTACTTTCGGCCGCGTAAAAAAGGTAAGGGAAAGCTTGATTGGCATGTTGGTTGATTAACAATGCAAGACCCAAGGTAAGATTAGCGATGTCACAACGTGGGTTCATCTCGAAGGCTTGCTTTGCCAGTTGCAGTGCATGTTCGCGATCTTCTTGCTCATGACTTTGCAAATAAGCCAAAGATTCCGAATACGACAATAAGGCATTGACCAAATAATTGTCTCTTCCTTGCTGTTGAATCGTATCCAACTGAAGTGCGATCTCTGCAAATGGCTGTCCACCTTTACCTTGGTAGAAAAGCGATATTCCCTCTGAAATAACCTTCCAGTCATCGTAGTTATCAATAGAAGTCACTCGATGACTGACAACACCGTATTCTGAACTCATTGGGGCAATAATGGCTTTAATCTCGAGAATCACATCCCCAATGGCATCGAAGAAATTATCTTGGCTAAAGCTCTTTTCCACTTTCTGACTTTGATTGGGCTGGCGATTGTTTTGTATCAGCACGCTCAGTATATAATCACTGCCCTTTTGCTTGAGCCAACCTTTGAGTTCGACACCATTATTGGCAAGTGATTGCTTGCCCTGTTTCGATAGCTGAGAGAAGTGGTAACCCGATAAATTTCTCGCTGAGTTCAGCCCGTAGAATAGGTAGTTGTACACGCTTTCCGACATCTCATAATCGTCCGCAGAATCGAGCGTAATATCATGGATATAAACGGGAATTACATCACTTTGAGGCGCAGAAATAACAGCTGTGTCATTGGTTGAGACATCAATTTGCCACGCCCAAGTTGCTATTAAGCCAACAGAGAATACTGCGGTTGTAATCAGGGCGATGGTTTTCTTTTTCGAATTAGCAACAAAAGGTTTAGGCTCAGATTCAGGTAGAGAGGCGTCATCAACGGAAGTTGGTTCGACACTCGGCTGAGTCACCTCAACATCGAACAGATAACCTTGCTTAGGAATGGTCTGAATGATGCGATACGGACGTGCTTTATCCTGAAGCTGACTGCGCAGTAAACTGATGACCTGTCTGACCAAGTTGTCAGACACTTGAGTTCTTTGCCAGACATCTGTAGCTATCTGCTGCGTACTAACCACTTGCCCGCGCTTCTCGATGAAATAGCTGAGCAGCCTTGCTTGTAGTGGCTCTAAATGAATCTCTTCACTATCAATCACCAACTGGTTTTTATCAGGGTAGAAAGAAATAGGAAAGTCGTGTTGCAATACAAAGCAATGCGAGCGAGTCATAGTAGTTCTGTGGTTAGAAAAGACCACTCAAGATTATTGGTTTTACGAATAGTAAGCAAGCCAAGCATCAGAAATAAAAAAGGCTGCGCAGAGGCAGCCTTTCAATCAGTCAAAGCAGATTAGATTAAACCGAGAATGGGTACTTAATCGCTTCATGGCATTCGTAGCCTTCAACCCAGAAGTCATCCATCGTCACCCACGTTTCCAAATCTTCTAGAGACTTAATCTCAGGATTGATATGGAATGTTGGCCCCGCTAAAGGCTCACGCTTCAACTGGATATCACGCATAGGTGCGAGTTGATCTTCGTAGATATGAGCATTAACCAGCTTATGGTAAGCCACACCCGCTTTCTTGCCCGTGATTTGCGCCATGATTGCTAGGAACACATACACTTGAACCATGTTGAAGTTCAGGCCTAGAGGGACATCACAAGAGCGCTGAGTACTGTTTAGGTACAAAGTGTCACCAAGTAGAGAGAAGTGGTGGCTGTACATACACGGACGCAAACAACCCATGTGGAACTCACCTGGGTTATAGAAGTTTAAGATCTCGCCGCGGTCATCAATGCCGTTTGTTAGATCATCAACAATCTTCTTCAGTTGGTCGATATGACCGCCGTCAGGTTTTGCCCATGCACGTCCTTGAACGCCATAAACACGGCCCATGTCGTCTTCACCCTTGCGGTAAGGGTTATTTAGCCATGCTTCATTCAGGTTAGAATTCGCATCCCAAGTTTTAGTCCCTAGCTTACGAAAATCTTCAGCATTGTCGTAACCACGGATATAGCCAAGCAGCTCAGCAACTGCGGCTTTCCAAAAGCTTTTACGTGTTGTTACCAGTGGGAATTGGTTATTACCTACATCATATTCAAGGTCAGCATTGATTACGGTTAGGCAGCGCTTGCCTGTGCGTTCATTTTCAATCCAAGTACCGTCATTAACGATACGCTGACAGAGATCTAAATACTGTTTCACACCAATTCCTTACTTCGTTTGTTGTGGTAATTCATCTTTGTAGTGACCACGCTTGTATGCCCAAACCATCATCAGCACACCGATGATAACCATTGGCAGTGACAAAATTTGTCCCATAGAGATAAATCCACCGAACAAACCTAGCTGAGCATCAGGTTCACGTACGTATTCAACTAGGAAGCGGAATGTACCATATCCTGCTAGGAATAACCCTGATACAGAACCAAGAGGACGAGGCTTTTTGATGAACCAGTTCAAGATGAAGAACAGTACAATACCTTCAAGCGCCATTTCATAAAGCTGAGATGGGTGACGAGGGAGTGGACCACCGTTAGGGAATACAATCGCCCATGGCACATCAGTCACACGACCCCATAGCTCACTGTTCATGAAGTTGCCCATGCGGCCCATACCTAAACCAAATGGAACCAATGGTGCAATCATGTCAGCGACACCAAAAAAGGTTCGACCGTTCTTTTTGGCATACCAAAGCATCGCGGTGATCACACCAAGCAAACCACCGTGGAAAGACATACCGCCAGTCCATACCTTAAATAGGTAGAGTGGATCATCAATGAAAAGGCCAAAGTTGTAGAAAAGTACATAGCCAATACGACCACCAAGCACCACGCCGAGAAAGCCAGCAAACAGTAGGTCTGATACTTGCTCTCGAGTCCAACCACTACCGGGTTGATCAGCTCGGCGATTTGCTAACCAAAGAGCAAACATAAAACCGACAAGGTACATTAGGCCGTACCAACGAACTGAGATTGGTCCTAGTTCAATAAGAACAGGATCGATATTTGGGAATTCGATAAAACCCTGAGACATACTTGGCTCTCTATCTAAAATTGAATAACGGTTAACTCAACAGCTAACAGAAAAGACACTACAGCAGCATAGTGGCTGCTATAAACATTAAAAATACCGCAAAGAATTTCTTCAGCACGGGGGTTGGCAATTGAGTGGCCAGTTTAGCGCCAACTCGTGTGGTTAGTACTGAGGTACAAGATATCGCTATCAAAGCCGGTAGATAAACATAACCCAAGCTATACGCCGGAAGATCATCGACAGAAGAGCCATGCCAAATAAAGCCTAGCATTCCCGAAATCGCGATAACACAACCACATACAGAGGATGAGCCTACAGCTTTACGCATTTCCACACCGTGATGGTTAAGGAAAGGCACAGATAAAGAACCACCACCAATACCAGCCAAGCTTGAAACCAAACCAATACCGCCACCACATAACATGGTCTTAGCTGAACCCGGCATCGACTTTTGACTCTTAGAGCGGATCGACAACAACATCTGCAACGCCAATACCAAGACAATCACACCAAAGACTTTTGGCAGATATTGAGCAGGAATAACGTCGGCGACAAAAGAACCTAGGAAACCACCAATCACCACACCAGGCATCAACCACTTAACGACAAAAAGTTCCACATTACCCAATTTTAAATGGTTAATTGCAGACGATCCCGAGGTAACAATAATGGTTGATAACGAGGTTGCCAATGCCATTTGCATCGCAAACTCTTGAGGAATACCCGCTTTAGGAAGCAAAAATAGCAAGGCAGGAACGACCAGCAAACCACCGCCAATGCCTAGCAAGCCCGCTAAAACACCAACAATAGCACCAAGGCCCGCTAACAAGCCTATCAGTTCATATGACACGTTAAATCCTATTTTTTACCTGCTCGAATGAAGCCTGTAAATTCACGCTCTTCGAAATAGTTCAGCATCATACTATAGATGTCACTACCATATGGCTTTGAAAGCGCTCTATTTGCCAAATCCTGTAATTCACTCAAGTTAGATTGGCGAATCAAATATTTAGTCCTCGCGACATTCGAGGTATTCATACTTAACGTCTCATACCCCAACCCAATCAGTAACAACGCGCCCATAGGATCACCGGCTAGCTCGCCACAAATACACACAGGTAATTGATGTTGCTTACAAGTATCATGAATTTGTTTTAATGCCATGATCACCGCAGGGTGCATGGATTCATAGACATCGGATACTCGTGAATTGTTCCGATCAACCGCTAATAAATATTGAGTTAAGTCGTTGGTACCGACGGAAACAAAGTCGACCTTATCAGCAATCAGCGGCAGTATGTAAAGCATTGATGGCACTTCAATCATGATACCAACGCGAGGCATACGCACTCGGTTATCAAGCTCATGCACTTCGTCATACGCTTGTTCAATAAGTTGTAGCGCGTCATCCAGTTCCTGAGCACCAGATATCATCGGCAGTAAAATACTCAAGTTATGGCTTTCACAGCTCGCACGTAGCATGGCACGTAACTGAATAATAAAGATGTCAGGATGATCGAGCGTAAAACGAATACCACGCCAGCCAAGGAATGGGTTGTCCTCTTCGATTGGGAAATAAGGTAAGGCCTTATCACCACCGATATCGAGTGTACGCATCACCACTTGCTTCTCAGGGTAGCTCGCGAGTACAGAACGGTATTGCTTGAATTGTTCGTCCTCTGACGGAAACCTCTGCTGTAACAAGAAAGAAATTTCGGTTCGATACAGCCCCACCCCATCAACGCCTTGGTTGATAGCGATATTGGTGTCGGCACTCAAGCCCGCATTAAGCAGGATCTCGACTTGCTGGTTGTCTTGCGTTTTTGCCGGTAAGTATAGTTCTCGATTGACCATCGAAGAGAGCTCACTCTCTTCTAGAATCAGCCCTTGATATTCTTTGAGCAGGTTTTGAGTCGGCTCAATAAAAATCTCGCCACTATACCCGTCAACAATCGCTTGCTTACCATTAGCTTGAGCAAGATTTAGGTTAACCCCCATAACAGAAGGAATACCCAAAGCTCGAGATAAAATCGCGGCATGTGAATTCGCCGCCCCTTCCAAAGAAATAACCGCTAATAGTTTTTCTTTGGGAATAGAGGCCAATACCGAAGCCGTTAACTCTCGAACCACCAAAATAATTGGCTTATCTAGCGTGCGAAGTTCATGTTCAGAATTGTGAAGGAAATAGAGCAATCTTTGACCAAGCTCTCGGATGTCTTGTGCCCTCTCACGAAGGTACACGTCTGACATACGAGCAAAGCGATTCGAGTAGCTCTCAACAACCTGCCTTAATGCCCAATCGGCCTTATCGCCTTTCTGGATTTGGCTCTTAAGATCCTTACGTAACATTGGATCGTTGAGTAAGTGAGTAAACAGGTCAAAGATCGCCAACGCGTCTTTATTGATTTCACTGTCTAGGCGCTTTCGCATTCGCTTAAAGTCATTGAGAGCATTTTCGACGGCGACTGCCAGCATTTCATGCTCTCTTTCAACATTAAGCGTCGATGCTGGATAAACATCGGTAAGTTCAGGCTGAGTGTTGTCCCACCATAAATCGCCAATCGCAACGCCCGATGAAGCTGCAATACCTTTAATCTTAGGTAGCTTCTGTTGCTCTAAAAGCCAATGGCCTTGAGTTTGAGCGTGCGCCACAATGACCGCAAGTTGTGCTGAGAGAGTGACAAGGAAGGATTCTTCCATCTCACTGAATAAACGAGGAGACTTCTGTTGAATAACCAATACGCCAAGCACTTGCTTGCGATGGATAATCGGAGTGCCGAGAAAAGAGTGATAAACCTTTTCTCCAAGCTCTGGAAAAAACTTATAAGCAGGGTGAGCAGACGCTTGTGCAAGGTTGATAGGTTCAGCACTTCTTTTAACAAGGCCAACCAGACCTTCGTCAAAACCAATGTGAATGCTATTGCCTTTGAAGATCAGGCCTTGAGTTGCCATCAACTCAAGACGCTGCATATCATTATTGGCCAAATACACGGTGCAACATTCCGTCTGCATCGCACTGCATGTCTCTTTAACCAAAATATCAAGAGCCGTCGACACATCTTCAACTCTTGATACGTGTTCAACTATTTCCCTTAGTTGACTGAGCATGCTTAACCTCTACGCAATTTGCGTTTTCCTTTTGTTTTTCGCTCTTTAAACGGCATTGCTAAAGATGCGAATTCTTTCATCGCTCGACGGTAAACATCTCGCTTGAAAGAAACAACTTGTCGAACTGGGTACCAGTAACTCACCCAACGCCAACCATCAAACTCAGGTGTACTTCCACGCTGCATATTGATCTGCGATTCATCGCAATCTAAGCGTAAAAGAAACCACTTCTGTTTTTGTCCAATACAGACAGGTTTAGAATCCCACCGAACCAGTCGTTTGGGCAGCTTATAGCGTAACCAATGACGACTTGTCGCGACGATCTTTACATCCTTTTTAGTAAGGCCAACCTCTTCATACAACTCGCGGTACATTGCTTGTTCCGGAGTTTCACCTTCATCTATTCCCCCTTGAGGGAATTGCCATGAATGTTGCCCGTATCGTTTAGCCCAGAAGACCTGACCATGGTTGTTACAGATTACAATACCAACATTTAATCGGTAACCATCGCCATCTATCACTGGCCAACCTCTATCTAAATTTTTAATTACTCTGATTTTTCCACATATCCCCAATCGGAGCAAACTTAGTGACGTGACAAGCGCTATATTTATGAATATTAACTAAGAATATGGATAAGTTTTGCTCAAATTCTAGTTACCCACACAATAGTGAGACATAGACCACATTTATTCACCTTTTCTGTGAATAACTATGTGAAGAATTACCCGCAATCGTTTTTTTTAATCCATAGATTCATCAACACTAAAAACACCAATCCGAATAATTACAATTTATCCCATTTAAAATCAATGAATTAAAATTAAATTTTCATTTTTAAAAACATTAGAAAAGTAAAAGATCTTTCAAAAAAAGAACGTGGTTAAAGATCAACCACTCCGATGTTTATCCACACTAGTAAGTGAAAGATTCATTTTGAACCCCATTTGGCAAGCATTTAATCCACCATAAACCCCTGTTTATTTATCCACTAAATTAATATTTCAATTAATTACCTTTATGTCCTGTGGATAACCATGAGTTTGATCCCTTTCCTAACAAGGAGATCATTTCTTAACCAGTCGTCATATGGTGATAACTTCTGGTAAAATCATTTTTTTGATCATGCCTTTTATTATGAAACCAGAACCACAAACACAACAAGAACTGCTAGACAGAGCGTATGCTATCGCCGGAATGACCTTTAAAGAGCTCGCCGATGAAGCCGAGATGGTGATGCCAAACGACCTCAAGCGCGATAAAGGCTGGGTTGGACAGCTATTGGAATGGCACTTGGGTGCGCCCGCTGGCAGTAAACCAGAGCAAGATTTTGCCAAACTCGGTATCGAGCTTAAAAGCATCCCGATTGGTTACTCTGGAAAGCCACTCGAAACCACCTTTGTTTGTGTCGCTCCATTGATGGGCGTGCAAGGCATAACTTGGGAAACCAGTCACGTTCGAAACAAGCTGTCTAAAGTGTTGTGGATCCCTGTTGAGGGAGAAAGAGAGATTCCGCTGGCAGAAAGGCATGTTGGCTCCCCATTACTCTGGACACCAAGCCTAGCTGAAAACGAACTCCTGAAAAGAGATTGGGAAGAGCTGATGGAGTTGATCGTGTTGGGTAACGTTGAGCAGATAACAGCAAGACACGGTGAAGCACTGCATTTAAGACCAAAAGCGGCCAACAGTCGCGTGTTAACAGAAGCTTACGGTGCAAGTGGAAAACCTATCAAGACTAAGCCACGTGGTTTCTATCTACGGACTCAATTCACCCATAAATTGCTGACAACCCATTACGCATAGAGCTCTTATCTAGCATAGATGGACCAAACTATCAGTATGTTACAAACCGCCAGTAACTAGAATCAATCTCTAGCTACAAACGCTCTCTAATGAGGTTTGAGCGCCAGTTCAATATCACAGTAGCTTTGGCTTGGCTCATTGCCAAACTCGTCATAGGCGTTGTGTAAGCGAAGATACGCCTTTTCAAAACCGAGCCGGAGCAACTCTTCTTTCACTTGATCCAAGGATCCAAAGTGAAGCGGCTCACCGTCTTGCTTTACCGGTTCTAGCTTGTGTTTATATTCCACTGCTAATAGATATTCCGAGATATCGGAACAGCCAATAACGTATACTTTCGGTGTTTGATAAGAGTCTTTGTGCTCTCCATGTAACCACATGTCTAATTGATGCTTTTGCATAGCCAGCCTCCCTTGCTCTATAAAGCGTAGTAGAACTCTTTTTCTTTACTAGATAACGACTTAAAAAAGCACACATAACGGCTTAAAAAAGCAAAAAAGAGAAGCAAGTGCTTCTCTTTTTTGGCCAGTTTTAGTTCAAAAGCTTGCACTTTCGACGCCACAACTATCGCTGATATTTATCTTAAGGGGTGAAAGGCGCTATCACCCCACAAGATTACGTCGGTATTCGCGCGCTTAAGACTCGACGAAGGTGACGAACTCGACGTTCAATCGTAACGACTTCAGGTTCAGAAAAACCAATTGGTCGACCATCGGCTTCAAGGCCAATATCTCTCAATAAATGAGTATTGTTCCATGGTAGATCGTATGAACTACGACGAACTTTTCGTTGCCATTCACGTTCTTCACGACGAAGGTCTGCACGGATAAGGACTGTTGCTAGTTTTAAGTATACTGAGTGACGCATAATAACTCTCCAGTTGTAAAATAAACTGAGGAAAAATAGCGTGTTAGATAGTATGAGGGCTTCTCACTTAGCTGCTATTTTTCCGCAGCCAAATAAGGGTACGGATCTATTAGTTAGGTTTATCTTGGGTGTTTCGATCGGCCATGGCTGATGTTTGTGACATAACTGTCACCATGTCAGTACACGGATCAAACGACGCGCAAATATGCTGTATAAAATCGAAATGTTTCATTTGCGCCTCCAAACTAACTAAAAAATCCAAAAAGAAATGAGATAATAAAAGCAAATAAGTCTTTGTTAAACCATTGCTTTCACGGTTAAAGTCTAACCAAGTGAGTATATTATTCAACCGATAATTGATTAACAATTTCAAAACAAATGATTCACCCAAAATATTAGTTGCATATCACTTTATATATAACATATTCACTATGATTATATAAAATCACAGAATATCTCTCTTAAAGACCGAGCCACCAATAGCTCAATCTATCAATCTATCAATCTATCAATCTGTCAATCTGTCAATCTGTCAATCTGTCAATCTGTCAATCTGTCAATCTGTCAATCTGTCAGTCAGTCAGTCAGTCAACGATCAACGAGAAGTTGTAGCAATGGATATAAAAAACCACGCATCATGCGTGGCTCTTAGATTTACACTAACTGGATAAAATCAATGAATAGAGAGCTCTAAACAACACCTTCAGAAATCAGGCTATGTTTATTCAGCAATCGGTACATGGTTGCACGCGAAACTCCAAGCTCCTTAGCGGCCAACGATACTTGACCACCATAAGATTCCAGAACAATCAGCAACGCATCTCGCTCTGAACGCTCACGGATACTTTTGAGACTGCGGCGCTCATCATTCTGTTTTGGTAAATCCAGTTGTTGATCGTCAATGATCACCGCATCCGACATCAGCACGACACGCTTAATTTGATTCATCAACTCACGCACATTGCCCGGCCAGTGATAACGATTCATCGAGCGGATAGCATCGTCTGAAAAGCTCTTCGCTTGAGCATTAAACTCTTTTGAATACTCACGTAGAAAATGATTAGCCAATACTGAAATATCACTCACTCGCTCTTTTAAGCTCGGAACGTGAATGCGCAGAACATTGATGTAATGATAAAGCTCTTCATTGAAGTCGCCCTCGATCAATGCCTTTTCGATATCAGAAGAGTTCGCGGCCAGAATGCGCACATCGACAGGCTTAGGACCATCCGCAGTTTCAATTTTACCTTCTTGTAAGAAACGCAGCAGATTCAACTGCTGATTACGTGGCATCGCCAATACATCATTGAGTAAGATCGTTCCGCCGTCGGCTTCTTCCAACAGACAAGGTGCTGCAGCGGGCTGTGCAGAGATACCAAATACCTCGGCCTCTATTCTCATTTCAGACAAGGCACGACAATTGACCGTTAAAAATGGCTTTTGCGCTCGCGAAGAGTTCTGATGAATTGAGCGTGCAACCGTCTCTTTTCCTGCTCCACTCTCTCCGTAAATCAGGATACTGACATCTGTCGGCCCAATGCGCTTTACTTGGTCTCTCAAACGCTTCACAGCCACAGAGTCGCCAAGCAAACCCATATTGTTGTTGATGCCGTAGTTTGGCCATACTTTCTGCTCAAGCTTGAGCATACCCAGTTGGTGACCAATGGTACTCAATAACTGGGCATCTGGGATTGGCGCCGTGAAAAAGTCGATACAGAAGTTCACGATAAATTGGCAAATGGTATCAGAGCTCAATTGCGATTCACGAATAAAGGCGAGCCATCTTACTTGCTTGTTGTTGCTCACGAGATTAGCGATACCGTTAAGGCTAAACTCATCATGACTAAGATCCACAATGCCAATGCATGGGCCAATGTCAGCAATCAAGGCATCGGCTTTTCGTAAATCTGCACACTGGGTACATTGCCAACCCACTTGCTCTAACACTGATAACCAGGGTTCGTACGCACCACCAACGACGATAAGAGAACCTGGTAAGGAATCCATCTTAAATTGAGTTCCCATCCTTCTTCCTTATTCTATTTTTATTTAAATCAAGCTAATACGAGTCACTGCTTCATCGTTCGACAAAATGCCACGAGATCGTATTCAGCGCAGGACGTATAGTAGTGAGACTATCTTAGATTTTATGTCTCAATAGTAAGACTATGTCAGAAATAATGGTTTTTCGAATCAAGAGTGCGGTACAGGCTAGGTTTTGCAGCCTAAAAACAGAAAAAGCCACCCGAAGGTGGCTTTTTTAATTAGATGGGCTGTTACATCCCATAAGCGAGTATTACGCTTGTGGACGCATTGCCGGGAACAAGATCACGTCACGGATTGTGTGCGTATTTGTAAATAGCATCGCTAGACGATCAATACCAATACCTTGACCCGCTGTTGGCGGTAAGCCGTGCTCTAGTGCAGTAATGTAGTCTGCATCGTAGTACATCGCTTCGTCATCACCCGCGTCTTTTGCGTTAACTTGCGCTTTAAAACGCTCATCTTGGTCTTGTGCATCGTTAAGCTCAGAGAAACCATTCGCTACTTCACGGCCACCGATGAAGAACTCAAAGCGGTCTGTGAAGAATGGGTTGCTGTCGCTACGACGAGCCAATGGAGAGATGTCCGCTGGGTAACCCGTGATGAATGTTGGTTGAATTAGCTGAGGCTCAGCCGTTTCACCAAAGATCTCTTCAAGAAGCTGACCACAAGTCCAGAATTTCTCAACGTACAGACCCACTTCTTCTGCAATTTTAACCATCAATTCTCTGTTCTGAAGATCATCTTCAGTCAGAGCTTGAATGTTTGCATTTTCAGGCGTGTAGTGTTTGATTGCATCGAACATGCTCATGCGAGCGTAAGTGCCACCGAACTCAACCGTTTCGTCACCGTAAGGCATAGAAGTAGAACCAAGAACGTCCATCGCTGCTGTGCTTAGCATCTCTTCCGTTAGATCCATTAGATCTTTGTAGTCAGAGTACGCTTGGTAGAATTCCATCATTGTGAATTCTGGGTTGTGACGTGGAGAAAGACCTTCGTTACGGAAGTTACGGTTGATCTCGAATACACGGTCAAAACCACCAACCACTAGACGCTTAAGGTAAAGCTCAGGTGCAACACGTAGGTACATGTCGATGTCTAATGCGTTGTGATGAGTGATGAATGGACGTGCTGTAGCACCGCCCGGGATCACGTGCATCATTGGCGTTTCAACTTCTAGGTAGCCTTTTGAGCTCATGAAGTTACGGATTGAAGACACAAGCTTAGAACGCACGATGAATGTGTTACGAGAGTCTTCGTTCACGATTAGGTCAACGTAACGCTGACGGTAACGCATCTCTTGGTCAGTTAGACCGTGGAACTTCTCTGGTAGAGGACGAAGTGCTTTAGTTAGCAGTTCAAACTCTTCCATGTTCACGTAAAGGTCACCTTTACCAGATTTGTGAAGCGCGCCTTTAACACCGATGATGTCACCGATATCTAGGCCTTGGTACTTCTCTTTCAGTACTTTTTGTACGTCTTTCGCTGCGTATGCTTGGATACGACCAGAAGTTTCTTGAATCGCAAGGAATGGACCACGCTTCGCCATAACACGACCAGCGATCGCAACGATGTGGTTAAGCTCTTCTAGCTCTTCCTTAGTCTTCTCACCGAATTCCGCTTGAAGATCGCCAGCTAGGTGCTGACGACGGAAATCATTTGGGTGACCGTTCGCTTTGCAGTTCAAGCGGATGTGATCCAGCTTGCTACGGCGTTCAGCGATTAGTTTGTTCTCTTCAGGTGAAGAAGCTTCTTGTGCGTTTTCGTTTTGAACAGCATCAGTCATTAGAGATGTACCTTGCTTTTATAATTTGGACAGCTATATTTTTGAAAATATAGGCATTTTTACCAATATTATTGGTAAAGCTTAAGAGTTGGTAAAGCTTACAGACCTGATTTCAGGCTAGCTTCAATAAACTTGTCTAAGTCACCGTCAAGAACCGCTTGAGTATTGCGATTTTCGATGCCGGTGCGCAAATCTTTGATACGAGAATCATCCAGTACGTAAGAGCGGATTTGACTGCCCCAACCGATGTCTGATTTCGTTTCTTCGCTCGCTTGTTTTTCAGCATTTTGTTTTTGAATCTCAAGTTCAAAAAGCTTAGCACGCAGCTGCTTCATCGCTTGGTCTTTGTTCTTATGCTGCGAACGGTCATTCTGACATTGAACCACGGTGTTGGTTGGAACGTGAGTAATACGTACCGCCGATTCCGTGGTGTTTACGTGTTGACCACCAGCACCAGAGGCACGGTATACGTCAATACGTAAGTCAGAAGGATTAATATCGATCGTAATGTTGTCATCAATCTCTGGGTAGATAAACGCAGATGCAAATGAAGTATGACGACGGCCACTTGAATCAAATGGTGACTTACGAACTAGACGGTGAACACCTGTCTCTGTACGTAACCAACCATAAGCGTATTCACCAGAAATACGTACCGTTGCGCCTTTAAGGCCAGCAACATCACCATCAGACACTTCGATCACTTCGGTCTTGAAGCCTTTCGAATCTGCCCAACGTAAGTACATACGCAACATCATTGAAGTCCAATCTTGAGCTTCTGTACCGCCCGATCCTGACTGTAAATCGATGTAGCAATCTGATGCGTCGTGATCGCCAGCAAACATACGACGGAATTCCAGTTTTTCTAGCTTAGCTTCTAGCTCTGCTAATTCTGGTTCGATTTCGTCAAACGTTTCTTGGTCTTCTTCTTCAACCGCAAGCTCTAATAGACCCTCAACATCCTCAACACCTTGGTCAAGTTGGTCGATCGTTTCTACTACTGCTTCCAATGCAGAACGTTCTTTACCTAGCGCTTGAGCACGCTCAGGTTCGTTCCATACATCCGGTTGTTCTAATTCTGCGTTTACTTCTTCTAGACGCTCTTTTCTAGCGTCATAGTCAAAGATACCCCCTCAGGATATTTGTGCGTTCAGACACATCCTGCAGACGGTTTTTAATAGGATTGATTTCAAACATTTTAGCTCATCATTTATGAGTAGAATTTAACCGAAGAATTGTACTCAAAAGTGTGACGGAGATACAGAATTTTTTAGAGCGGAAAGCCAAGATTCAACAACTTAATGGAATATAAAATTGACAGACAGAAAAAACACGTGAAATTTGTAAGGGAAAGAAAGAAAACAAGCCCTGCTTTTGAACAGAGCTTGTTGAATTTGGGGCTAAATGATGAACATCATTCAGTGAACGATAACGCTATTTGGCTTCAACTATTTGGCTTCAATATGGTCAACCATCAACTGCAACGATTGGTTGCCACGAAACTCGTTGATATCCAGCTTAAATGCAAGGTGAACCGTTTTCACGGACGCATCAGGCCAACGACGTAAATCAACATTGAAAGCAATACCATCAATCATCACGTTGGTTGGGTGGCCTTTGTATAGAGGTTCTAGCATCAATTTAAGGTGTTTTTCACCTACCAGTTTTTGATGCAGCACTTTAAATTCACCATCAAAGATCGGTTCTGGGAAAGCTTGGCCCCAAGGACCACCTGAACGCAACGTCTCAGCGGTATGCATTGAGAACTCTTCAGGTAACAGCTCACCATCAGACAAGATAATGCCCTTAAGTGCCGTCTCACCGAGTTCTTTACGCACAACGTCATCAAACATCTTGCTGAATCGCTCGAAGTCTTTTTCCATAATGGTTAAGCCAGCAGCCATTGCGTGACCACCAAACTTCAAGATCAAGCCAGGGTTTTGAGTATCGATTCTGTCTAGCGCATCGCGCATGTGCAAACCTGGAATCGAACGACATGAACCCTTGATGCTGCCTTCACCACCATCAGCAAATGCGATCACTGGGCGGTGATATTTGTCTTTGATACGCGAAGCGAGAATACCGATTACGCCTTGGTGCCAATCACGTTGAAACAGCGCCAAACCAGAAGGCAAATCGTCTTTACCAAATTCAAGGCGCTCACAAAAAGCCATCGCTTCTTGTTTCATGCCCTCTTCGATCTCTTTACGTGTTTGGTTCAAGCCATCTAACTCGCTGGCCATTCGACGCGCGGCATGGATGTTGTTACTCATTAGCAGCTCAACACCAAAAGACATGTCATCCAATCGGCCAGCCGCATTGATACGTGGACCAAGCGCAAAACCAAAATCGGAGGCAACTAATCGCTTAGCATCTCGCTTAGCAATTTCAATCAAGGCTTGAATACCCGGACGAGCTTTGCCCGCACGAATGCGTTGTAGCCCTTGGTGCACCAAGATTCGGTTATTTTCATCAAGTGGAACCACATCCGCAACAGTACCCAGTGCCACTAGGTCAATCAGTTCCATCAACTTGGGCTCTGTCATACCGTGTTGAGCAAACCAGCCCAACTTACGCATGTGAACACACAACGCCATCATCAGATAAAACGCAACCCCAACACCCGCTAGCGCTTTTGAAGGAAATGCACAGCTTTCTAGGTTCGGATTGACCATCGCATCGGCGATTGGCAGTTCATTGCCCGGTAAGTGATGATCAGTAACCAGAACGTCTAGCCCTTTCTCTTTAGCGAAACGGACACCGTCAATCGAAGAGACACCGTTGTCCACGGTCATGATCACTTCAGCACCAAGTTCGATCGCCTGTTCGACAACCTCAGGGCTCAAGCCATAACCATCTTCAAAACGGTTTGGTACTAGATAATCAACGTTAGAGCTGCCCAACATACGCAGAGCAAGCACAGACAACGCCGAACTGGTTGCGCCATCGGCATCAAAGTCACCAACAATGATGATGCGTTTTTGCTGCTGAATGGCTTTGAACAACAATTCAACCGCAGCATCAATGCCGCCCAGTTTTTGATAAGAGTGCAAGCCTTTCGCTGCTGTCTCTAGTTGGTCAGCACTGTCGATTCCGCGACTCACATAAATGCGCTTTAACAAGTCAGGTAAGTGAGCAGGTAAGACTGAAGTGTCGACCTCTGGACGGCGTTGGATCTCTATCATATAAAAATGGGCCTGATATTAATCAGGCCACTCCTTAAATCAAAAACATGGGGGATAAATTGGCAATACAGAAACGATATTATTGCTCTAAACGTTGAAGAAGTTGTGCTGGCGGTAAGTAACCACTCACCAACTCACCACTTGCTAGCACGATAGCAGGTGTGCCATTGATGCCAAGCTCACGACCTAGTTGGTATTGTTTAGCGATGATCTGCTTCTGCTCTGCTAGGTCTTTACCAGACGCTGGCATTTGACGGTTTACTTTAGCATCGTGCATGGCTGTTTTTGGATCATCTGAAGCCCAGATTGCTGCCATTTGATCGGCAACTTGTCCTGTTGCACCTTGGCGTGGGTAAGCCATGTAACGAACGGTAATACCTAGATCGTTATAGCCTTGCATTTGGCTGTGCAGACGAACACAGTAGCCACAGGTAATGTCAGTAAATACCGTCACAACGTATTTTTCGTTATCGGCTTTATATTCGATAACCGTATCCGACATCGCCGCGACCTTTTCAGCATTCAGCGGAGCTTGACGCTCAGCCAGAACGTCACTGAATTTGCCGTTATCATCCAGAGAGTAAAGAGTGCCGGCTAGAAAGTGATCGCCCTCTGGAGAAGAAAAGATAATGCCACTGTTAGTTTGAATTTCTAATAGGCCATCGATGTCTGAAGGAACGATCTTCTCTACCTTGATACCGATTTTTTCAAAACGCTTAGTTAACGCTGCTGTATCGATAGCTTGAGCTGGAGCAACTTCTACGGCTGTTGATGTTTGTTCTACTTTCGCTTCTGATGCATTACATGCAGTAATCATGAGAGGAAGCACTAATAGAGGAAGACGGCGTAATACGCTCATTAAGTTCACCTTAAAAATAAATGGATTTAAGCACGTGGGTGATGCTGCGCGTGAATTTGCTTCAGCCTTTCGGTCGCCACGTGAGTATAAATTTGGGTTGTCGATAAGTCACTATGCCCAAGCAACATCTGTACGACCCTGAGATCTGCGCCATAGTTCAGTAAATGAGTCGCAAAAGCGTGTCTTAACACGTGCGGTGACAATAGCTCTGTGTCTATACCAGCAACAACCGAGTAATGCTTAATACGATACCAGAACGTCTGACGGGTCATTTGCTTGGCGCGTTTACTCGGAAAAACCACATCAGAACTGTTTTCGCCGAGCAGTTGTGGCCGACCTTGTTCAATAAAAGTCTCAATCCAGTCCACGGCATTTTCGCCCATTGGCACCAAGCGCTCTTTACCGCCTTTACCAATAACACGCACCACGCCTTGTCTTAGGCTGATATTTTCCATGGTCAAACTGACTAACTCGGTAACACGAAGACCAGTTGCATATAATAACTCAAGCATCGCTTTATCGCGAAGCTCAATAGGGTCATTGGGATCAGGAGCCTCTAGCAGTGCATTAACTTGCTCTTCACTCAAATCTTTTGGCAAGCGCTGTGGCAGCTTAGGGCTGATCAACAATGCACTCGGGTCATCGCCTCTCACTTTCTCGCGGTGCAAGTATTGGAACAAGCGACGAATCGCCGACAACATGCGAGCACGGGAAGTCTGCTTAAAATCGGCGTCGGCTAACCAACCTTGATAATCCTGTAACCCTGAAAGGCTTATAAAGTCGAGGCGGTAATTGTTCTTTTCCATCCACGTTAGAAGCTTGGACAAGTCGGTACGGTATGAGACAAGCGTATTCTCCGATAACCCCCTCTCCATCCACATAGCATCTAAAAACTGCTCAACGAGACCGTGGTCTGCGCTCTGCCCTTGAGGCGACTGCATAGTGTTACTCACAATATTGGAAACTGTTTTGAGAGTATGTCAGAGCAAATATGAATGCCATAAAAATTACGACTTGAGCGGATAATCGCTGCAATCGAAGTCGATTTATGGTTAGAATTCGCCATCTGAAATTAAAATCGAACGTTTGCTATGAAAATTGGATTATTTTACGGCTCAACCACCTGCTATACCGAAATGGCAGCAGAGAAAATTCGCGGCATTATTGGTGAAGACTTAGTTGATATCCATAACGTGAAAGAAACCCCTCTTTCTTTTATGGCGGACTACGACCTTTTACTGCTTGGTATCTCAACGTGGGATTTCGGTGAAATTCAAGAAGACTGGAATGAGTTGTGGGAAGACATCGCAACAACGCCAATGAAAGGCAAGGTTGTGGCTCTGTTTGGTCTAGGTGACCAAGAGGGCTACGGTGAGTGGTTCTTAGATGCGATGGGTCTATTGCATGATGAATTGAAAACCGCAGGCGCTGAGTTTGTCGGCTTCTGGCCAAACGATGACAGCTACGAATTCGAAGCATCTAAAGCACTAACAGAAGACAAGTCTCAGTTTGTTGGTTTGGCTCTCGATGAAGATTCACAGTACGAACTCAGCGACGAACGTATCGCAACTTGGGTTGAACAAGTCCTCGTCGAGTACAGCGAAAAGCTATAAGTTCTGCTTCCTTAGAGTTCAGAGCTAAGAACTAAGGGCTAAGGCTAAGGCTAAGGGCTAAAAGCTAAAAGCTAAAAGCTAAAAGCTAAAAGCTTCAGGCAGAAAGAACATCATCGATTAGATACAAAAAGGCCTCATTACTGCGAAGTAATGAGGCCTTTTCTATTTCATCTCGAAGGACAATCTAATCTCAACGGAAGATTAAACGGTCTCTTCAGCCATCTCTTGTTCTGTTGCTTTACCAACAAAGAACATGCAGATGATTGCTGCAGCAGTTGGAAGTAACCAACCCATACCGATCTCGAACAATGGCAGCATCTTAAGTGCAGACACATCTACACCCGCTACTTTAGCGCCATCAATAAGAGCAAACAGTAGAGACACTAATACAACCACACGGTAAGCGGCTTTTGGATTAGGGAAACGGCTACGCAAGAACGTCAGTGCGACTAGAGCGATAGCGACTGGGTACAGTGCAAACAGTACTGGAACTGACAGAGAAATCAGTTGAGAAAGTCCAACGTTCGCTACGGTTGCACAAGCTACACCGTTGATGATTACCCAAGTCTTGTAAGACAAAGGCGTTAGCGAGCTGAAGTAATCAGAACATGCTGAAACAAGGCCAATCGCCGTTGTTAGACATGCCAGTAATACGATCACTGAAAGCACTAGCTGACCTGATGGGCCAAACAGTGATTGAACGTAAAGGCTTAAGATAGCACCGCCATTGTCCGCACCCGCTGCGACTGTTGCGCTTGTTGCGCCCAAGAAGAACAAAGAGATGTAAACAAACGCTAGACCAGCCGCGGCAATACAACCTGCGCTGATAAGGTACTTAGTCGTCGCTGCACGATCAGTAATGCCCTTGCTGCGAATCGCATCAACGATCAGCATACCAAACATCAACGAAGCAAACGTATCCATGGTGTTGTAGCCTTCAAGGAAACCTTTGGTCAGTGGCTGAGTAATGTACTCACCATGAGCCGCAAGAATGTCGCCTTGTGGGTTAACGAACACAGCAACTGCCAGTACAACCAAACCAACAAATAGTGCAGGTGTCAGTACCTTACCGATTACATCGATAAGCTTACCTTGCGACCATGAGAAGAACATCGCTACCACAAAAAATGCAATTGAAAAAAGAGTGAGGTGAGCTTGAGAGGCATCGATGAAGAACGGTTTCACCGCCATCTCATAAGCAACAAGGCCGGTACGTGGCGCAGCGAATGCAGGACCGATGATGATAAAGATCAGCACAGCCATGATAGTTGCAGCTCGCTTTGGAAGATCTTTGGTTAGATGACCCCAAGAGCCACCAGCCACTGCAACTGCGACGATAGTGATTAACGGCAGACCAACGGCGGTCAGCAGGAAACCAGACATCGCTGGAAGAAAGTGGTCACCAGCTAATTGGCCAGCAAGAGGTGGGAAGATGATGTTACCCGCACCTAAGAAAAACGCAAAAAGCATAAAGCCCAATGCCATTATATCTGTTAGTTTTAGACTCTGTTTCACAGATAATCCTTAATTATATTTATGAATTTATGTTGTGCTTACGTGAATGTTACAGCTAGAAGCTGCCAATCAATCTATAAAATAGTCGCGCATAATGACGAAACACTTGGCTAGCTGCAAGTCACCACAAAAAAACACCATATAAATTTGCATTTGAGAACCAAAAGCAGTGGATTCCACTGGATATGGAAATATTGCCATAATTATAAGCTAACCATAATTAACAACAATGAATTCTCAAATAGAACATTGAGCCATACAATTAATTAACATTAGAGCTAATCACTTAAAATATATCGATATCCAGAACATTCATGAAAGACAAAAAAACCGAAACCAAAAGCTTCAATTTCAAAAAATTCTCTATTTACGGAGGACAAAGCGGCATGCCCGTCAGTACCGATGGCGTGTTACTTGGCGCGTGGGTAAGCCTGCCACAAAGATCATGTGTACTCGATATTGGAACAGGAACAGGTCTGTTGGCCTTGATGGCTGCGCAGCGTTTTGAGGATGCTTCAATCTCTGCGATAGATATTGATCAGCACGCCATTGATGCTGCCACAGTCAATATTGAGCAGTCTCCTTGGCAAGATCGCATCTCCCTTCATCATGGCAGCGTGTTAACCACGGATTTCTCGCAACGATTTGATGCAATAATTTGTAATCCGCCCTACTTCAACTCTGGAGAGCAGGCACAGCAAAGCCAAAGAGCCACCGCGAGGCACACCAATAGCTTGGATCACCTTGAGCTTGCTCAGCGTTGTTTCGAGATAACGACGGATGCCGCCACAGCCAGTTTTATACTGCCGACGACCGAGGGAGAAGGCTTCATCAAGCTTGCCCGACAATGTGGTTGGTACCTAGCAAAGCGCCTTGATGTGAAAACAACAGACAGAAAACCGGCAATTCGAGTCCTGTTTGAATTGTCTAAAGATCCTGTTTGTGAGCAAGATTTGCAGCGTGAATCGCTTACGATCCATCACGATGGCGGTTATAGCGAGGCATTTATTGCCCTTACTAAAGATTTTTATCTCAAGATGTAGCAAATACCATGTGATCCTAATCACTAATGCTTCTATAATGTCCGACTACTCTTTTTTATCGTCTGCTTTTTGAGGCAGAAACATTTATTGCTTGTGGAGAAACAACAGTGATCAGAACCTTTGCAGAACTCGATCTAAACCAAGAGCTGCTTAAAGCAATTGACGAAATGGGCTACGAACGCCCAACACAGGTACAAGCTGAAGCAATCCCACAAGCGTTAGATGGAAGAGACGTTTTGGCTTCTGCGCCAACAGGTACTGGTAAAACAGCATCATTTGTATTGCCAGCACTGCAATACCTACTGGATTTCCCACGTAAGAAATCTGGCCCTGCACGTATGCTTATCCTAACGCCAACGCGTGAACTAGCAATGCAGATCACCGAACAAGCACGTGAGCTTGCTAAATACACCAGCCTGAACATCTTTACGATCACGGGCGGTGTGATGTACCAAGAGCACGCAGATATCTTAAGCACAACTCAAGATATCGTGGTCGCAACACCTGGTCGTTTAATGGAATACATTGAAGGCGAGCGTTTTGACTGCCGTGCAATTGAATGGTTAGTTCTGGATGAAGCAGACCGTATGCTAGACATGGGCTTTGGTCCTGTTGTTGACCGTCTATCTGCAGAGTGTCGCTGGCGTAAACAAACTTTACTGTTCTCAGCAACGCTAGAAGGTAAAGGTATTGAAGGTTTCACTGAAGATCTTCTGAAAAACCCAGCAGAGATCGATGCTAAATCATCACTGCGTGAACGTAAGAAGATCACTCAATGGTATCACCGCGCCGATTCAGCTAAGCACAAGCTTAATATCCTAAAACATATCATTACAGAGCAAGCTGAACGCAGCATCATCTTCTTGAAGACGCGTGATCGCCTAGGTGAGCTACGAGCTCAACTAGAAAGCGCACAGATTCCATGTGTATGGATTCAAGGTGAAATGCCTCAAGATCGTCGTAACAACGCGATTTCTCGTTTCCGCGATGGTTCTATCAACGTACTGCTGGCAACTGACGTCGCAGCTCGTGGTATCGATCTTCCTGATGTGAGCCACGTTATTAACTACGACATGCCGCGTACAGCAGATGTCTACCTTCACCGTATCGGCCGTACGGCTCGTGCAGGTAAGAAAGGTAACGCGGTTTCTATCATTGAAGCGCACGATCAGCTAATGATTGAACGTGTTGCTCGTTACACTGAAGATGCGATCAAAGAACGCTTCATCGAAGGCATGCGCCCTACGCATAAGAAAGCCGCGGTAACGAAGAAGAAGAAACCGAAGAAAGAAGACAAGAAAGCGGTAGCGAAGCAAAAAATTGCTAAGAAAAAGAAAATCGCTAAGAAAAAGAAAGCCGCTAAGAACAAGTAATCTAACCGCCTTTCAATGATTCAATAAAAAGCCCCATGCAGTTCTCTGCATGGGGCTTTTCTTTGTCTGGTTTATTATTGTCTGGCTTGTTATCAGGCTAAATGACTAGACCTCTAATTTTAAACTCAAACTCAAACTCAAACTCAAACTCAAACTCAAACCGAGAGTAACTAATTAACCAAGAGTGACTAATTAACCAAGAGCTACTAGTTTTGCTCTTCACGCTTGAAGACTAACTCTTTCGCGTTCGACTCTTCTTCAACGAAGTAGTAACCCGCCGTATCAAATTTGGTCAGCGCTTCAACGGAATCAATTTTGTTCTCAATGATGTAGCGAGCCATCATGCCACGCGCTTTCTTCGCGTAAAAGCTGATCACCTTGTACTGGCCATTCTTGCAGTCTTTAAACACTGGCGTGATGATTTGACCATCAAGGCTCTTCGGCTTCACCGCTTTAAAGTATTCGTTCGATGCTAGATTGATCAACACATTATCGCCTTGAGCATTCAACGCTTCATTCAGCTTATCTGTGATGATGTTGCCCCAGAACTGGTACAAGTTAGTACCACGAGCATTGGCTAAGCGCGTACCCATCTCTAGGCGGTATGGCTGCATCAGATCTAACGGTTTAAGCAAGCCATATAACCCAGAAAGCATACGCAGGTGATTTTGTGCGTAGTCAAAATCATCGTCCGACAGTGTTTCAGCATCTAGGCCAGTGTACACATCGCCCTTAAAGGCTAGGATTGCTTGGCGTGCGTTGTCTTGGGTAAAGGTCTCGCTCCACTGCTCAAAGCGCGCTACGTTCAGCCCAGCAATCTTATCGCTTACCTTCATCAGTGCTGATACATCAGCAGGTGTCAGCTTACGACACACTTCAATAAGCTCTGCAGAGTGTTCAACAAACTCTGGCTGGCTGAAGCGCTCAGTCGCTAATGGTGATTCGTAATCTAATGTCTTGGCTGGAGAAACGACAACTAACATAACTTTACCCTAATCGGTTATCTAACTGGATGCTGCTAGAGTATAGAAAAAACATCAACTTGTCTTTATGACTCTTCCTATTACTTTGATAGACAGATCTAGCTGTAAGTCGCTTACAAAGAAGAATCGCTTACAAAGAAAAGGTCGCAGGCAAAGAAAAAGGCTAAGGTCGAAACCTTAGCCTTTCTAATGATTTTAGGATGAGTGATGAATCACTCCAACAAGATTACTTCTTCTTGTTGTTAACCCAAATACCATCTTCCAATTGAGCTTTAAGCTCTGGGAAATCATCCGCATCAAACGTGGGTACTTTACCCGCGTCTAATTGACGGTTGTAGTCTTTCGCTAGCTTAATCACGATGCCCGATAGCAAGATGATCGCTACCAAGTTCACAATCGCCATTAGACCCATCGATACGTCAGCCAATGCCCATACCGTTGGCAATGTCGCCAAAGAGCCAAACATAACCATACCCAGTACAACGATACGGAACAGCACTAGGCCCTTCTTGTTGTTGTGCTCTAGGAAGATAAGGTTCGTTTCAGCGTACGAGTAGTTTGCAATGATTGAAGTGAAAGCGAAGAAGAAAATCGCTACCGCTACAAAGATACCACCCCATTCGCCCACTTGTGCCGTTAGTGCACGTTGCGTGAGTTCGATACCCGTTACTTCACCGTGTGGTACATACTCACCAGACATCAGGATGATTGCTACTGTTGCAGAACAGATAACAATCGTGTCCATGAACACGCCTAGCATTTGCACATAACCTTGTGATGCTGGGTGTGGTGGGTAAGGCGTAGCAGAAGCTGCTGCGTTTGGCGCAGAACCCATACCCGCTTCGTTCGAGAACAAACCACGTTTGATACCGTTAATCATCGCTTGTGCGATCGCGTAACCTAAGCCACCCGCTGCTGCTTCTTGCAGACCGAATGCACTCTTGAAGATAAGAGCCAGAACTTCAGGCACTTTCTCAATGTTCATTAGCATTACGTAGATAGCGATAGCTAAGTAAGCCAGTGCCATGATTGGAACAATGATTTCTGCAGTGCGGGCAATCTTACGGATACCACCGAAGATAACGAATGCAGAGATAATTACGATACCAACACCAACGTAGCCACGCTCAAAGTCGAACGCCGTGTTCATTGCACTTGCAATCGCGTTCGCTTGAACCGCGTTGAATACTAGACCAAATGCGATGATTAGGAAGATAGAGAATAGAACCCCCATCCAACGCATACCTAGGCCTTTCTCCATGTAGTATGCAGGGCCGCCACGGTAGTTACCGTCGTTATCACGCGTTTTGTATAGCTGTGCTAGTGTGCTTTCAGCAAATGATGTTGCCATACCTAGCATGGCGATTAGCCACATCCAGAAGATAGCACCAGGGCCACCGGCGGTTAGTGCCACAGCAACACCTGCCATGTTACCTGTACCTACACGAGCAGCAAGACTAGTACAAAGAGCTTGGAAAGAAGAGATACCAGCACTGTCTGCTTTACGGCTGTTTCTAAGAACAGAGAACATGTGGCCGAAATGGCGGAATTGAATGAAGCCTAGTCGTACAGTGAAGTAGATACCCACACCAACGAGTAAGTAAACTAAGATAGATCCCCAAAGGAGATCGTTCATCAAATTGATTAAGTCTGTCACGTGAACCTCGTAATTGAGTTTAAGCACCGATCTTGCTTCCGAGCCTTCCTCTAGATCACCTATGCCAGTGTCAATAGTTGTGTCGGCATTAGATTTATATTTATTTGTTGCGATCTAGATTGTAAATGTCGCTTCATGCATCCATTTTACGTATCAGTGTATTTTTTGACGGGCGGATAATGCAGCGAGACGGCCTAAAAATCAATATGCAAATACACTTATATTAAAATGACATTTCACTAATAACACACCTTTTGTTAACACAATTTTCAACAATACAGCCCAATAAAAGTCACATTATCGGGACATAATATCAACAACAACCAAGGTACCACTAAAACAAGAACGACATCCTATAAAGATGACGTCAGCCTAGGTTTTACAAGGTATAGTGAAGATCTGTATTTTTTTCTAGGGCAATGAGAACCCGCTACCGCACGGCGCAATACGCACTTAAATGCAGTGTAGTAAAAATACCATTCCATTCGCACAATGAATTAACATTCCATAACCCCTAATTTAATCGTTTACTTAGGTTTGTTTGCTTGTTTTTTGTACATAAAAATCCCCACAATGTGTGAGCATGCATAAGAAAACAGAACAAAACCTTCATAGATTTGAAACAAATGAGAAACAAATCAAGGTTATTGTGAACCTAAATATGATATTTAATGGTTCGTAAGAACGATTCCCACGGAAGGAGATATAGCTTATGGATAGCTTTCAATTCGATGAACTATCAGAACTAGAAATGCCTCGTGCAACTCAAAAAACTCGCTCTAAACCACTCAAGCGTAAATGGCGAGAAATCGAGGCAATCAACGATCGTAGACAGCTTGAGAAAGAGCTCAGAGAGATGAATCTCGGTCTCGATTTTAGTCTTGATGATATAAAGCTTTAATCTGCACGACAATAAATCAGATAGCAAAAGGCACCCAATGGGCTGTCTCTTATACACAAATCCCTAAGCCACGCTTGGGGATTTTTTTTGAACTATTTTTAGGTTTCATGATCTGATCA
>NZ_JANVFC010000024.1:0-67991 GCF_025195005.1 Vibrio sp. NC2
ATGACAACGTTCGGCGAATCTGCACCAGCAGGCGAGCTATTCAAGATGTTCGGTTTCACTACTGAAAACGTAGTAAATACAGCGAAAGAACTTCTTGCTTAATCATTGATTATTAGCCTTGTGCGAACAATGAAATGAATGAAAAAAACCGAGCTTTAAGCTCGGTTTTTTTGTATCTGGGGTTTGTTATCACTTAGACTAAGGCTTACAAGCAACAGATCAATCTGTCATAAGTAAGCTGAGTTATTCAAGTAATGCCTTTTAGGTAGGATTCAGTTATCATCTGTTGCACGAAATTTTGGTTAGATGTACGGAACTATGCTAAAAGTCGCGATAAATGGATTTGGACGAATAGGGCGCAATGTATTGCGCGCTGTCTATGAAAGTGGCAAAAGCCAACAAATCAAAGTAGTAGCGGTCAATGAGCTTGCTCAGCCTGACGCTATGGCTCACCTATTGCAGTACGACACCAGTCACGGCCGCTTCGGCAAGAAAATCTCAAACGATCAAGAGCACATCTATGTTCATCATGGCATTGGTGCTGAAGATAAAGGAGAGTTTGATACCATTCGTATCTTACACCTGGCTGATATTGAACTGCTGCCTTGGCGTGACCTTGAAGTCGATATTGTTCTCGATTGTACCGGCGTTTACGGTTGCCGAGATGACGGCCTAGCACACATCGCTGCTGGGGCGAAAAAGGTGCTGTTCTCGCATCCTGGTGCTAATGACCTTGATAACACCATTATCTATGGTGTGAATCACGAGACTATCGAAGCCGATCATCGAATCGTTTCCAATGGTTCATGTACCACCAACTGTATTGTCCCTATCATTAAGGTGCTTGATGATGCCTTTGGTATTGAGTCTGGTACTATCACGACCATTCACTCTTCAATGAATGATCAGCAAGTTATTGATGCATACCATAGCGATTTGCGTCGTACTCGAGCTGCAAGCCAATCTATCATTCCTGTCGATACCAAATTGCATAAAGGTATTGAAAGAATCTTCCCGAAATTTTCTAACAAATTTGAAGCTATATCTGTACGTGTGCCGACGGTAAACGTCACTGCGATGGATTTAAGTGTCACAATTAATGCAAATGTGAAAGTTAATGACGTAAATCAAACCATTGTTAATGCATCCCAGTGTACATTACACAATATAGTTGACTATACTGAAGCGCCGCTCGTTTCCATCGACTTTAATCACGATCCCCATAGCGCAATTGTTGATGGTTCACAAACTCGAGTGAGCAACGGCCACTTAGTAAAAATGCTTGTGTGGTGTGACAATGAATGGGGCTTTGCGAACCGGATGCTGGATACGGTTCTTGCAATGCAAGCTTCTGAAGGCAAGAAGTAAGACCTAGAAGCAAATGTGTGGATTATTTATTTTTTAGCTTGAAATAAATACTAAGTGTCCACATATTATGAGTAGTTAAAGAATTACCAGTTGAATAATTTATAGGCTTAGCAGGGTTGCTGAGTTTCCAAAACTTTATTTTTATTTAAATTTGAGAGGACAAATCATGTCTGTGATCAAGATGACTGACCTGGAACTTGCAGGTAAACGCGTATTCATCCGTGCTGACCTAAACGTACCAGTAAAAGACGGTAAAGTAACTTCAGATGCACGTATCCTTGCATCTCTACCAACTATCAAACTTTGCCTAGAAGCTGGCGCAAAAGTTATGGTTACTTCTCACCTTGGTCGTCCTACTGAAGGCGAATACAACGAAGAGTTCTCTCTAGCTCCTGTAGTTAACTACCTAAACGACGCACTAGACTGCGACGTTAAACTAGCGAAAGATTACGTAAATGGTCTTGAGCTAAACGCTGGTGAACTAACTGTTCTTGAAAACGTTCGCTTTAACAAAGGCGAGAAGAAGAACGAAGAAGCACTTTCTAAGCAGTACGCTGCACTATGTGACATCTTCGTGATGGACGCATTCGGTACAGCTCACCGTGCTCAAGCTTCTACACACGGCGTTGGTACTTACGCTCCTGTAGCATGTGCTGGTCCTCTTCTAGCTGCTGAGCTTGAAGCTCTTGGTAAAGCAATGGACAACCCAGCTCGCCCACTAGTGGCTATCGTTGGTGGTTCTAAAGTTTCTACTAAACTAACCGTTCTAGAATCTCTTTCTAAAATCGCTGACCAACTTGTTGTTGGTGGTGGTATCGCGAACACGTTCATCGCTGCTGAAGGCCACAACGTAGGTAAGTCTCTATACGAAGCTGACCTAGTTGAAACGGCTAAGAAGCTAATGAAAGAGTGTGCTATCCCAGTAGCGACTGACGTTGCATGTGCTAAAGCATTCGACGAAAACGCAGAAGCTGAAATTAAGCACGTTTCTGAAGTTCAAGACGACGACATGATCTTCGACCTTGGCCCAGATTCAACTGCAGCTCTAGCTGAAATCATCGGCAACGCAAAAACGATTCTTTGGAACGGCCCTGTAGGCGTATTCGAGTTCAAAAACTTCGAAGCGGGTACTGCGGGTATTTCTAAAGCAATCGCTGACTCTGAAGGTTTCTCAGTAGCCGGCGGTGGTGACACACTAGCAGCTATCGACAAGTTCGGTATCAAAGCAGATGTTTCTTACATCTCTACTGGCGGCGGCGCTTTCCTTGAGTTTGTTGAAGGTAAAGTACTTCCTGCAGTAGCAATGCTTGAAGAGCGTGCTAAAGCGTAATTGATTTAGAAAGGCGAGATGTGAATCTCGCCTTTTAACGTTTGCTGCATATCACACTTTTTTGCTAGAATGGCATAAGTTGTGAGCAAACGATTGCAAATTTTTAAACTTAAGTTTTTTAATCTTAAAACGATAGAATAAATAGGACTATTTCCATGTCTAAGATCTTCGATTTTGTAAAACCTGGTGTGATTTCTGGCGATGACGTACAGAAAGTATTTGAAGTAGCAAAAGCAAACAAATTTGCTCTTCCTGCAGTAAACGTAATCAACACTGATACTATCAACGCTGTTCTTGAAGCTGCTGCTAAAGCAAAAGCTCCAGTTGTTGTTCAGTTCTCTAACGGCGGTGCTGGTTTCTTCGCTGGTAAAGGCGTTAAACTTGAAGGTCAAGGCGCACAAATTCTTGGCGCTGTAGCTGGTGCAAAATACGTTCACGCAGTAGCAGAATCTTACGGTGTTCCAGTTATTCTTCATACTGACCACGCAGCTAAGAAACTTCTTCCATGGATCGACGGTCTACTAGACGCTGGTGAAGAGTTCTTCGCACAAACTGGTAAGCCACTATTCTCTTCTCACATGCTAGACCTTTCTGAAGAGTCTCTAGAAGAGAACATCGAAACATGTGCAGCTTACTTAGCTCGCATGGCTAAACTAAACATGACAATCGAGATCGAACTTGGTTGTACTGGTGGTGAAGAAGACGGCGTTGATAACTCTGATATGGACGCATCTGAGCTTTACACTTCTCCTGAAGATGTTGCATACGCATACGAGAAACTAAACGCAGTTAGCCCACGTTTCACTATCGCAGCTTCTTTCGGTAACGTACACGGTGTTTACCAAGCTGGTAACGTTGTACTTACTCCAACTATCCTACGTGATTCTCAAGCATACTGTGCTGAGAAGTTTGGCATTGCAGCTGACGCTCTTAACTTCGTATTCCACGGTGGTTCTGGTTCTTCTGAAGCAGAAATCCAAGAGTCTATCGGTTACGGCGTTATCAAAATGAACATCGATACTGATACTCAGTGGGCTTCATGGGATGGCGTTCGTACTTACGAAGCTGAGAACCGTGATTTCCTACAAGGTCAAATCGGTAACCCAACTGGCGAAGCTGCTCCAAACAAGAAGTTCTACGATCCACGCGTATGGCTACGTGCTGGTCAGTCTTCAATGGTTACTCGTCTTGAGAAAGCATTCGCTGACCTTAACGCTGTAGACGTACTGTAATTCTTTGAATTAAGTACTCTTTAAGTTTTAAAAAACCGCTCATTGAGCGGTTTTTTTTATGTCTGATAAAAACTTGTACTAAATATGTGAAAAACCTAGCGTGCGGTGAATAAATTTCGTAGTCTTTTAGTTATCGGTATTTGTGTTTATTAGTAAGTTTTATTAATTCAAAAGCTTACATAAATATGACTTTGCAATCTGTCAAAGATAGGATATCGTGCCGAAAAATTGGACTTGGTTCAGTTTATAAAAAGGACTTAGCTTTAATTTACTTTTAACACAATGACTTAACAGGATTTGAACTGTTTCTTATTGTTAAGTAATTTTGGCTTAAGACAGTTTAGCTCATAGCATATTATATAGAGGATGCACATTATGGCTGATAGTTCGACAGCGCTTGAGACTCCAATTGTGGATGGTTTGTCTCACGCAGAGCAGTGGTTAACAAATAACTCAGATCTGTTTATTCAATACGGTGTAAACATTATCTCAGCACTGATAATTCTATTTATTGGTAATCTTATTGTTAAAGCAGTAGCGAATAGCGTGTCTAAGGTTCTTCAGAAGAAGAAAATGGACCGAGCAGTTGTGGAATTCGTCCATGGTTTAGTTCGTTACTTGTTGTTTGTTATTGTTTTAATTGCTGCACTTGGTCGTTTAGGCGTTCAAACTGCATCTGTAGTCGCTGTTATTGGTGCGGCTGGTTTGGCTGTTGGTCTTGCACTACAAGGCTCACTATCTAACTTCGCTGCGGGTGTACTTATCGTTGCATTCCGTCCATTCAAGTCTGGTGACTACGTGGAAATTGGTGGTGTAGCAGGTTCAGTTGATTCAATTCAGATCTTCCAAACCGTTCTAACAACACCAGACAACAAAATGGTTGTAGTACCTAACGGCAGCGTTATTGGTAGCCCAATTACTAACTACTCTCGTCATGATACGCGCCGTATTGATCTAATGATTGGTGTTTCTTACAACGCCGATCTTCAAAAGACAAAAGCGCTACTGACTAAGATCTGTGAATCTGATGAGCGTGTACTGAAAGAGCCTGGCGTTCAAGTTGGTGTTCACACACTAGCGGATTCTTCAGTTAACTTTGTTGTTCGTCCTTGGGTCAGCACTGCTGACTACTGGAATGTTTACTTCGACCTGATGCAAGCAATCAAAGAAGGCTTGGATAATGAAGGTATCGAAATCCCATTCCCGCAAGTGGATGTACACATGAATAAAGTAGAAGCTTAATTTCTAGTTAGTTTTTCTAGCTATAAGCTTTTATAAGGAAAGGCGGATAACTTAGGTTATCCGCCTTTTTTTTGATGAGTTAAGTTTGTGGATGACTCAATATGAACGGATTTAGCCGTACTGCTCAATGAGTCCATTGGCGAGCACAAGGGCAATAGCGAACATCATGGTTGCTACCGCGATATCGATGCCTTTCTTAACTTTGGGTTTCGATAGCGTTGGGCCTAGCTTTGCAGCGCCTAATGACAAAGAGTAAAACCACACGAATGAAGCTAAGATAGTCCCCATAGCAAAAGCTATTCTATCGTTGCCTTCAAACTGCCCGCCTATGGATCCAAGAATCACTACAGTATCTAAATAAAGATGCGGGTTTAATACGGTTACTGCCAATGCACCTAAAACAACGGTGCGCTTGCCACGAGCCAGTATCTCACCCTTTGATTCATCACTAGTACGTGTTCTGAACGCACTGCGCAATGACAATAAACCATAAACGGTTAGGAATGCGATACCACCCAGTGTCACTGAAGTGAGCAGTAATTCATTTTGCGACAGGATCGCTCCGCCACCAAAGATACCTAATGAAATGAACAAGGTATCGAGTAGGCTACAAATCGTCGCTGTGGTTAGGTGGTGATTGCGTTTAATCCCTTGATTTAAGACGTACGCGTTCTGAGCGCCAATAGGGATGATCATGCTCGCCCCTAGACCAAAACCTTGTAATAAAACCCAAAAATTCATTTTAACCTCCACTTATTTAACGATATTTACGTGCTATATGGCGAAGATACTCCGACCTCTTAAATAAGTATAATTAATGATTTTAATCTATTATTAGAGTTGCTAATGTGGGCGGTGATCAGGTCAAAAAGGAAGCAAGTTGATGCGTGGATTGGATTATAAATGGATAGAAGCACTGGATGCTGTGGTGAAACAACGCAGTTTTGAAAGGGCAGCCGAGCAGTTATATATTTCCCAGTCTGCGGTGTCTCAACGCATCAAACAACTGGAAAAATGGTTAGCTCAACCCGCGCTTGTGAGAGAGAGCCCACCAAGGCCAACACCAGCAGGAAAAAAACTGTTGGGTTTGTATCGTCGTGTTCGCTTGTTAGAGCACGAGCTTGTCCCAGAGTTGATGAACGAAGAGGGAACTCAGCCTCTTTCTCTGTCTATTGCGACCAATGCTGATAGCTTGGCGACATGGTTACTTCCTGCGTTATCTGATGTGATGAATTCACGTCAAGTTGAGTTGAACCTTGCGATTCATGGTGAATCAAGAACCATTGAGAAGATTAAAAGTGGTGAGGTTGCTGGGGCAATCAGCCTCGAACCTCAACCTATTCCGGGTTGCAGTGCGGACTATCTTGGAAGAATGGATTATGTGTGTGTGGCGAACCCTAGCTTCCATCAACGTTACTTCTCTGATGGAGTGAACTATTCAACACTAACCAAAGCCCCAGCGGTTTCGTACGACCAATACGATGATCTGCATAAGAAGTTTTTGCATGATCATTTTAACGTCCCGAGAGATAGCGTGATCAATCATACTGTCGGCAGCTCAGAAGCATTTGTACGCTTGGCATTGTCGGGCGTTGCCTATTGTTTGATTCCTCGATTGCAGATTATCGAGGAGCTAGAGTCTGGTGCTTTGATTGATATTACGCCCGGCTTTTTGTTGTCTTACCGAATCTATTGGCACCATTGGCAATTAGAGAGCGGGGTATTAAAAGAGATATCTCAAGCGATATTAAATTATGCCCACAACCACTTACCTCAGTAAGCTGTTGGTTTTTGCAGCGTCAAAGTTGTGTTAGAAGTCCTGTCGCGGGATTGGTTATGTGACAAATTGCTCTATGATAAAAGAACATTTGTTCAGCATAGGTCTACCTAATGAAGTTTGTACCAAAGATGTTAGCAACGTCTCTTACTCTTACTGCAGCATTGAGTGCTGTGAGTTTTCCATCATTGGCTGACTCGCCATCTTTTCCGCATATTTCAACGACAGGCTATGGTGAAGTGATCGCGACACCAGATATGGCGACATTTTCTGTTAGAGTCGTGGAATCGACGATGACTGCTGAGCAGGCTAAAAACACAGTTGATAAAGTGGTGACTGGCTTTCTAAATAAGCTACATCAAGCGGGTGTTGATGAGGCGAATGTACACAGCTCTAACCTGTATTTATCTCCTCAATATCATTACCCGAAAAATGGTAAACCTGAACTGGTTGGTTACCGTGCATCACGTAATGTGACCGTTCAAGTGAATGAGCTAGCCAACTTAAATGACTACATGGATATTGCCATTGGGCAGGGTATTAACCAGATCGATAATATCCAACTTCAGGTTCGTGACCAAGCTAAGTATCAGGAGCAAGCGCGCTTGGAGGCCATTAAAGATGCGACATCAAAAGCTAAATCATTGGCGAGTGGTTTTGAGCGCGAGTTAGGTGATGTATGGCGCGTAGATTACAACGCACAATCTTCTCAGCCTGTATTGATGCGTTCAATGGCGATGGATGCGAGAACCGAGTCGAATTCTTATGAAGATTCGACGATCACCATTCGTGATCGAGTGAATGTGATCTATCAACTAGAAGAGTAGTGAACATACCTCAGGAAGGGATTAGATCATCATGATCTATTTACCTACAGTAGGCCAAATACTAAAAAGGCTCTCATTACGAGAGCCTTTTCTATTTTACTTATGATCTAATTCGATGATTAGTGAAGTAGACGAGCACGAATTGTGCCTTCGATCTCTTTCAGTTTAAGCAGAGCTTCTTCTGAACGATTCGCTTCCACGTCGATAACCACATAACCCATATCTGCTGCAGTTTGTAAGTACTGACCTGCGATGTTAATCCCTTCCTCTGCGAAGATGGTGTTAATTTGAGTTAGGATACCCGGACGGTTTTCGTGAATGTGCAGCAGGCGAGAAGCACCTGTATGCAGTGGTAATGATACTTCTGGGAAGTTAACACTTGATAGCGTTGAGCCATTATCAGAGTATTTTGCAAGCTTACCTGCTACTTCAACACCGATGTTCTCTTGTGCTTCTTGAGTTGAACCACCCACGTGAGGCGTTAGGATCACGTTATCGAACTGCATCAATGGTGACTCAAATGGGTCAGCATTGGTTTTTGGTTCCGTTGGGAATACATCGATTGCTGCACCTGAAAGGTGACCTGAATCTAGGGCGCCGCACAGAGCTGGGATATCTACTACCGTGCCACGTGCTGCATTGATAAAGATAGAACCAGGCTTCATGCGCTCGAACTCTTCTTTACCCATCATGTTCTTCGTTTCATTGGTTTCAGGTACGTGCAAAGAGATCACGTCACACTTGTTCAGCAAGTCAGTCATAGTATGAACTTGAGTTGCGTTACCCAAAGACAGCTTGTTTTCGATGTCGTAAAAGTAAACACGCATACCAAGGTTTTCAGCAATAATACCTAGCTGAGTACCAATGTGACCGTAGCCAATAATACCTAAACGCTTACCACGAGCTTCGTAAGAGTTGTCAGCACTCTTTTTCCAGATACCACGGTGAGCAAGAGCATTCTTCTCTGGGATACCACGTAGTAGCAATAGAACTTGACCAAGAACCAGCTCAGCAACGCTTCGAGTATTTGAGAACGGTGCATTGAAAACAGGGATACCGCGTTTTGCTGCCGCTTGAAGGTTAACTTGGTTAGTACCAATACAGAAACAACCGACTGCAACTAGCTTTTCAGCTGCATCAATAACTTCTTGGGAGATGTTGGTGCGAGAACGGATACCAATGAAATGAGCATCTTTCACTGCTTCAAGAAGTTCATCTTCAGGTAGTGAGCCTTTATGGTACTCAATGTTTGTGTAACCAGCGGCTTGCAGTACTTCTACAGAAGAAGGGTGAAGACCCTCTAGAAGTAGAATTTTAATTTTTTCTTTTTCCAGTGAAACTTTGGCCATTGTTCTCGTCCTTAAAATGGAAAGGTTGGGCAAATGCGGCGCACGTGCTACAAAACGGCTAAAAGAGGAACTTATTCACCATTTTGTCAGGAGACAAACGTTTTCCCTGTGCGTCTTCTGAACAATAAAGTAACAAAAAAAAAATGTTTTGGGTAAGAAAATTACGGAATAAGACATAATTTTACGGGCGAAAAGCAAAAAAAACGGCGCCCTTGGGCACCGTATGTAATGAAGTAACAGAAAAACTCAATCTTCTATTCTTTATTCTTCAATTTTTGCACCTTCAGGTGTGCCTGTGATAACCACATCAGCACCACGGTGAGCAAATAGACCAACCGTAACCACACCAGCGATACCGTTGATGATATCTTCTAATTGTTTAGGGTTTTCGATCGCCATGCCGTATACATCTAGGATCATGTTGCCATTATCAGTTGTGCAACCTTCGCGGTAAACTGGGTCACCACCAAGCTTTACTAGTTCACGTGCAACATATGAACGTGCCATTGGGATAACTTCAACAGGCAGTGGGAATTTACCCAACACATCAACGGCTTTAGTACCGTCAACAATGCAAATAAACTTATCAGAGATAGCCGCTACGATTTTTTCACGAGTCAAAGCTGCACCGCCGCCTTTGATCATGTCGCGTGAACCGTTGATCTCATCTGCGCCATCAACATAGATGTCTAACTTGAATACGTCATTACACTCAAATACTTTGATTTCTAGCGCTTCTAGTTTTTCAGTAGAGGCTACAGAGCTTGAAACCGCACCTTTGATTTTTTCTTTCATTGTGCCTAGTGCGTCGATGAAGTGATTTACTGTAGAGCCAGTACCTACACCTACAATGCTGCCTTCTTCAACATATTGAAGTGCTGCCCAGCCAGCTGCTTTTTTCATTTCATCTTGAGTCATGCCATTCTCCTGAATAAGGTCTTGCGCTTTGAATTAATCGTTCGCGTATTGAAGTTAACGTTTGGGTATTGGGTTAACGTTTGGATATCGAGGTTAACGTTTGCGGCGCGATTATAGCGCTTTAATGGCTGTTTTCCCATTGCCAAGTCTTACTCGGAGTCACGATTTTAGGTAACGGAATGTCCCATTCTTCAATTGGCAGTGTATCGACATGCTGGCAATCATGAGCCAAACCAATTGGCGTTGCGCCTTCACCAGTCTCAAACCATCGAGCCAAGGTGCGATCGTAATATCCGCCGCCCATGCCTAAGCGATGCCCTTGAGAGTCAAAGCCTACAAGGGGAGTCAGAATGAGATCGAGTTGCTGACAAGGTTTAACCAGTATTTGATTGAGCTGAGGTTCGACAATGCCGTACTTATTCAAAACAGTGGGTGTGGTTGGAGAGTAATGTAGAAACAGCAGATGTCCGGCAGAGAAGGGGTGTAATACTGGTAAATAAGTTTGCTTGCCTTGCGCCCATAACCATTCAATTAAAGGCTGGGTATCGAGTTCGCCATCGATAGAGATATAGAGGGCGATATGTTGAGCAGACTGAATCTCATCAAGCTGAGAACACTGCTTAACTAAGTCTATACCGGATTGAGTTTGTTGGTCGCCAGATAAGGCATTGCGTTTGATACGGATCTGTTTGCGAAATTCGCTGCGTGTGAGCGTCTTCATAAGAAGGGATACCCCAAAGTGCCGTTGAGAATAGATGGCCCTTGAACCAGCGAGTTCAAGGCGGATCAGCAATGATTACCGTAGGCTTCTCGGCGGACCGAGCATGCTCAATAGCACTCAAGTACTAACCCTTAGGGATTGCTTATCGGCTCGGGGACGTGAATCCTCTGACAAACACTCCAGGGTAAATTTTGTGTACGCTATTGCTGTCCGTGCTTAACTTTACTGAGGACATCTGAAAGTGATGTCGTGAGCTGTTCCATTCGCTCGGTCAGTGCGTTTTGTTCATCATTTGCTTCAAACTTCTTGGTTTGTAATTCATAGCAAATGTTCAGAGCTGCGATCGTTAGCAGCTTCACTTCATTGGTTACCTTAGTACGTTCAGCCATCTCTTTCAATCGATTATCAAGATCGGCCGCCGCTGCAATCAATGACTCTTCTTGCCCTGGGGGACAATTCACTCGAGTCAGTTTTCCTAATATTTCAACGTCTACCGCTTGATTACTCATGATGGATGAACTCTTTAACGCACTATTTAAGGCTGTTGCCCTTTATCATATTTTTACAAAGAAAAAGTGCAAGTACCGATGAGGAAGCAATCTCCTCTGAGGGAGAAACTATAGGTAAACCGCTATTAAGATTCAAGCTTTTCAGAGTGACTGTTTGTAAATGAGAGCTTGAGCACACAGTAATTCAGCAAATTGAACAATTGGTAGTCAGTCATCCTTCAATTGCTCAGGATCGATGCTTATCAGAATTGGGGTGAAGTGGTACGATTATACTATCGATATAAAGAATAACTGAGCGAGCTATCTGATGAGCGAAACTACTTTACCTGACTACCTAACGGTTGCGACTGAACTTCAATCGGCAAGCCTAGCCGTAAACCCTGCTGAGATGCATGGTTTATTAACGGGTATGTTGAGCGGAGGCTTAAACCTGGCAGATAAAAGCTGGCAACCATTGATCTTTGATTACACCAATGAAGGTATGGGCTGGCCAGATCGCGCATTAACGCTAGCGGAAGCAACGCTAAAAGTCACGACCAGCGAAATCACAGGTTCAGGCATGGAGCTGTCTATGTTGTTGCCGGACGAAGACGCAAGCGCAAGCCTGTTTGATCTTGCGGACGGTGTGTCTGATTGGATTAACCACTTTATTTCTGGTTTAGGCTTGGTTGGCGCTCAATTGAATAAAGCGTCTGACGGTACCAAAGAAGCTTTGGCTGATCTTGAAGAGATGGCAAAGCTGGGTATCGATGAAGAAGATGATATGGAAGAGCAGGCGCAGCTTCTAGAGCACGTTATTGAACACGTAAAAGCGTGTGCACTAACGATTCATGCTGAATTCGGTGCTCGCCCATCTGAAGATGCGGCTCCAACCATTCATTAATCCGCTTGTCGGTTTGAGGTTATAATGGCTCAGTATGATGTTGTAATTGCTGGTGGCGCAATGGCAGGGGCGACCTTAGCCCTTGCTCTGAATCACCTTAGTCAAGGCTCTCTGTCTATTGCGGTAGTAGAGCCTTATCAGGTTGATCATCAAGCTCACCCTGGTTTTGATTCTCGTTCGATCGCTTTGTCCTATGGCACTGTGCAGATCCTCGATTCTTTACACCTTTGGCAATCTATCGCTCCGGTAGCGACCCCAATTAAAGATATCCATGTTTCGGATAGAGGGCATGCCGGAATGACGGACATCTATAGTGAAGAGCTTGCTGTTGATGCTCTTGGCTATGTGGTGGAGTTGGCGGATGTGGGGCGAATCTATCAGCAGAAGCTTGAGTCCGAAGCTGCAATTACGATGCTTTGCCCTGAGTCTGTCAGTAAAGTCGAACGTGAAGACTCGCTAACGACTATTGAGCTGACAAGTGGGCAAACCATAACGACTAAGTTACTGGTTGCAGCTGACGGTGCTATCTCAACCTGTTGTCAGCAACTCAATATCTCATTGAGTGAGCATGACTTTGAACAAGTTGCTGTGATTGCCAATATCGTGGCTAGCGAACCTCACCAAGGTCGCGCATTTGAGCGTTTTACTCATCATGGGCCAGTCGCTCTATTGCCGATGAGTGACAACCGTTTGTCGCTAGTTTGGTGTTTGTCACCGGAGCAAGCGCAAAAAGTGATGACCCTAAACGACAATGAATTTCTTGAGCAGTTGCAGAATGACTTTGGTTGGCGACTTGGCCGACTCGAGAAGGTAGGCAAGCGTGCCAGTTACCCACTGATTCTTCGTCATCGTCAGCAAAATATCTCTCATCGATTTGCGATCGTAGGCAATGCTGCTCAAACGCTTCACCCAATTGCGGGACAAGGCTTTAATCTTGGCATTCGTGATGTGGCTTCCTTGGCGGAAGAGTTGTGTACCCAACTCGATGATGTTGGGCGTTACAATGGGCTTGTTAACTTTAGAAAACGTAGAGAACAAGATAGAGACACGACGATTACGCTGACATCAAGCCTAGTCCATTTATTCTCAAACGATTTTTTGACCGCTCGCATTGGGCGTAATCTTGGGTTAGCCGTAATTGATAACCTTCCACCACTTAAAGGTCCACTTTTGCGTCATACGCTTGGCCTAGTAGAAAGATAAGGTAGAAAAATAATGATGCAAAGTGTTGATATCGCGATTGTTGGTGGAGGCATGGTTGGCCTAGCGCTTGCTGCTGCGTTGAAAGACAGTGACCTAAGAATTGCCGTCATTGAAGGCAGGGCACCCAGTGAAGGGCTTAGCGAATTGCCTGATGTGCGTGTGTCGGCATTGAGCCGCTCTAGTGAAGTGATTCTTCGTAACTTAGGCGCATGGCAAGGCATTGAACAAAGACGTGCTGCACCTTACCAAGCGATGGAGGTGTGGGAACAAGATAGCTTTGCTCGTATTGAGTTTGACTCGACACGTTTGGCTCAGCCGAATCTCGGTCATATTGTTGAGAACCGTGTGATTCAACTCGCACTGCTTGATCAGGTGAAGAAGCAAGATAATGTCAGCCTGTACATGCCCGCGACGTGCAAAACGATGGCGATTGGTGAAAGCGAAGCATGGCTAACGCTAGATAATGGCCAAGCACTGACCGCTAAGTTGGTTGTTGGAGCGGACGGCGCAAACTCTTGGGTTCGCAAACAACAAGATATCCCATTAACACATTGGGATTACGGACACAGCGCGATTGTCGCGAATATCAAGACCACAGAGCAGCACCACAGCGTTGCTCGTCAGATATTCACACCACAAGGGCCATTGGCATTCCTACCAATGCAGCCAAGCCACATGAGCTCGATAGTTTGGTCTACGGAGCCTAATCGTGCCGAGAAGCTTGTATCCATGTCGGATGCTAATTTTAATAAGCAACTGACGGCTGAGTTTGACTCAAAACTTGGTTTATGTGAAGTGGTTGGTGAGCGTTTTGCCTTCCCATTACGTATGCGCTATGCACGTGACTTTGCTGTAGAGCGTGTTGCTTTGGTTGGTGATGCTGCTCATACGATTCATCCGTTAGCAGGGCAAGGCGTGAACCTTGGCCTATTAGACGCAGCAAGCTTAGCGCAAGAGCTGTTAACGCTATGGGCTGCTGGCGAGGACATTGGTACTAAACGTAACCTTCGTGGCTATGAACGCTGGAGAAAAGCTGAGGCGGCGAAGATGATTGCTTCAATGCAGGGCTTTAAAGATCTGTTTGAAGGCGATAACCCAGCCAAGAAGCTGATTCGTGGTATCGGTATGAAGCTCGCGGGTCAATTACCGGGTGCGAAAGATGAGATCATGAAGCGAGCTCTGGGCTTGTCAGGCAATCTTCCTGATCTAGCCAAGCGTCCAGTTACGCACCAATAATCAACAATCGTAAATCAATAGTCGCGCACGGGTAAGCCGTTGTTGATGGTCAGTAGCTGGAGCTGATTGCCATTGACTCAATCTGAACACGAAAAAAGGGTTGGCATTATGCCAACCCTTTTTGTTTTTAATTCTGTAGATAATCAGGTCATGCGTATGCGCAGCGCAGTTTCATGATTTCACTATTTATTTCTTTTACCGTTTGAAAGTGACGCCTTTCTGCTCGGTCTGGCAGCACGAGTTTACCGTTATCAAACTCAAATTTTCCTACGCCGTAAATGTAGATTCGTCCTTTGAAAAGTCGACTTACATGTTTAGCAATCATACTCGGTGTATAGCGCTTAAACAGTCTCATTTTAATTATCCTTATATTTACCTAGCCTGCATATTATAGAAAAACTCCGAGATAATAATTGTGATAAGCATGGAGTAATATGCAGTAGAGTTGACGTGAATTAGATATTTGTGCTGTTCTAAGCACTTTCTTCAGTAAATATCTATTTTTACGTGAGCTCCTCCCCAAAATAATACTGAGTAGTGAACTGCTGTGAACTTTCCTGTCCGGTATTAAGCAGTGATAATGTTACAAGTATAAGAATAGGCGGGATTTTTTTGTTTGTGTAATCAAATTGTAAATTTTTGACAAAAAAAAGCCCGTCTAAAACGGGCGAATAGTCACAGATGCATTACACAAAAGTGGATACTGATGTTACTCAGTGGATTCACTTGTACTGATTTGCTTAAAAGCTAGTCAGTAAATTCACAATAACGTAAATTTACCTTTGTGACTACTTATGCTTTTATTTTGAGTAACTATTTATTATTGACGTGTTCTTCTTATGACGAACTTCACACTAAAAATGTATTCAATGAAAAGTTGTACTGAAGTTTGCGAACGATGACGCGATCGAAAAGATCATCGACTGATGTCAGCAACGATTGGTGCGCAAAGTACCATAAGATCATTGGGATCCAGCGCAACACCAGCCATTCGATCACCCGAGCTAATAGTAACCGTCGAGTTTTTTTGAATTGAAGGATCAAAAATGATCGGCATGTGTCTCTTTAGAGCAAGAGGGCCAACACACCCAGCCTTAAAGCCTGTGATCGTTTCAACATCAGCGAGTGATACACAGGTCATTCGACGGCAATTCAGTACCGAGCGTACTTTCTTGGGGTCGACAGAGCGATCACCAGCAGTACAGGCCAACGCATATTGGTTGCCCATATCCTTGAGCAAAATACACTTCACCATTTGAGAGGCGTCGATGCCTCGCTCTTGAGCTGTTTCTTCGATGCTGGTGGTTGGTTTACTTTGCATCAGCAGGCGATAGTTCACCTGCTGTTGATCCAGCCATTGTGTAATCAGTGTTTCCACGTGGTTACTCGTCGTCAAGGCTGTAAGGCAGTGGCAGGATATTCCATGTTTGATCAGGCTGCGCGGTCAGTCGAAGCTGAACATCGTCATCAAGGTTGTTTGGTAACACCATCAAACCCATCGCGTGGTTATCAGCAAATTGATAGACGTTTAATAGTCGGCCTGCACCACGCCAGTTCTCACCCACGCTACGTTCAAGTTCAATCGTATTCTCTAGAGACAGTACATCTGAAGTTGTCCCAGAAACAATGCGCATCTCACGCTTGTTCATGCCACGGTACTTGGCACGAGCAACCGTTTCTTGACCTGTGTAGCAGCCCTTTGAAAAGCTGATACCGCCAATCGCTTGTAGGTTAAGAGCTTGAGGGATGTGCTCGTTTTGCTCTGCTTTTGATAGGTTAGGCTGAGCATCAAGAATTTCATGATACTGCCAAAGCGCTTCCGATACTTTTTCAGCTGAGCTGCTTGATACCAAGGATTCTGCTGCTTCTTCTGTCACAAGTAGAGCCCAACGGTTGTCTGAGACTTGAACGGCTGTACCACCAGAGATAGTACGCACTTTACCTTGACCCTCTGCAATCGAATCAACGTATTGGTTCGCTGAAGTGCCCATGATTCCGATAACAACGTCAGACGTCTGCTCGATATCAATTTTAGAGAACACGGCGTATTTCTTGATTTCAACTAACTCGACTTCAATTGCCGATTTCGGCTGCATAAGTGCGTAACCACCATTGTGGTGGAACAAACGAAAGATACTCCAAACCTTTCCTTTCGCATCACAATGCGCGCCTAATGTAGATTCATCATTAGGAAGAGTGACGACATCGCACGTTACTTGACCTTGTAGGTACGACTTTTTGTCATCGCCTATCATGGTGATTGCGCTCCAATCCGACACGTGTGTCATCATCAGTTCTGGAAGCGATTCATTTTGCGTATGAGCGAGCGGCTGAAATGTGTTTTTCCAATTCATTTTATCTTTCCTAAGAATTTTATTTGGCTCTATGTTAATCCGGTTCTATTTCTTTGTCAGCCTAGGTTTTTTTGTGAGCTTAGATAGGGACTGTGACTCACATAGTAGTTGCAGAGCGTATGACTTGTTACACTCCGAGAAAGAAAAATTATAGGTGAGGATAGCCAATGTACACTGCAGAGCAGAAAGCACGAATTAAATGGGGTTGCCGTCGTGGCATGTTAGAACTTGATGTAGTCATCATGCCATTTTTTGAAGAGTGTTTTGATTCATTGCAAGAGCAGGAACAGCGCGAGTTTGTTTCTCTACTTGAGTGTGATGACCCAGATTTGTTTACTTGGGTTATGGGACATGGGCGCAGTGAAAATCTAGGCCATGCTTCAATGGTTGATAAAATTGTCGCGCATAACCTCAGCAAGGTTCGTTAAGCTTCAGCTTAAACCTTCATATTCCGCATTATTTGCAAAAGGCACTGTTTCTGGGTGCCTTTTGTTTTTCATCGTCTTTTCTTCTATCCCGCTCGTTGTTGCCCTCTACTGTTTAGCTTTAATGTTCAGTTTGTTTAAAGCCAATCAGGTAATCTTGAATACAGCACATGGATGCTTTGATTATAAAGAAGATGGCGAGATTCGACTCAATGACCAATCCTACACACTTAAGTCCGTTGATAAGATCTGGGCACAGTTTTTCGTCAAACTAAAATTCGAATGTGGGCATTCGGTAATGCTTTGGCGTGATAGTTGTCGTGAGCGTGAATATCGCCACTTTCTGGCGAACTTACAACGATCGCACGAGGCAAATGGGAACGCGAGATAAAAGAAAAAGGAGCACTAAGCTCCTTTTCGTTTGATTGCGTTTAGTTGATTAGCTAATCGCTTTCAAATAATGATTACGACTGGTTTCTCTCTGGCGTCAGAATCGTTGGGCCACTGTCTTTTGCAAGTTCTGGGTAATCCAACGTGTAGTGTAAGCCGCGGCTCTCTTTACGTTGCATCGCACAGCGAACCATTAGCTCAGCCACTTGTAGTAAGTTACGCAGTTCTAATAGGTTGTTCGAAACCTTAAAGTAGCTGTAGTACTCATGAGTTTCTTGCTGCAGCATCTGAATACGGCGCATTGCACGTTCTAGACGTTTATCCGTTCGAACAATACCCATGTAATCCCACATGAACAGTCTTAGCTCGTGCCAGTTGTGCTGAATGATCACTTCTTCATCACTGTTGGTGACTTGGCTTTCGTCCCATGCAGGCAGTTCAGCGCACAGTTGAGATTGGTCGATGTTTTCAACGATATCTTTTGCTGCTGCCCAAGCGTACACAACACATTCAAGCAGTGAGTTTGACGCCATGCGGTTCGCACCGTGTAAGCCGGTGTAACTCACTTCACCAATCGCATATAAGTTAGTTAAGTCGGTTTGACCTTGCTTATTCACCATCACACCACCGCAGGTATAGTGCGCAGCAGGTACTATCGGGATAGGCTCTTTGGTCATATCAATCCCTAAATCCATCAAACGAGTATGGATCATTGGGAAATGCGTTGTGATGAAGTCTTCAGGCTTGTGGCTGATATCAACATACATGCAGTCAGCACCTAGGCGCTTCATTTCGAAGTCAATCGCACGAGCAACCACATCACGCGGAGCCAGTTCACCGCGCTCATCGAAGTCCTTCATGAAGCGAGAACCGTCTGGACGACGCAGGTAGGCACCTTCACCACGCAATGCTTCCGTCAGTAGGAAATTACGCGCTTCTGGATGGAACAAGCAAGTCGGGTGGAACTGGTTGAACTCAAGGTTGGCTACACGGCACCCCGCACGCCAAGCAATAGCAATACCATCACCTGAAGAGACATCTGGGTTAGAGGTGTATTGGTAAACCTTGGAAGCGCCGCCTGTTGCTAACACAACAAATTTAGCGCGCACGGTTTCAACGTGTTCTTGGTTACGGTTCCAAATGTAGGCACCGATAACTTTGTCTTTCGAACCACCAACCTTATCTTCTGTGATCAAATCTAGCGCGTTGTGGCGCTCGAAGATCTCGATGTTTGGGTGATTGTTGACGTTATCTTGCAGTGAGGTTTGCATTGCCATGCCAGTTGCATCGGCAGCGTGCAGAATTCGGCGGTGACTGTGGCCACCCTCACGAGTGAGGTGATATTTTGGTTGGCCTTCCGTGCTGTTCTCATCTTTATCAAATGGAACACCACCATCAATCAGCCATTGCACACACTCTTTAGCATTTTCAGCAATGAATTGAACTGTATCTTCTTCGCATAACCCAGCCCCAGCAATTTGAGTATCTTCTACATGAGACTCAATACTGTCCGACTCATCGAATACCGCGGCGATACCACCTTGTGCGTAATACGTCGATCCTTCGCTGCGTGGTCCTTTGCTTAATACAATTACTTTTGCATGTTCTGCTACACGTAAGGCTAATGACAAGCCTGCCGCACCACTTCCTACCACTAATACATCACACTGATGTTCACGGTTTGCGTTCATAAAACTTATTAAATCCCGGGCTATAGTCGAGTTGTCCACTCTCAATTGACGTTGTCTTGTTTTAGGAGTTTGGCTAAGACTGTTATAATCTCTCCAGAGTCATCCTAAAACGCTACACAAAATCAATGTACAGACAGCTATCTAGAAATATTTAATTGCTCAATACCATTGCTTTTGCTCAAGTTTCCCCAAATTGATAGGGATAGCTATTTTTATTACATCACATTGTGAAACAATAATGGCAAATAATTTTAAGAAAGTTGGAACTTTCGGTATTTGGCTTAGTCACAATAGTGCTCTTGTAGACGGTGGTGTCAATACTACATTTCGCATAATTAGTACCCATATCTGTGAAGGTAAGGGTTATAACAATAGGAGTACCCGCTCGAATGAACGAGCAGCTAACCGATCAAGTGTTGATTGAGCGAGTTCAGAGTGGAGATAAGCAGGCTTTTAACTTACTAGTGGTTAAGTACCAAAATAAAGTTTGTAATCTTATCTCTCGATACGTGAATAATTCCGGTGATGTACCTGATGTAGCACAAGAAGCTTTTATTAAAGCTTACCGCGCGATACCTAACTTTCGTGGCGAGAGTGCCTTCTATACATGGTTGTACCGAATTGCCGTGAACACCGCTAAAAATCATATCGTTGCCCAGAGCCGTAGGCCGCCAGCAACAGATGTAGATGCAGAAGATGCAGAATATTACGAAACAGGCAGCGCGTTAAAAGAAATATCGAACCCTGAGAACTTAACGCTGTCAAACGAATTGAAACAAGTTGTTTTTGGAGCGATTGAAGCGCTACCAGAAGACTTAAAAACTGCAATGACGTTGCGTGAGCTCGAAGGTTTGAGCTACGAAGAGATTGCAGAAGTAATGGATTGCCCTGTAGGAACCGTACGTTCGCGTATTTTCCGAGCTCGTGAAGCGGTGGAAAAGAAAATTAAGCCTCTTTTGCAACGCTAGAACTTGTAATAATTATGGTGAAAATAATGGCTGATAAAGAAAAGCTTTCGGCACTCATGGATGGTGAAACGATCGATAAAGCTCTCATTGTAGATCTCGAATCTGATCAAGAAAGCATGGATACCTGGCAGAGTTACCATCTAATTGGTGATGTTATGCGTGGGGATGCGCCAGAAACTCCAGAGTGGAACATTGCTAACAGTGTTGCGGCAGCGCTTGATAATGAGCCTGCACATAGTGCAATGCCGAACCTGCACCAAGTGCATGTTGAACCAACTGTTGCTCCAATTGAAGAGCAGCCTAAACCTCAGCAAGCGAAGCGTCAGCTTCCAGCGTGGTTACAACAGTTTGGACAAGTTGCCGTGGCAGCGTGTGTCTCACTAGTCGTTGTACTAGGTGTTCAACAATATGGTGGCAGCGACCCTGCTGCGCCAGAGCAGTTGCCTGTACTCCAGACGATTCCATTTGCGGGTTCTGCGGAACCAGTAAGCTTAACGCGTGACTCTGTTGAGAAGCCAGCATCTGAAGCTAACTTGCAAGAGCAGCGTAAACGCGTTCATGCAATGCTAGAGGATTATGAGCTGCAGCTAAGATTAAACAGTGATGCATCGCCAATGCAAGATGCACATCTAGAATCGGACATTGAATGAAGAAAATCCTGGTCAGTGCACTGACACTGTTCAGCTTGATGTCTCCAACAGCCTTTGCAGAGGAACCCACTGCAAAGGCGTTGTTACATCAGATGAACGAGGCCAGTCAGCATCTAAATTACGAACTCTCCTACATTTTGATTAAGAAGAGCAGTATTGAACCTCTTGTTTATCGCCATGCGGTTAACGACGACCAACAACTCGCGCACCTTGTTTACTTGAGCGGGCCTATCCGTGAAGTTATTCGACGTGGTGATGAAGTCAGTTATATTGAACCGGGCACAGAACCGTTTACCATTCAATCTGGCAGTATGGTTGCCCCTGTTATTCCGATGATTAATCGAGATATTGACGCGCTCAACGACTATTACGATTTCGTTAAAGTGGGTCGTGCTCGTGAAGCTGGAAGTACTACGCAAGTATTGCGCGTGGTGCCGAAAGATGGCCTTCGTTACTCTTACGTCGTTTGGGTAGATGAAAAAACGAGTCTTCCTTTGCGTGCCGATCTGTTGGATCGTGACGGCGAAGTGCTTGAACAGTACCGCACTATCTCTTACGTGGTGAACGATAAGATTGCTGAGGCAATGGGGGGCTTGAATAGCGCTCAACTGCCGAAAGTCTTATCGCTGCCGGAAGGCTTAGTGAGTGAAACTAACTGGCAAGCCTCTTGGATTCCTGAAGGATTTAAGTCAAAAGAGCTTAGTCGTTATCCAATGGCTGCGACCGATAAAATGGTTGAAAGCCAACTTTTCAGTGATGGGTTGTTTAGCTTTTCAGTTTATATCGCCGATAAAGACGAACATTCATTGAAAGGGCAGTTGGTACGCCAAGGACGCAGAACATTACACAGCTTAGTGATTGGTGACAAAGAGATCTCTGTGGTGGGTGATATTCCGCCAGCAACCGCCAAACGTATTGCCCAATCAGTTACGTTCAATAAACCGGTACCAGCGCAATGATGACGGCGCTGGCAACCGTTAGCTCGGTTGAACAAAGCGGTCAACAATACTTTGTTCAACTGAGCTGCGAACAACAAACCAGTTGCAGCAGTTGCTCATCTCAAAAAAGCTGCGGAACGGGTATTGTTACTAAGGCTGTTGGCAATAAATCCTTGTTTTGGCAGCTTAAAACCAAAAGTTTAGTTAAAGCCGGACAAATCGTAGAAATTGGCTTTCCAGAAAAAAGCTTACTGCAGTCTGCGGCGATTGTTTACCTCATTCCACTTTTCATGTTGATGATTGGTGCTGGTTTTGGACAACTCTTATTGCAACCCTTACTCCAAGGGGGCGAGGGCATTGTTATCTTAAGTGCAGCGCTGTTTACTGCTGGTGGTATTGCCTTAGCGAAGCGGTTAGCCAAACCAATGGAAGACAAATCTAAGCAAGAAGTCGTCTTGATTCGAATCCTAGGTGAGCCTCTCGTCTAATTTATGATGCTTCTTGCCCTTAAATTGGGTAGAATCTGCCAACTTGATTGAAATGCCGCCACCAATGCTGACTGTAGATTGGACGCGTCGCGGCTTTCTTATTATCCCTATTCAAAGAGTTTAGTCACACCAAGCCTATGAAGCACATTCGTAATTTTTCGATTATCGCCCACATCGACCACGGTAAGTCGACCCTTTCTGACCGCTTAATCCAAGTTTGTGGAGGGTTAAGTGAACGTGAGATGGCAGCTCAAGTCCTCGATTCTATGGATATAGAACGCGAGCGTGGTATTACAATTAAAGCGCAGAGTGTGACTTTAGATTATACAGCGAAAGATGGTGAAACTTACCAACTTAACTTTATCGACACTCCAGGACACGTAGATTTCTCTTACGAAGTATCTCGTTCTCTAGCCGCTTGTGAAGGCGCGCTATTGGTTGTGGATGCTGGTCAAGGTGTTGAAGCTCAAACTCTAGCAAACTGTTACACCGCGATCGAAATGGAACTGGAAGTAGTGCCAATCTTGAACAAGATTGACTTACCTGCGGCTGAACCTGAGCGTGTTGCTGAAGAAATCGAAGAGATCGTTGGTATCGATGCGATGGAAGCGACGCGTTGTTCTGCAAAAACCGGTATCGGTGTTGATGACGTTCTTGAAAACATCGTAACAGCTATCCCACCACCGGAAGGTGATCCAGACGCGCCACTACAAGCGCTGATCATTGACTCTTGGTTCGATAACTACTTAGGCGTTGTTTCTTTGGTTCGTATCAAGAACGGTAAGCTGAAGAAAAACGACAAGATTAAAGTAATGTCGACAGACCAAGTTTGGGGTGTTGACCGTCTAGGTATCTTCACACCTAAGCAAATCGACACAACAGAGCTAAATACTGGCGAAGTTGGTTGGGTTGTTTGTGGTATTAAAGACATCCTTGGCGCACCTGTTGGTGATACGTTGACGCTTGCAAAAGGCGGCAGCACAGAACGTCTACCTGGTTTCCAAAAAGTGAAGCCTCAGGTATATGCAGGTCTATTCCCAGTATCGTCTGATGACTACGAAAACTTCCGTGACGCACTAGGCAAATTAAGCCTGAACGATGCATCACTGTTCTACGAACCAGAAAGTTCAGCAGCACTTGGCTTTGGTTTCCGTTGTGGCTTCTTAGGAATGCTTCACATGGAGATCATCCAAGAGCGTTTAGAGCGTGAATACGACCTAGACCTAATCACAACGGCACCAACCGTAGTGTACGAAGTTGTAAAAACGGATGGCAGCATTCTTTACGTTGATAGCCCGGCTAAACTGCCTGCGACTAATGATGTAGAAGAGATTCGTGAGCCTATCGCTCGTTGTAATATCCTTGTACCGTCAGACTACCTAGGTAACGTAATTACCTTATGTGTAGAAAAACGTGGTGTTCAAGTGGATATGGTTTATCACGGTAAGCAAGTTGCTGTGACGTACGACTTGCCAATGGCTGAAGTGGTTCTAGATTTCTTCGACCGTTTGAAATCAACATCTCGTGGCTATGCGTCACTGGATTACAACTTCCAACGTTTTGAAATGTCGAACATGGTTCGTGTAGACGTATTGCTTAATGGCGAAACAGTTGACGCACTGGCTATCATTACGCACAAAGACATTGCACAGTCTCGCGGTCGTCTACTGGTTGAGAAGATGAAAGAATTCATCCCTCGTCAAATGTTTGATATCGCGATTCAAGCAGCGATTGGTAACCACATCATTGCTCGTTCTACAGTGAAACAACTGCGTAAGAACGTAATCGCAAAATGTTACGGTGGTGATATCAGTCGTAAGAAGAAACTTCTTAAGAAACAAAAAGAAGGTAAGAAGCGTATGAAGCAGATCGGTAACGTTGAACTGCCTCAAGAAGCATTCTTAGCGATTCTTCATGTTGGTAAAGACTAGGTATCAATCGCACTAACTATCTGCTGAACATTACTGGTTAAAATCGTTTATTTCTTTGTTGCAAAGATTGCAATTAGGCCCACTAGTCACTGCACTTTGCGCCTCGAACTAAACGATTTTTCCTGCGTAATCTCCCCAGCATTTAGTCAGCATGATTGATACAGATTAGAAATATTAAGCAGAGTGAAAGGGTTATACTCTTTCACTTTCGTTATTTTTAAAGAAATGAAATTTAAGGGATATCAATGGCTAATACATTTTCGCTTATTTTAGTGATCGTAACTCTAGTGACCGGCATTGTATGGGCGTTGGAAAAGTTTGTGTGGGCGAAGAAACGCCAACAAAAACTGGCTGACGTTGAAGCACAATCGAATGGCCTAGACGCTGCAACCAGCGCAAAAGTTACGGCTCAGCCTTGGTGGGTTGAGAACAGTGTGTCCATTTTCCCTGTAATTGCATTTGTTTTGGTTTTGCGTTCATTTATTTATGAACCGTTTCAAATCCCATCTGGTTCGATGATGCCAACACTATTGGTTGGTGATTTCATCTTAGTAGAGAAGTACGCATACGGTCTAAAAGACCCGGTATGGCGCACTCAACTGGTCGAAACGGGCAAGCCAGAACGCGGTGATTCAATCGTATTTAAGTACCCACCTCAGCCGAATATCGACTACATCAAGCGTGTTGTTGGTATGCCGGGTGATACTATTCGCTACAGCAGCAATAAAGAAGTCTGCATTCAAGCGAAGGGTGGCAGTAGCTGTAAACCAGTGAAGTTAAGTAACGTTGAAGAAAGCCAATTTATTCAAGATGGTGTGCCTCTGATTCAGCTGAATGAACAGCTGGGTGATGTGGAGCACCAAATTTTAGTTAACCCATTACGTCGTGATCGTGTGCAAGCATATCAACCTCGCAATGGTGTTAACGAGTGGATCGTTCCAGAAGGCCAATACTTTGTTATGGGTGATAACCGTGACAACAGTGCTGACAGCCGTTACTGGGGCTTTGTCCCTGAAGCAAACCTTGTTGGTAAGGCTGTTGCTATTTGGATCAGCTTCGAATTCGAACGCGGTTCAGACAGTGTACTTCCAACATGGATTCCTACTGGTGTGCGTTTTAATCGCATCGGTGGGATTCACTAATCGATCACATAACACATCGAGAGAGCATGAATTCTCCAATTGATAAACTAGAGAGAAAGATTGGCTATCAGTTTAATGATGCCGATCTTATCCATTTGGCGCTGACTCACCGTAGCGCCGCAGGTAAACACAACGAACGTCTTGAGTTTCTGGGCGATTCAATTTTAAGTTTTGTTATCGCTGATGATCTTTACCACCGTTTCCCTAAGGTAAACGAAGGTGATATGAGCCGCATGCGCGCAACATTAGTACGTGGTCATACATTGGCAGAACTAGGTCGTGAATTCGAACTAGGAGATTACTTAAAATTAGGTCCAGGTGAGTTGAAGAGTGGCGGTTTCCGTCGTGATTCTATTCTAGCGGATGCGGTTGAAGCGATCATCGGCGCTGTCTATTTAGATAGTGATACCGAGGTTGTTCGCCGCATTATTTTAAGCTGGTACCAATCTCGCCTAGAGTCTATTCAGCCTGGTGTATCTCAAAAAGATCCTAAAACTCGCTTACAAGAGTTTTTACAAGGTCGAAGAAATCCCCTACCTGTCTACACAGTGACTAATATTAAAGGTGAAGCACACAACCAAGAGTTTACGGTTGAGTGTGAAGTGGCAGGTGTGGATAAACCTGTTATCGGTAAAGGCACTAGCCGCCGCAAGGCAGAACAAGCGGCTGCTGAAACAGCATTAGAGCAACTAAGCAATGTCTGATAACAATCAAGATTTCGATATCGATGCATTCTTTTCATCTGATAGCAAAAAAACGGGCCTACCGGAAAACCAACACTGTGGCTTCATCGCTATCGTGGGTCGACCAAACGTAGGTAAATCGACGCTTCTGAACCATATTTTGGGCCAGAAAATCTCGATCACATCACGTAAACCTCAGACGACACGTCACCGTATTATGGGCGTAGAAACTGAAGGTGATTACCAAGCGATCTACGTTGATACTCCTGGACTTCATATCGAAGAAAAGCGTGCAATCAACCGTTTGATGAACCGTGCGGCGAACAGCTCACTGAGCGATGTGAACCTAGTATTCTTCCTTGTTGACGGTACTCACTGGACTGACGACGATGAAATGGTACTGAACAAGCTGAGAAAAACAGATTTCCCAGTCGTCCTTTGTATTAACAAAGTAGACAACGTTCAAGACCGTACAGACGTGATGCAACATATGATGGAAGTGTCTAAGAAGATGGCCTTCCTTGATGTTGTACCAATCTCGGCGAAGCAAGGTAAGAATATCGATGTACTGCGTAAGCACGTTCGTAACTCTTTACCTAAAGCGACGCATCACTTCCCTGAAGAGTACGTAACGGATCGTTCACAGCGCTTTATGGCCTCTGAAATCATCCGTGAAAAACTGATGCGATTCACAGGCGAAGAGCTACCTTATTCAGTAACGGTTGAAATCGAGCGTTTCGATTACAACCCTGATAACGATGGCTTCCACATCAATGCTTTGATTCTTGTTGAACGTACTGGTCAGAAGAAGATGGTGATTGGTAAAGCGGGCGAGAAGATCAAAACGATTGGTCGTGAAGCTCGTATCGACATGGAAGAACTGTTCGGTCGTAAGGTTTACCTAGAGACTTGGGTTAAAGTTAAGTCTGGTTGGGCTGATGATGAGCGTGCACTTCGCTCGTTAGGCTACATCGACGATCTATAATATATTGAACGTCACTTTCTGAGATTAAGAAAGTTGAACTGAATATAATTTCAAGAGAGAGTGCGAACTCTCTCTTTTTGTATCTGTAAGAAGGGTAAGTTATTGAGCGAAGGGTTACAGCGATGCTTTGTGTTGCACCGTCGACCATACAGTGAGTCGAGCCTAATTCTGGACGTCTTCAGTGAAGAGTACGGAAGGGTGACGTTGATGTCTAAAGGTGCAAGGAGTAAGCGTTCTAATTTGAAAGGTGCATTGCAACCTTTTACGCCTCTGCTGCTTAAGTGGTCTGGCAATGGTTCAATGAAAACGTTGCGCCAAGCTGAACCGATCAGCTTGGGGCTTCCTCTTGCCGGTATCAATCTGTACTCAGCCATGTACGTCAACGAGTTAGTTGGGCGAGTGTTAATGGCCGAAGTGGCCATGCCCGCATTTTTTCATGACTATCTTCATGCCTTAACAGAACTCGCTCATAATGAGAACCCTGAGCCAGCGCTGCGTCGTTTTGAATTGGCTCTACTATCCGCTATGGGATATGGCGTCGACTTTTTGCACTGTGCTGGTACTGGTGAAGCGATCGATCCAAGTATGACTTATCGTTATCGAGAGCAGAAAGGTTTTATCGCATCGGTGCGTCGAGATAACCTGACATTTATGGGCGATGAACTTATCGCAATTAGTGAACGTAGGTTTATCACTAAAGAGCAGTTAAAAGCAGCAAAACGCTTTACACGCATAGCCTTAAAGCCGTATCTTGGCGGCAAACCATTAAAAAGTAGAGAGCTATTTATGCCAACAATAGCCCTCTCTAGAGCACGGAGTATTGGAAAATGAGCTCAATCCTTTTAGGCGTTAATATCGACCATATTGCTACACTACGTAATGCTCGTGGTACTAAATACCCAGATCCAGTACACGCAGCTGAAATTGCTGAACGTGCGGGTGCTGACGGCATTACCATTCACCTGCGCGAAGATCGCCGTCATATTGTTGATCGCGATGTACGTATTCTTGCTGAGACAATCCAGACTCGCATGAACTTAGAGATGGCAGTGACGGACGAGATGGTTCAAATTGCACTCGATACTAATCCTGAGTTCGTTTGTCTCGTTCCAGAAAAGCGCGAAGAGCTGACGACGGAAGGCGGCTTGGACGTGGTTGGTCAACTTGAAAAGATCAAAGCGGCGACGGAAAAACTGTCGGCAGCGGGTATCAAAGTATCTCTGTTTATCGATGCAGATCGTGAGCAAATTGATGCAGCAAAAGCGTGTGGCGCACCGTTCATTGAACTGCACACAGGCCACTATGCTGACGCTAAAACAGAAGAAGATCAGCAAGATGAGCTTAAAAAGATTGCTGCAGGCGCAAGCTACGCAGACGATCTTGGTATCACCGTGAATGCTGGTCATGGTATGACTTATCATAACGTAGCGCCGATTGCGGCACTTCCTGAGATTTACGAGTTGAACATCGGTCACTCGATCATGGGACGCGCAGTATTTGATGGTTTGAATAAAGCCGTTGCAGACATGAAAGCCGTGATGGAAACAGCACGCAACAACGCTTAGTTCTTTAACTCGTCATTAGTTTAGTAGTAAGCGTTAAGCGGTTAATCAGTAGAATCGATAACGTTAATAGATAGAAGTTTGGTAGTAGGGTAAACATGGCTGTTGTTGGATTGGGTACAGATATCGCAGAAATCGAACGTGTTGAAAAGGCACTGTCACGAAGTGGCGATGCTTTTGCTCAGCGTATTTTGACCGACTCTGAGTTTGAAGTATTTCAGCAACTGAAGCAAAAAGGACGTTATCTTGCAAAACGCTTTGCTGCAAAAGAAGCGGCATCTAAGGCGTTGGGCACGGGTATCGCGCTTGGTGTGACCTTTCACGATTTCGAGATTTCAAACGATGAGCATGGCAAGCCAGTTCTAAGCCTACATAAAAAGGCGCGTGAAATCGCAGAAGCGAGTGGTACAAAGTCGATTCATCTGACTATCTCAGATGAGCGCCATTATGCGGTGGCGACGGTACTACTCGAGTCGTAAATAGATTACCGTTACTTTATACCAATCGTAGTAAATAACTGTTCACCCTAGCTTGTTAAAAAACTCGATAACTTCGTTAGAATTTTTGATTGTAGAATAACTACTTATCGAAAAATCCTGCCTTGTTCTCAAGCCTTTTTCCTGCTCTATTTCTGAACACTTACTTACTGTGATTGGTATTATATCTAGCACCCTAGGTTCTAGACAGAAAAAAGCAGAGCTCATGAGCTCTGCTTTTTTATTGGCTGGTAAACCGTTTGACGAATATTTGTGAGTAAGAAATGTTCGCTAGGTCTTGGCTGGTTTCAAATAATGAATCGCGGTTGCTTGAACCTTATCTAATTCATCCTGAAGTTCAAAAAGTTCAGGTTCAATATCTTCAACGGAAGTGCCGGAACGCAGCTCTTTCTCTATCGTCGCACACACCGACTTCAGCCTTGGTACACCGCTGTATGAGCTGCTGCCATGCATCTTGTGGATGATGTGTGTCAGCGCTTCAACGGGGTAGTCACTGTCTTCTATCGCTTTCTCTGCGGCTTCATAAACCTCAGGAATGAAGTCGACTAGCATTTGCAGCATATCGCGTGCGAGGTCTTCTTTGTTGGCGGCTTGCTTCATAGCTGCTTGCCAATCAATGATGATATTCTTATGCACGTTAGCCTCAGAATCTGAAACTGAGCTATTGTCTACTTCCGCAGAGACTGCCGGGTGGGCGGGGTCTATTTTTTCAATGTGCTCAACCTCAGAGGTAGGGCTCCAATGAATCAGAACCTGCTGTAACACGTGCTCTTCTATCGGTTTGGTTAGGTAGTCATCCATGCCGGCTTCAAGTAGACGATCCCGTTCGCCAACCATCGCGTGTGCTGTGACGGCAATGACGGGGGTATTCGCATTATTCGCTAGCTCTTTTATATTCTTACAGGCCGTCACACCATCCATTTGTGGCATTTGGATATCCATGAAGATGATATCAAATGGGGTCTCCTTCGCCTTGTCTATGGCCTTCTGTCCGCTGGTGCAACTGATGACCGTCTCTACACGCTCTTTTAGTAGCGCGGTGATCAATTTAAGGTTTGCTGGGTTGTCGTCTACCGCCAATACAGTAAGTGGCAGCTTCTCTTCCGAGTGCGTTTCAATCGCTGGTGCAATCAAAGTGGGTGCTTGATTAGAGATCAGAGTTTGTAGAAGTTTCTTACGAGAGAGAGGCTTGGTAATGCATTGAACATCGACCTCTTTCATCAGTTGCTCACCTAATGCAAGCTCGGTACTTGGCGTACCAATAATTACGTTCTGAGCGATTTTCTTCGCGCCAATCGCCCAACCACTCACGGTATCAAATTGATACTCTTGGTTGGCGGCTAGGTTGAGTAGAACGTAGTCATATGAGGTCGACTCGTCAGGCATCACCGAACGATACGTTACCACCAAGCCTTCTTGGGTTAAGATTTGCTGAGTAATCGAAGCCGCTTGCATGTTTGGCTCGATAAGCAGCAGCTGCTTGTCTTGCAGACACTGAGTCTCAATCAGCTCAGTCATCGGCATATCAGTCGTTGATAGTCTCAAAGTAAACCAGAAGGTTGAACCTTGGTGTAGGCGACTGGTAAGACTGATCTCTCCGCCCATTTGGCTGACCAGTTTTTGGGTGATAACCAGACCTAGCCCCGTACCGCCATAACGACGAGAGATGCTTGCGTCGGCTTGGCTGAAGGCTTGGAATAGCTGAGCTTGTTGACGCTCAGAGATACCAATACCTGTATCGCGAACCATGAATTGCAACTCGATGCTGTCTTCGCTTTGTGAACGAAGTTCAACACTGATATCAATGTTGCCACGTTCAGTAAACTTGATTGAGTTACCAACGAGGTTGGTTAGGATCTGCTGAATACGCAGTGGGTCACCAACAACGCCTGGTGGCACTTTCGGGTCTATCTTAAGAGTTAACTCTAGGCCTTTCTCATGGGCGTTAGTTGCTTGAAGGTTCACAACCTCTTCAAGGCTGGCTTGGAACTCGAATGGGATGTTCTCGAGCGCTAATTTACCGGCTTCCAGTTTCGAGAAATCAAGAATATCGTTGATGATGCTGAGTAGGTTATTTGCTGAGCGTTCAATGGTTTGCAAGTAATCTGTTTGACTGGTCGATAGGTGGGTTTTAAGCATTTGACGAGTAAAGCCAATCACACCGTTAAGCGGTGTTCTCAATTCGTGAGACATGTTAGCCAAGAACTCAGATTTAACACGAGCCGCTTCTTGAGCGCGTTTTTTCGCAATGTCTAACTCAACGTTTTGAATCTCTAATTGCTCTAGGGTTTCACGCAGATCAGACGTAGCCTGGTCGATACTGTGCTGCATCTCGACGTGATATTCTGATAGCGATACCGCCATCGCGTTGATACCGTTTTTCAGTGAGTCTAGCTCACCGTGCATTTTTCCTTCGATACGCACATCGAGATGACCACGACGAATTCGGTCGACCATGTTTTTCATGTGTGTGATCGGTTGGGTGACGTCATGCATCAAGCGAAAAGCAAATACACCAGAAAGTCCCAGCCCCAAAATCAACACCAAGAAGGCAGAGAACACTTCTTGATACTGCTGCAATCGAAGTGACGACAAGTCTAACTCTATCGCAATATAGCCGATCGCTTGGTTGGCTTGAGACTGCCCATTGGCTGAGTTGATGTATTGACCTTCAGCGATGATGGGTGTCCGAAGAATCAGCGTATTATCGAGCAGGTTCGATGAGCTTAAATGCGGGATGGGTTTATCTTTCGGATAGGTCAGGCTTTCAAAATCAGGGTGGAAGTTTGAGGTTACAAACAACTCATGACGTTCATCAAACACCGCGATACTGCGCACTAGCTTAGAGTTTTTTCGATGCGCATAGCTAATAAGCTGACGAACAGACTCTCGACTTTCGAGCTTCATGCCTGATTCACTAGCAATTGCCAGCGGTTCAATGATGCTAGTACCAGTATTAACCACTTGGCCCTCAAGGTCTTGATAGCGGTTAAATGAGAAAAATGCACTCAATAGCAACCCAATAATCAAGGTTGGAGCTAGAGTTAAGGTAATTACACGGGCTCTTAAGCCATATCTGGTCATGTTCTTTAATTACATCGAGGTCTGGATATGGGAAAATAACGCACACAATGGCGGTTAAGTGAACGGTAAGCTTAATCAAAGCCGTGACGTTCGACAATGATTCCAAGACATAATAGTGAGTCCTGGATACCAATTACTTATTAAAAGATACATTAGGCACAAGCAATGGCACGTTTTTTCCAACCAAAAAAGAAAACTCAACTCGAGACCAAGCATCAATCGGTTTTGGTTGAACGAATGGATCACAATGGCGCTGGCATCGCTTATCAGAAGAATAAACCTGTTTTCATTGATGGCGCATTGCCCGGTGAGCAGGTGGTTATTCAACTTACTGAGAGCAAAAGTAAGTTTTCGCGAGCAAAACTCATCAAATTACTTAAACCGAGTGAGCTGCGTTTAAAGCCATTCTGTAAGCACTTTAATCAGTGTGGTGGCTGTCACCTTCAACATCTTGGTTACGCTTCTCAGGTTGAGCATAAATCGCAATCTTTGACGCACCTGATGAGTCAATACCAAACGGCTAACACCGAAGTTGTTGAGCCGATTGTGGGTGATGAAACCGGTTATCGACGTCGCGCGCGTATCAGCCTGTTTGTTGATAAGAAGACACAGCAGCTTCAGTTCGGTTTCCGTAAGAAGCAAAGTAAGCAGATTGAAAACATCACCGATTGTGCCGTGCTGGATCCTCGCCTCAATGTATTGCTGCCGAAACTGAAAAGTTTACTCAATACTTTCAGCAACCTTACGTCTTTAGGACACGTTGAATTGGTGTTGGGCGATACTGGCCCTGTGATGGTCCTGCGTCACCTTAAGCCTTTGGTTGAGAAAGATGAGCAAGCATTGATTGCACTCGCTAAAGCGGAAGGTGCCACGTTGTATACTATGCCTGAAACGGACAAGCTCGTTCGTTTAGTCGGTGATGCGCCAGCTTATAGCGAAACAGGCGTGACTTTACCTTTTGAGCCAAACCACTTTATCCAAGTTAACCAGAAAGTGAACCAGCAAATGGTTGCTCAAGCGATTGAGTGGCTAGAGCCTCAAGCCGATGAGCGAGTGCTCGACCTGTTTTGTGGCTTAGGGAACTTCAGTTTGCCTATTGCACAACAATCTGCGTTTGTAGTGGGTGTTGAAGGTGTCGATGAAATGGTTCAACAGGCCACGTCTAACGCGACTTTGAATCAATTGAGTAATACAGAATTCTACCAAGCGAACCTTGAAGAAGAGCTGTCTTCACAGCCTTGGGCAAAAGAAAGATTTGATAAAATCTTACTTGATCCAGCACGTGCAGGAGCGAGTGGGATCGTTGATCAAATTTCAGGGTTAGGTGCGAAGCGTGTGGTTTATGTTTCGTGTAATCCTGCTACTCTAGCTAGAGATTCAGAGAGCTTAGAAAAACAAGGCTATCAACTAGCCAAGCTTGGTATGTTGGACATGTTCCCACACACCAGTCATCTAGAATCGATGGCTCTCTTTATCAAGGCTTAGAGGCCCTTAAACAAGGCTTAAAAATGAATCACAAAGGTGCAGGGAAGCCTGCGCTGATATCAATATGAGTCGAACTAACTTGGAATCAGTTAGTCATATTGAATTGGGTATAAAACATAATAACTAGGAAGGCATGATGGTTGCGGTACGAAGCGCACATTTAAACCCAAGCGAACAGTTTGAGCTAGATAATTGGATTGCGTCATTGAATCAAGACGCAAAAACCTCGAATAAACTGACCAAAGTTTATCGTCACTGTGAAGAGCTATTAAAAGATCATGAGCAAGGCGAACTCTTGCTTTGGCGTGGGCGCGAGATGATTGAAATCTTGGTCACCTTGTCTATGGATCGCGCAACTTTAGTGGCAGCGCAGCTCTTCCCTGTCGTATCAAGCGGTGTTTTTGAGCGTGAAGCGTTTGAAGAAAGTTACGGAAAGGAAACCGTAAAACTGATTGATGGCGTGGAAGAAATGGCGGCTTTGGGTCAGCTAAACGTCACCCTTGAAGGCAGTGCTGCCTCGGGTCAAGTCGATAATGTTCGACGAATGCTGCTTGCGATGGTGGATGACTTCCGTTGCGTCGTCATCAAACTAGCAGAGCGAATTTGTAACCTAATCGAAGTGAAAAAGGCCCCTGATGCTGTGCGCCGCGCGGCAGCAAAAGAGTGTGCCAACATTTATGCTCCTCTAGCAAACCGTTTAGGTATTGGTCAGCTAAAGTGGGAAATTGAAGACTACGCTTTTCGCTACCAACAACCAGATATCTATAAGCAGATTGCTAAACAGTTGTCTGAGCGCCGTATCGTGCGCGAACAATACATCACTGACTTTGTTGACGATTTAACGTCAGAAATGAACCGCTCAAGCATCAATGCTGAAGTTAGCGGTCGACCAAAACACATCTACAGCATCTGGCGCAAAATGCAGAAAAAAGGCTTAGAGTTTGATGAGCTTTTTGACGTGCGTGCGGTACGTATTATCGCAGACCAACTGCAAGACTGTTATGCCGGTTTAGGCGTGGTTCACACCAAATATAAACACCTCCCAAGTGAATTTGATGACTATGTGGCGAACCCTAAACCCAATGGTTATCAATCGATTCATACCGTAGTTCTTGGCCCTGAAGGCAAGACCATTGAAATTCAGATCCGTACCAAGCAGATGCATGAAGACTCTGAATTAGGCGTTGCAGCGCACTGGAAATACAAAGAAGGTGCTTCAAGCGGCGTACGCAGTGGCTACGATGAGAAAATCACCTGGCTTCGTAAGCTTATCGACTGGCAAGAAGAGATGTCGGATTCTGGTGAAATGCTGGATGAAGTGCGTAGCCAAGTCTTTGATGACCGTGTTTATGCCTTTACACCTCGTGGTGATGTAGTCGATCTACCAATGGGTGCAACACCGTTGGATTTTGCTTACCACATCCACTCGATGGTTGGACACCGTTGTATCGGTGCCAAAGTAGCAGGTCGAATCGTCCCGTTTACTCATAAGCTGGCGATGGGCGATCAAGTTGAGATCATTACTCAAAAAGAACCGAACCCATCACGTGATTGGTTAAACCCGACCACAGGCTTTGTTCACTCGAGTCGAGCTCGTGCAAAAATTAACGCATGGTTCCGTGCTCAGAGTCGTGAGAAAAACCTTGAAGCCGGACGAGATATTCTAGAAGTCGAGCTAGGCAGAGTCGGAGCGACGCTGAAAGATGCCGAGCAATACGCGCTGAAACGATTCAACGTCAATACTCCAGATGAACTGTATGCGGGTATTGGTAGCGGCGATATGCGTATCAACCAAGTCGTTAATCATATCAATGCTTTGGTCAACAAGCCGACAGCGGAAGAAGAAGATAAAAAAGCGCTCGAAAAGTTGCTTGAGTCTGACAATAAGCCCGCTCATCAGAGTCGTCCGAAAAAGGATGCCGTCGTCGTTGAAGGTGTCGATAACCTAATGACCCACTTGGCTCGTTGTTGCCAGCCAATCCCAGGTGATGTGATCAAAGGTTACATAACTCAAGGTCGCGGTATTTCAGTGCACCGTAGCGATTGCGAACAGTTAAGTGAACTTAACCTACATGCCCCCGAGCGTATCATCGATACTGTGTGGGGCGATGGTTTCGTAGGCTCGTATATCTTAACGCTGCGTGTAGAGGCGCTAGAACGTACCGGCTTGTTGAAAGACATCACATCCCTGTTCTTGAACGAAAAAGTCAGTGTAACGACAATGAAGAGCCGTATTGACTATAAACGTCAGCTGTCGGTGATGGATTTTGATTTGGAAGTGACCAATATTGAGATTCTGAGTCGAGTGACCAGCCGAGTAGAACAGATCAAAGATGTCATGAGTGTAAAACGCCTCGGCTAACTTTCACGTTGCATTAGTCACTTTTACTGCGTTAACTGCGCTTTCTTGTTCCATCACATAGGCGAGCTATGCTCAGGAATCGCGAAAGCTTGTTGCCTTGTTAAAGTAACAACTGCTTAGTAAAAGATGCGTAATTTAGAGAATTAGACAGTATCAACAAAGGTGAGTGGTTTTGGCTACTCACCTTTTTTAGTTCTAGTGAAGTTTTAAATTTAAAAATCAAAGACAGTGAATAGGAAGAAAACGATGAATCACCCGATTGAACAACTTGAACAGATCATGACTAAGCTGCGCGATCCTGAAGGTGGCTGTCCTTGGGATTTGAAACAAAATTTTGAAACAATTGTGCCGCATACTATCGAAGAGACGTATGAGGTGGTGGACGCGATTCACAACAAAGACTGGCCGAATCTACAAGAAGAGTTGGGCGACCTGTTGTTTCAGGTGATTTTCTACAGTCAGTTAGCAAAAGAGCAGGGCTTGTTTGAGTTCTCTGATGTGGTCGACGGTATCAACGAGAAGCTAACGCGCCGCCATCCGCATGTGTTCTCTGATACTGAGTTTGCCAGTGATGAAGAAATTAATGCCAACTGGGAAGCTGAAAAAGCCAAAGAAAAAGCACAGGCAGGCAAAACTCAAGAAAGTATTCTAGACTCAATACCAAACTCTCTACCTGCACTTTCGCGTGCTACAAAGATTCAAAGGCAAGTCGCGAAATTTGGCTTTGATTGGGACGCTATCGGCCCGGTCGCTGATAAGGTTTTAGAGGAAGTTGATGAGGTGCTAGAAGAAGCACTTCAAGTAACGCCAAACGAAGATTTAGTTGAAGAAGAACTGGGTGACTTGTTGTTTGCTACCGTTAATTTAGTGCGACATTTGGGTAAAAATCCAGAAACGGCTCTCAATAAAGCCAATCTGAAATTTTCACGCCGCTTTAAAGGTGTGGAACAAAAAGTTCGTCAGCAAGATAAAATTTTGACCGACTTTTCTCTACAACAGCTTGATTCCATGTGGGATGAAGTCAAAGTGGCGGAGAAAAGATCATCAAAGCTTTTATCATGAATTGATTTGAAGCAAAAAATAAAAAATTGCAGTGTGATAGATTTCACGTTGTGGCGATAAGGGGCTTCTGGTATATTTTCATCCCGTCCAGAAGTAATCCATTTCCCTCATTCAACCAATTTCAGGTTAAACATGACGACAAATTACATTTTTGTTACTGGCGGGGTTGTATCCTCTCTAGGTAAAGGTATTGCAGCAGCATCTCTTGCGGCTATTTTAGAAGCTCGTGGTCTTAAAGTGACTATGATGAAGCTTGACCCTTACATCAACGTTGATCCAGGCACTATGAGCCCGACTCAGCACGGTGAAGTGTTCGTTACGGAAGATGGCGCTGAAACTGACCTTGACCTTGGTCACTATGAGCGATTCATTCGCACCAAGATGACTAAGCGTAACAACTTCACAGCAGGTCGTGTTTATGCTGACGTTCTACGTAATGAACGTCGTGGTGACTACCTAGGTGCAACAATCCAGGTTATCCCTCACATTACTAACTCTATCAAAGAACGCGTAATCTCTGGTGCTAAAGGCCACGATATCGCGCTTGTTGAAGTTGGTGGTACTGTAGGTGATATCGAATCTCTACCATTCATGGAAGCGATTCGTCAGCTAGCAGTAGAATTAGGCCGTGAACGCGCAATGTTCATGCACTTAACTCTCGTTCCTTATTTAGGTGCAGCGGGTGAGCTTAAAACTAAGCCAACGCAACACTCTGTAAAAGAGCTACTGTCTATCGGTATCCAACCTGACATTCTAGTTTGTCGTTCAGATCGTGTTATCCCAGCAAACGAACGTAAGAAAATTGCTCTTTTCTGTAATGTACAAGAAAAAGCAGTTATCTCTATGAAAGACGTAGATTCAATCTACAAGATCCCACAGTTAATCCGTGCACAGGGTACTGATGATCTTGTATGTAAGCGTTTCGGTATCGATGCTCCAGAAGCTGATCTGTCTGAATGGGAACAAGTAATTTACGAAGAAGCTAACCCAACGGGTGAAGTGACGATTGGTATGGTTGGTAAGTACATTGAACTGCCTGACGCATACAAATCAGTAAATGAAGCGCTGAAACACGCAGGCTTGAAAAATCGCCTAAGTGTCACAATTAAATATGTAGATTCACAAGATGTTGAGTCTAAAGGCACTGAAGTTCTACAAGGCCTAGATGCAATCCTAGTTCCTGGTGGTTTTGGCGATCGTGGTGTTGAAGGTAAGATCCTTGCTGCACAATACGCTCGTGAAAACAAAGTACCTTACTTAGGTATCTGTCTAGGTATGCAAGTTGCTCTTATTGAGTACGCTCGTAACGTTGCGAAGATGGAAGGTGCACACTCTTCTGAATTCTGCAAAGAAACTAAATACCCTGTTGTTGGCCTAATCACTGAGTGGATTGACGGCGAAGGTAAAGTTGAAGAGCGTACTGAAAAATCTGACCTAGGCGGCACAATGCGTCTTGGTTCACAGCTTTGTCACCTAGCGAAAGGGACGAAAGCTTACGAATTATACGGTAGCGCGACGATCCATGAACGTCACCGTCACCGTTACGAAGTGAACAACAATCTTCGTCCACAAATTGAAAAAGCGGGCCTAAAAGTATCGGGTCTATCTGCGGACAAGAAACTGGTTGAAGTTATTGAGAACCCGAACCACCCATGGTTCGTTGCTGCTCAGTTCCACCCAGAGTTCACTTCAACACCTCGCGATGGTCACCCATTGTTTGCAGGTTTCGTTAAAGCGGCTGGCGAATTCCAGCGCGGCGAATTAGAAAAGTAAAAAGGAATCCAGGTAGCTGCGTAAGTTGTGCTGCTACCTTTAAATTTGACATTTATATATTCAACGAGAAGGAAACATTCAATGTCTAAGATCGTTAAAGTTCTAGGTCGTGAAATCATCGATTCACGTGGTAACCCAACTGTAGAAGCTGAAGTACACCTAGAAGGCGGTTTCGTAGGTATGGCTGCTGCTCCATCTGGCGCATCTACTGGTTCTCGCGAAGCTCTTGAGCTACGTGACGGCGACAAATCACGTTTCCTAGGTAAAGGTGTTCTTAAAGCAATTGAAGCTGTAAACGGCCCAATCGCTGACGCTCTAGTTGGTAAAGACGCTAAAGCACAAGCTGACGTTGACCAAGTTATGATTGACCTAGACGGAACAGAGAACAAATCTCAGTTCGGTGCTAACGCTATCCTTGCTGTTTCTCTAGCGAACGCTAAAGCTGCTGCTGCTGCGAAAGGCATGCCTCTATACGAGCACATTGCTGAGCTAAACGGTACTGCTGGTCAGTTCTCTATGCCTCTACCAATGATGAACATCATCAACGGTGGCGAGCACGCTGATAACAACGTTGACATCCAAGAGTTCATGATCCAACCAGTTGGCGCTAAAACTCTTAAAGAAGGTCTGCGTATCGGCGCTGAAGTATTCCACAACCTAGCTAAAGTTCTTAAGTCTAAAGGCTACAGCACTGCAGTTGGTGATGAAGGTGGTTTCGCTCCTAACCTTAAATCTAACGCTGAAGCTCTAGAAGTTATCGCAGAAGCTGTTGCAGCTGCTGGTTACGAACTAGGTAAAGACGTTACTCTTGCTATGGACTGTGCAGCATCTGAGTTCTTCGACAAAGAAGCTGGCATCTACAACATGAAGGGCGAAGGTAAAACTTTCACTTCTGAAGAGTTCAACCACTACCTAGCTGAACTAGCGAACAACTTCCCAATCGTTTCTATTGAAGACGGTCTTGACGAGTCAGATTGGGATGGTTTCAAGCACCAAACTGAACTTCTAGGCGACAAGCTTCAAATCGTTGGTGACGATCTGTTCGTTACAAACACTAAGATTCTTGCTGAAGGTATCGAGAAAGGCGTAGCTAACTCTATCCTTATCAAGTTCAACCAAATCGGTTCTCTAACAGAGACTCTAGCTGCTATCAAGATGGCTAAAGACGCTGGCTACACTGCAGTAATCTCTCACCGTTCTGGCGAAACTGAAGATGCAACTATCGCTGATCTAGCGGTAGGTACAGCTGCAGGTCAAATCAAAACTGGTTCTATGAGCCGTTCTGACCGTGTTGCTAAGTACAACCAACTTATCCGTATCGAAGAAGCTCTAGGTTCTAAAGCTCCTTTCAACGGTCTTAAAGAAGTTAAAGGTCAATAATCTCTCTGGTTTTTAAACCAAAGGAATTGTTAATCTAAGCTTTTTAAATGCCTCGCTAATGCGGGGCATTTTTTTGTCTGTAGAAAACTGAGGTAAAGAAGCTCTAGGTTCTAAAGCTCACCTTTTTACAACAGAAGCGGTCTTAAAGAAGTTAAAGGTCTGGTCTCTTTTCAATATTTGAAGCCTAGCGGATTATTAACTTAAAGCTTTTGAAAAATGTTCTACTTCGGTAGGGCATTTTTTTGCCTCAAACTCGTCATTCCCTAGATTGACGGAGAAAGGAGTAGGGAACTTCATTGTTACCACTCACTATTCTGTCCAATAATTCCCCGACTTATTGATTCCCTGACACCACATATCTCGCACCAATAAGCGCATTATGGTATATATGTGCCTTATTCTAGTTCCTTCTTTTTCAACCGGCGAAAGGTGTTATGCGAATTTTTGCTTTAGTACTGCTCATAGTGTTTGGCTGGCTACAACACACACTGTGGCTCGGTAAAAATGGTATTTCTGATTACTACGGTGTGAACAACGAAATCCAAGTTCAGCAGCAAGTAAATGAAAAGCTTCATCTTCGCAATGCTGAGATGTTTGCGGAAATCGACGATCTACGCCAAGGCTTAGACGCGATAGAAGAGCGCGCACGTCATGAGCTGGGAATGGTGAAAGAAGGCGAAACGTTTTATCGTATTATTGGTGAGGAATCTCATTAATGTCGAACCAACTTCAAAGCGTTATTGCAGTGGTCCCCGCAGCGGGCGTCGGCAGCCGAATGAAGGCAGACCGTCCCAAGCAATATCTTCAAATTCACGGTAAAACGATTTTAGAGCACACGGTTGAGAAACTGTTGTCTCACCCTCAAGTGTCTAAAATTGTGGTAGCGGTCAGCGACGATGATCCTTACTACCCTGAATTACCGCTTAACCTTAATCCCCAGGTGATCAGAGTATCCGGCGGAACGGAACGAGCCGACTCGGTGCTTTCTGCTCTGGACTATATTGCCCAACAGCAACTCAATGATTGGGTGATGGTGCATGATGCCGCTAGGCCTTGTATCCAATTGAGCGATATCGACAAACTGATCTCTGGGGCTATGACCCATGATGTGGGCGCGATTTTAGCTGCGCCGGTCCGCGATACAATGAAGCGTGGTGCTCAAGGACAAATTGAACACACGGTCGATCGCGTCGATCTCTGGCATGCGCTTACCCCTCAGATGTTCCGATCTAAGCCTTTACGGAAAGTCTTGAGTGAAGCCTTGCAACAAGGTGTTTTAATTACCGATGAAGCGTCTGCGTTTGAGTGGAAAGGTTTATCACCAGCACTGATTGCTGGGCGTTCAGATAATTTTAAGATTACTCAGCCTGAAGATTTGGCTTTGGCTGAGTTCTATTTAAGTCAGAATAAGGAATAATGATGATTCGTATTGGCCATGGCTTTGATGTACACAAATTTGGTGGTGAAGGCCCGGTAATTATTGGTGGCGTGAGCGTCCCTTATGAACAGGGTCTTATCGCACACTCAGACGGTGATGTTGCCCTGCACGCATTATGCGATGCTTTACTGGGTTCAATTGCAGCCGGTGATATTGGTCGTCATTTTCCTGATACGGATGATGAGTGGAAAGGCGCAGATAGCCGCGAATTACTGAAAGATGTTTACCGTCGAGTAAAAGAGCAAGGTTATGTGATTGGTAATGCAGATATTACTATCATGGCGCAAGCTCCAAAGATGGCTCCTCATATAGACTCTATGTGCCAAGCCATTGCTCAAGATTTAGAAACAAGTATTGGCAATGTGAATGTAAAAGCCACGACTACCGAGCGTTTAGGTTTTACAGGTCGCAAAGAGGGCATCGCATGTGAAGCGGTGGTCCTAATTACTAAAAGTGCGTAAGCACCAACACGAAAAGAACAGCATGTCAGATATTTTATCTTCATTGGCTTACCTAAACGGTAAACCAACTGCGAAAGCAAAACTAAAAGCAAAAGCCGAACACTTTGTCGTTAATGAAGACTTGGGTTTTGAGTTTACTGGTGAAGGCGAGCACTTAATGGTGCGTATTCGTAAAACTGGTGAGAACACGAGCTTCGTAGCAAACGAACTGGCTAAAGCGTGTGGTGTTAAGTCGAAAGACGTGAGCTGGGCTGGTTTGAAAGACCGTCATGCTGTAACAGAACAGTGGTTGAGCGTGCATCTGCCAAAAGGTGAGCCTGACTTTTCTGCTTTTCTCGCACAATACCCAAGCATTGAGATCTTGGCGACAGCACGTCACAACAAAAAGTTACGTCCAGGCGATTTAGTTGGCAACCAATTCGAGCTAACTTTGTCTGAAGTAACGGATTGTGATGATGTGGTAAAGCGTTTAGAAAAAGTCGCTCAAGTGGGCGTGCCAAATTACTTCGGTGCTCAGCGCTTTGGTAATGAAGGTAACAACTTATCTGAAGCTCGTCGTTGGGGTCGTGAAAACGTTCGTACGCGTAATCAGAATAAGCGCAGCTTGTATCTTTCTGCGGCTCGTTCTTGGATTTACAACTTAATTCTTTCTGACCGTATTGAGCAAGATGCGTTTGCGTCGGCATTGGTTGGCGATATTGTCGTGAAAGACGGCGCTCAATTAGCGGTAACAGCGGATAACATCGAAGCGGTAAACCAAGACATCGCGAACGGCTCTGCGTTTATTACTGTTGCTTTAGCAGGAGATAATGCGTTACCGACGACGGATGCCTCTCAAGCTTTAGAGCAGAAACACCTTGATGCTGAACCGGATCTAATGGCTCTTATTTGTGGCAACCGTATGCGCCATGATCGCCGCGAAGCTTCGCTGAAGCCGATGGGTTTAGCGTGGGAAGTGAACGAAGACAATGTCACTCTTAAGTTCTCTCTCGATGCAGGTTGTTTCGCAACCGCTATTGTTCGTGAATTGGTTGAAGAAGTTCACGTAGAGAGAAGCTACGAGCAATAACGATTCTGCTTGGAGCGAAGTCACTTGATATCGGAAATTAAGTGACTTGGCATTGGAACAAAAGAAAGGATACAAGATGAAGATTTTACTCAGCAACGATGATGGTGTGCACGCTCAAGGTATTCATGAGCTGGCCAATGAATTACGTGATCTTGCTGAAATTATCATTGTTGCACCTGACCGTAATCGCTCGGGCGCTTCAAATTCATTAACTTTAGAACAGCCTTTACGTGTTCAAGAAATTACCGAAAATACATATTCGGTACAAGGAACACCGACCGACTGCGTACATTTTGCGTTAAATGAACTGCTAAAGAATGATATGCCTGATCTGGTATTAACGGGTATTAATCATGGTGCTAACTTGGGTGACGATGTGCTTTATTCAGGCACAGTGGCAGCCGCAATGGAAGGGCACTTTTTAGGCGTTCAATCGGTGGCGTTTTCTCTGGTGGGTAAAAAACATTTTAAGACAGCGGCGGCCATTGCTCGTCGTATCGTCGAACAACATTTAGCAAACCCAATCCCAACCAATCGCCTGTTAAACGTCAATATCCCTGATTTAGCGTTAGAGCAGTTGTCTGGTACTCAGGTAACACGCTTAGGTGCTCGTCATCATGCTGAAGATATGATTAAGCAAAAAGACCCACGAGGTCATGATATCTATTGGCTTGGTCCTCCGGGAAAAGAGCAAGATGCCGGTGAAGGCACGGATTTTTACGCTATCGAGCATGGCTTTGTATCGGTAACACCATTACAAGTTGACCTGACTGCCCACGAGTCGTTGGGTGCGATGACAACATGGTTAGAGGAGAAGTAAGTGAGTAATCCGCATGCAGAGCGCTTAATTACTTTTCTGATTGAAAATGGCATTCAGGATCAAAAGGTTCTTGATGCTATTTATCAACTGCCGAGAGAGAGCTTTTTATCACAGGCGATGTATCATCAAGCTTATGATAATAATGCGCTTCCAATCGGACAGGGCCAGACGATTTCTCAGCCTTACATTGTTGCTAAGATGACAGAGTTGCTAGAATTACAGCAAGATAGCCGTGTTTTAGAAATCGGAACCGGCTCAGGTTATCAAACGGCGGTCTTGGCTCAACTGGTTGATCATGTGTATTCGGTTGAAAGAATTAAATCATTGCAATGGGATGCCAAGCGTCGTCTTAAACAGCTTGATTTCTACAATATTTCAACCAAGCATGGTGATGGCTGGCAAGGATGGTCTTCGAAAGCCCCTTTTGATGCGATTATCGTAACTGCTGCTGCAGAGTCGATTCCTCAAGCGCTTTTGCAACAGCTGAAAGATGGTGGTCGCTTATTGATTCCTGTCGGTGATGACGAACAGCAATTGTTGAAGATTGTTCGCCATGGTGACGAGTTTTTATCGAGTGTTATCGAGATGGTGAGATTTGTACCTCTCGTCCCTGGTGAGCTAGCTTAATAAAAGACTAATGGTGTAGGTGGATAGAGAGTCGATGCGTTCGAAGTTGTTAAAAGGAAGTACTTTATTGCTTAGTTGTGCACTTGTTGGGTGTGCGGCGAATTCACCTGCGCCTGTTTCAAGCCTAAACAAGAATTACTCATCGATTGATCGTGGTAGTTATCGCGGCAGTTACTATGAAGTAAAAAAAGGCGACACCCTTTACTTCATTGCTTATGTCACCAATAAAGACGTTAAAGACCTCATCGGTTATAACAAACTCGCTGCTCCTTACACTATCCACCCGGGGCAGAAGCTTAAGTTGTGGCGCCCGAGTTACAATGCGCCAGCGTATGGTAAATCAACAGTAGCGGTTGCAGCCGTTGCTGCGCCTGTCGCGGCATCCACTACATCATCGGCATCCACTACGTCATCGACAGCAAGTAAACCGAAAACTACGCCGCAGAAGAGTAAAAACTCTAAACCTGCTCCAGCTCAAACTACCACCAAAGTGGTGAAAAAAGATCCACCAAAGAAGGTTGAACAATCCAAATCAAAGGAGTATGTTGGTTCTAAAGGTAAACAGAATGTTACACCGTCCACCAAACCAACAAGTGATAAAGTATCCAAATGGTTATGGCCAACTAAAGGGAGAGTAATCAAGAATTTCTCTGTAGGCGAACAAGGAAATAAAGGCATCGACATAGCAGGACAGCGAGGTCAGCCAATAGTATCTACTGCAGGGGGAACGGTTGTTTATTCGGGTAATGCACTACGAGGCTACGGCAATCTAGTGATTGTGAAGCACAATGATAATTACTTAAGTGCATACGCGCATAACGACCGACTATTAGTATCTGAAGGGCAAAGTGTGAAACCAGGGCAGAAGATTGCAACTATGGGAAGCTCTGGAGCCAGCAGTGTTAGGCTGCACTTTGAGATTCGTTACCAAGGTAAATCGGTTAATCCAAAACGATATTTACCTTAAATACAATATGCAAAAATTACGTATTGTATGGAGTGACATAGTCATTTAGCGACATATCAAGTTGTGATGTCATGCTAATTTCGCCAGGGGGAGGCGTTATGAGTATAAGCAATGCAGTAACCAAAGAAGAGTTCGATCTTAACCAAGCAACCACGGAACCGGAAGCTCTTGGAAAAGCAAAACGAACAGTCAAAAAGAAAACCGAAGCGAAAGAAGAAGTTGAAGTTACGTCTAAAAGTTTAGATGCTACTCAGCTTTATTTAGGCGAAATCGGTTTCTCACCACTACTAACCGCTGAAGAAGAAGTGCTTTATGCACGTCGAGCTCTACGCGGTGATGAAGCAGCACGTAAACGCATGATCGAAAGTAACCTGCGTTTAGTGGTAAAAATTTCACGTCGTTATAGTAACCGTGGTCTTGCACTTCTTGATCTTATTGAAGAAGGCAACCTAGGTTTGATTCGCGCCGTAGAGAAATTTGACCCAGAACGTGGTTTCCGCTTCTCAACTTACGCGACATGGTGGATTCGTCAAACCATTGAACGTGCGTTAATGAATCAGACTCGCACTATCCGTTTGCCAATCCATGTTGTGAAAGAGCTGAACATCTATCTGCGTACCGCAAGAGAGCTATCACAAAAACTTGATCATGAACCAACGGCGGAAGAAATTGCTTCTAAGCTAGATAAGCCTGTTGGTGATGTGAGTAAGATGCTTCGTCTAAACGAAAGAGTGAGCTCTGTTGATACGCCAATTGGTGGTGACGGTGAGAAAGCACTGTTGGATATTATTCCAGACATCAACAATTCAGATCCTGAGGTTTCAACTCAAGATAGCGATATCAAGAACTCGTTGATTTTCTGGCTTGATGAACTGAATCCTAAGCAGAAAGAGGTGCTTGCACGTCGCTTTGGACTACTGGGTTACGAACCGTCAACACTAGAAGAAGTAGGCCGTGAAATCAGCCTGACTCGCGAACGTGTTCGTCAAATTCAAGTTGAAGGCCTTCGCCGTCTACGTGAGATTCTTATCAAGCAAGGTCTGAATATGGAAAATCTATTCAATGTAGAAAACGACTAAATGAACTGATGATGTTTCTTTGAATAGAAGACAAATAAAAACGCTGACTTTAAGTCAGCGTTTTTTTGTTTGTGGTTTTTGTATTTTATGCTGTTGACTTAAGCGACAGTACAAAACGACAATAGCAAGCTACTTGGAAAGGGACTAAAGCAACTTCTTCAAACGGTAGAGCTCTTCTAATGCTTGGCGAGGTGTCAGATCATCTGGATCAACATTCGCAAGTGCTTGTTCTACTTCACTCGGTTCAGGTATCAGGCTCAGTTGGTTAGCGATATCAACGCCGCTTGGCTTTGATGTCGGAGAGTCGATACTCAATGCCTCTAACTGAGTCAGCTTCGCGCGTGCATTTTTGATTACCGCTTTAGGTACACCAGCCAATCCAGCTACCGCTAGACCGTAAGATTTACTTGCGGCACCTTCTTGAACTGCGTGCATAAAGGCAATGCTGTCGCCGTGTTCTACCGCGTCTAGGTGCACGTTAGCCAGTGTTGGAAGTTGGTTAGGCAGCTCAGTTAGTTCAAAGTAGTGCGTTGCAAATAGTGTCATCGCATTGATTTGATTAGCTAGCCACTCCGCACTTGCCCAAGCTAGAGACAGACCATCGTAAGTACTGGTACCACGACCGATTTCGTCCATTAGCACAAGGCTGTTTGGTGTTGCGTTGTGCAGAATGTTTGCGGTTTCTGTCATCTCAACCATGAAGGTTGAACGACCCGAAGCTAAATCATCGGATGCGCCAATACGCGTAAAGATACGGTCGATAGAACCAATCGTCGCGCTTTCTGCTGGAACATAACAACCGATATGAGCCATCAGCGCAATGAGTGCGGTCTGACGCATGTAGGTCGACTTACCACCCATGTTTGGGCCTGTAATGATCAGCATCTTACGTTGATCGTTGAGGTCGATAGGGTTAGCAATAAAGGGTTCGTCCATCACTTGTTCAACTACGGGGTGACGACCCGCCTGAATTTGTACACCAGCAGACTCTGTCATGGTTGGACGACAGTAATCAAGGGTGTCTGCACGTTCAGCTAAGTTTTGTAGAACATCAAGCTGAGATACTGAAGATGCAATGTTTTGCAGTCGCTCTAGATAAGGCAATAACAAATCAAACAACTCTTCCCACAACTTCTTCTCGATAGCTAGGGCTTTCGATTTAGAGCTGAGAACTTTGTCTTCGTGCTCTTTCAGCTCAGGAATAATGTAACGTTCTGCATTTTTCAGCGTTTGGCGGCGAACATAGTGTGGTGGCACAAGATGGCTTTGTCCGCGGCTTACCTGAATGAAGAAACCGTGGACGTTGTTGTAGCCAACTTTAAGTGTGTCGATACCGTGACGTTCACGTTCTTCTTGTTCAAGCTTATCCAGAAACTCGGTTGCACCTGCAGCAAGGTCGCGCCATTCATCTAGCTCGGCGTTGTAGCCTTCTGCTATCACACCACCATCGCGGATAACCACGGGTGGGTTCTCTTTGATCGCACGCTCAAGCAGTTCAGATACTTCATCCACAGGCGAAGCATACTGAGCAAGCTGAGTTAGATATGGGTGTTTAAGTTGCGTTAGCGTTTCAGCAAGCTCTGGTAGGTATTCCATCGCTTGGCGAAGTCGTGCCATATCACGTGGACGTGCAGAGCGAAGGGCAAGACGAGCAAGAATACGTTCGATATCACCGATCTGTTTCAGCGTTGGTTGTAACTCTGTAAATAGAGCAAGATCTTTCATTTCACCAATCGCATCTAAGCGTTGGTCAAGAGCTGAAATATTACGCATGGGTTGATGTAACCAACGCTTAAGCATGCGGCTACCCATCGCGGTTGCGGTATGATCGAGTACTTCGGATAGGGTGTTATCGGTGCCGCCACTAAGATTTTGGGTGATCTCCAAATTACGGCGAGTAGCCGCATCAAGGATCACGGAATGATCTTGCTTATCCATTGTGAGTGAACGGATATGCGGAAGAGCGGTACGTTGCGTGTCTTTAACGTATTGGATCAGACAACCCGCAGCGCATAAACCTAGTTTTGCGCTTTCAACACCAAAGCCAACTAAGTCACGAGTACCAAATTGTTGATTCAGTTGCTGCTTCGCTGTATCTAATTCAAATTCCCATACCGGGCGACGGCGATTGCCATTACGACTTGCCATCAAATTTACAGGTTCGAAATCTTCAGGGAACAGCAGTTCACGTGGTGACGTTCTTTGTAGCTCTGCCGCCATTGCTTCTTCGGTTTCCGGCTCACATAGTTGGAATCGACCAGAAGTAATATCAAGCGTCGCGTAGCCAAATTTACCATTGTGGTGGTAAATGGAGGCTATAAGGTTATCAACACGCTCAGAAAGCAATGCTTCATCCGTTACAGTTCCCGGTGTCACAATTCTTACGACAGCGCGATCAACCGGGCCCTTTGAAGTTGCTGGATTACCAATCTGCTCACAAATCGCTACGGACTCGCCCAACTGCACTAACTTCGCAAGGTAACCTTCAACGGCGTGGTATGGAACGCCCGCCATAGGAATAGGCTCACCGTTTGAAGAGCCACGCTTGGTTAGCGAAATATCGAGGAGTTGAGAGGCTTTTTTAGCATCATCGTAGAAAAGCTCGTAGAAATCTCCCATGCGATAGAACAGCAAAATTTCTGGATTTTCTGCTTTTAGTTTTAGGTACTGCTGCATCATAGGAGTATGTTTTTGATCGGCTTTCACAGTTAACTTCTTTCGTTTATTTCTATTGCGGCTTAGGATACGTGAAAGCGTTTCGTGCGAAAAGCGACACATGCGAAAAGATGCAAATCCAAATGATATACATCTAGATAAGGGAAGCCAAAGATGCAGACGACTCAAGCTCTTAGTGAAAAACTCGGACACTTACTTGCGAAACATAAACATGTATTAGTGACGGCTGAATCTTGCACTGGCGGTGGCGTTGCAAGCGCGGTAACGGATATTGCTGGTAGCTCGGCTTGGTTTGACCGTGCTTTCGTGACCTATAGTAATGAAGCGAAACAAGAGATGATCGGTGTTCAGCTTGAAACCTTAGTTGAGTTTGGTGCTGTGAGTGAGCCGGTGGTTATAGAAATGGCTCACGGGGCACTGCAACATTCAAACGGCACTATTTCTGTGTCTATCAGCGGTATTGCTGGCCCGGGCGGCGGCACGGAAGAGAAACCGGTAGGGACTGTGTGTTTTGCTTGGAAAGCAGTAAATGGGTGGAACAAAGTAGGAACGCATGTATTTACAGGCGATAGATCACAAGTACGCCAACAAGCTACGCACCATGCCTTACAAGTTATTTATGATTACCTATCAATGGAAGACAAGTAACATTTGTACAAATTATTTTCATACAGGTATAGACACTGTATGAATCAACAGTATAATAAAAGCCAATTAGTCACCCCTTTGTGGGTTAGAAATAGATTCTAAGTCGCTTGTTGAAACAACCGATTATGTGGAGATAGAAATGGACGAGAATAAACAAAAAGCGTTAGCTGCAGCCCTTGGTCAGATTGAAAAGCAATTTGGTAAAGGTTCTATCATGCGTCTTGGTGATAACCGCACAATGGACGTAGAAACTATTTCTACAGGTTCTCTATCTCTAGATATCGCACTAGGTGCTGGTGGCTTACCGATGGGACGTATCGTTGAAGTTTACGGTCCAGAATCATCAGGTAAAACAACGCTAACGCTTGAGCTTATTGCTGCAGCGCAGAGAGTGGGTAAAACGTGTGCATTCGTGGATGCGGAACACGCACTTGACCCTATCTACGCTCAAAAGTTGGGTGTTGATATCGATGCTTTGCTTGTATCTCAACCTGATACCGGTGAACAAGCTCTAGAAATCTGTGATGCACTGGCTCGTTCAGGTGCTATCGATGTTCTTGTTATTGACTCGGTTGCTGCACTAACACCTAAAGCTGAGATCGAAGGCGAAATGGGCGATAGCCACATGGGTCTTCAAGCGCGTATGCTTTCTCAAGCAATGCGTAAGCTGACAGGTAACCTTAAACAGTCTAACTGTATGGCTATCTTCATTAACCAAATTCGTATGAAAATTGGTGTAATGTTCGGTAACCCAGAAACAACAACAGGTGGTAATGCACTTAAGTTCTACGCATCTGTTCGTCTTGATATTCGCCGTACTGGTGCAATCAAAGATGGTGATGAAGTTGTTGGTAACGAGACTCGTATCAAGGTTGTTAAGAACAAGATTGCTGCACCATTCAAACAAGCTGAAACTCAAATCCTTTACGGCAAAGGCTTCAACCGCGAAGGTGAGCTTATCGATTTAGGTGTTAAGAATAAGCTAGTAGAGAAAGCGGGCGCTTGGTACAGCTACAAAGGCGACAAGATCGGCCAAGGTAAATCAAACTCTTGTAAGCACCTACGTGAAAACCCAGAGATCGCTCTGGAACTTGACACTAAGCTTCGCGAATTGCTACTGACTCCTGCTGTTCTTGAAGAAAAAGGCGCAGAGAAAGAAGAAGAAAACGAAGAGCTATAAGCTAACGGTTTATAGAGCGGGTGTTTGAAAGGAACATCCGCTTTGAAAGAATAGGAAGCCTCGCATATTTTATGCGGGGCTTTTTTTGTCAAAGTATCTGTCCCCATCCTTGCAGCGCCTTGCTAGATCTATTTGGTTGTTTGAGGTAGCTTGCCAATTTTTTGTTTGTTCCCTATCTGAGCTAGTGGAATATTCTTCATTTTATCGATTTCCAACTAAAATCCTGCCCAAGGGTGTCTTTTCTACAAGAAAACTAGTCGAAGCCTTAACCATGATCTACAATACGGCAAAATTCTAACTCGACTATTTTCAGGAAGAGCTGCATGTACATGAGCACTGATGAGGTTCGCAACGCGTTCCTTAAGTTCTTTGAGAGCAAAGAACACCAAATCGTAGACAGTTCATCGTTAGTTCCACATAACGATCCAACCCTGCTGTTCACTAACGCAGGTATGAACCAATTCAAAGATTGCTTCCTAGGCGCCGAAAAGCGTGCCTACTCTCGAGCAACTACGGCTCAGCGTTGTGTACGTGCGGGTGGTAAACACAATGACCTTGAAAACGTAGGTTTCACGGCTCGTCACCACACATTCTTCGAAATGCTAGGCAATTTCAGCTTTGGCGATTACTTCAAAGAAGAAGCGATTGGGTTTGCTTGGGAATTCCTGACTGAAACACTAGGTCTGCCAAAAGATCGCCTGTTAGTAACGGTTTACGAGACAGATGACGAAGCATTCGAAATCTGGAACAAGAAAGTAGGTATTCCTGCTGACAAGATTGTTCGTATCGGCGATAAAGAAGGCGGCAAGAAGTTTGAATCTGATAACTTCTGGACGATGGGTGACACAGGTCCTTGTGGTCCATGTACTGAAATCTTCTACGATCACGGTGAGCACATTTGGGGCGGCCGTCCTGGTACACCTGAAGAAGATGGCGACCGTTTCATCGAGATCTGGAACAACGTATTCATGCAGTTCAACCGTCACGCTGACGGCACTATGGAACCGCTGCCTAAGCCAGCTGTAGATACTGGTATGGGTATTGAGCGTATCTCTGCAATCATGCAGGGCGTTCACTCTAACTACGAAATTGATGTATTCCAAAAGCTAATCAAGGCGACAGCAGAAGTAGTAGGTCACGACGACCTATCTAACCAATCGCTGCGCGTTATTGCTGACCACATCCGTTCTTGTTCATTCCTGATCGCTGATGGCGTAATGCCTTCAAACGAAGGTCGTGGCTACGTTCTACGTCGTATTATTCGTCGTGCAGTTCGTCACGGTAACAAGATTGGTGCACAAGGCGTGTTCTTCCACAAACTTGTGGGCGTACTGGCTGAAGTGATGGGTTCTGCAGCTGAAGAGCTTAAGAAACAACAAGAGCTTGTTGAAAAAGTACTTCGCATCGAAGAAGAGAACTTTGGTCGCACGCTAGAGCGCGGCATGGTTATCCTGAACGACGCATTAGACGCACTTGAAGGCAAAGAACTTGACGGTGAAACAGTCTTCAAACTTTACGATACATACGGCTTCCCAGCTGACCTTACTAACGATGTAGCTCGTGAACGCGACTTTACTATCGATGAAGAAGGCTTTGAGAAGGCGATGGAAGCACAGCGTAAGCGTGCACGTGAAGCAGGCCAATTCGGTACTGATTACAACGCGACGATCAAAGTAGACACGAACACTGAGTTCTGCGGTTACACAGCGACTGAAGGCGCTGGTGAAATCTCTGCGCTATTTGTTGACGGCGAAGAAGTATCTTCACTATCGGCTGGCGACAAAGCAATCATCATCCTTGAAGAGACACCATTCTACGCTGAGTCAGGCGGTCAATGTGGTGACGCTGGTACGCTAAAAACAGCATCTGGTCTATTCAAAGTACAAGACACTCAGAAGCTAGGTAACGCATTTGCGCACCACGGTGAGCTAGTTGAAGGTGTATTTGCTCAAGGCGATAAAGTAGAAGCTATTGTTGACGCTGAGCGTCGAGCTGCTATCTCACTAAACCACTCTGCAACTCACTTACTTCACTCTGCACTGCGCGAAGTTCTAGGTGAGCACGTTGCACAAAAAGGTTCTTTAGTTAAGCCAGACAACCTACGTTTTGACTTTTCTAACCTTGAAGCGGTAACACCGGCACAGATTAAAGAAGTAGAGCGTTTGGTTAACGTACAAGTTCGTAAGAACCACGTGATTGAAACCAACATCATGGACATCGAGTCAGCGAAAGAAAAAGGTGCAATGGCACTGTTTGGCGAGAAGTACGATGATGAAGTTCGCGTTCTATCTATGGGCGATTTCTCGACTGAACTTTGTGGTGGTATCCACGCAAGCAACACGGGTGATATCGGCCTATTCAAGATCACTTCTGAAGGTGGTATTGCTGCGGGTATTCGTCGTATTGAAGCGGTTACGGGTGAAGCTGCTCTAGATGCAGTAGAAGCTCAGGCTAACGCTTACGAAGAGAAATTGGCTGAATCAGCTAAGAAAGCGAAATCGCTAGAGAAAGAAATCCAACTGCTTAAAGAAAAGATGGCTGCTGCAGAAAGCGCAAATATCATGGGCAAAGTAGAAGACATCTTTGGTACTAAAGTTTTGGTTGCTGCAATTGAAGGCGCAGACAACAAGAACCTACGTACTATGGTTGATAACGCTAAAAACCAAGTAGGTAGCGGCATCATCCTGATTGCGAATATCGCAGACGGTAAAGTTGGCTTGATTGCTGGCGTAACCAAAGACCTTATCGGCAAAGTAAAAGCGGGTGACCTCGTTAAGATGGTTGCTGAGCAAGTTGGCGGTAAAGGCGGCGGTCGTCCAGATATGGCTCAAGCGGGCGGTACAGACGTTGAAGCGCTGCCTGAAGCGCTTAAATCTGTACGTACTTGGCTAGAAGAGCGTCTTTAAGCTTAAGTAATTGATATAAAGATGCCCAATCAGTTGATTGGGCATCTTTTATTTTGCCTATTGGAAGCGTGTTTAAACAAGGTTTGATTGAGATTAACCAAGAAGTCTAATGGTGGCGTTAGACTCCTTGGTTAATTTTTTATTGCTTCGCCCTGACGCGGAGTATGTGTTTTTTTGTCATATATAGACATTGGTCTTGGGAAGGTGAGGACGGGTGAAAATGCCTCTTATCGTGCAGAAATTTGGTGGAACGTCGGTGGGTTCAATAGAGCGGATCCATCATGTAGCAGAAAAAATCATTGAAGCGAAAAATGAAGGGAACCAGATCTTGGTTGTCGTTTCTGCTATGTCAGGTGAAACAAATCGGTTAGTTAACTTAGCTTCACAAGTTGATAGTGTCCCAAACGCTAGAGAATTGGATGTGTTGTTAACGGCTGGAGAACAAGTTTCTATGGCTTTGTTGGCGATGACGTTGCACAAGTTGGGTTATGAAGCGACATCGATGACCGGCTATCAAGCCAAGATACACACCGATTCTAATCATAATAATGCGACGATTGAGCGTATTGATACCGCTCCTATTAGAGCGCTGTTAGATGATGACCAGATTGTCATTGTTGCAGGTTTTCAAGGTGTTAACGCGAAAGGTGATATCACAACCTTAGGGCGAGGTGGTTCAGATACCACGGCCGTTGCATTAGCGGGCGCGCTTCAAGCTAAAGAGTGTCAGATCTATACCGACGTTGATGGCGTATATTCCTGCGACCCTAGAGTGGTTAAGCAATCTAAAAAATTAGATACCTTAGACTTTCCCTCTATGGAAGAAATGGCTCGCAGAGGCGCTAAGGTTTTGCACCTTCCATGTGTTCAGCATGCGTGGCGACACAATGTACCACTGAGAGTACTTTCGAGTTTTGAAGAAGGCGAGGGCACTCTCATCGCGGGTAATGATTGTTTGAATGATATTGCTGGAATAGCCATTCAAAGAGATATGGTTCGCATCGAGTGTTTGAATCAAGATTTACCGTCTATCATGTCGCATTGCCAGTTGTTAGGGATCGAAGTCTGTAGTGTGATCGAGGAAACAGAACGGGCAGCGCTCATTATCAAACCGGACATAAGTGCTAAATTAAAACTAGTTTTTGCTGAAAAAATCCGTAATAGTGAATATGTTAGTTTGTTAACTGTGGTAGGAAGCCGAACGCAAGAAATTGTGGTCAGTTCACATGGATTGTTGTCTGAAGGCGAAATTGATGTACAACATCACTTATTGCAGCAGCAGTCTTTAACTTTGGTGATATCACCAACGCAAGTCGATATAGCTGCTAACATATTACACAATGCATACATCGTAGCGCGTGAAACACAGGGTTATCTTAAAAAAGAAGTGCATTTTGGTTAAATAAACTCAATCGATAGTTTACGAAAATATAACTTTTGTTGGATAATGCTCTCGTAGCTAGATAAATTTAGAGATTACTCAAGGAGCAAAGAATGCTAATTTTGACTCGCCGTGTTGGCGAAACACTGATGATTGGTGATGAAGTAACAGTTACTGTACTAGGTGTTAAAGGTAACCAAGTACGTATTGGTGTTAACGCACCTAAAGAAGTATCTGTTCACCGTGAAGAGATCTACATGCGCATTCAAGCTGAAAAAGGTAATGGTAACGTTGCATCTGGCAACTACTAATACTTTTGCGTAGAAGAGGGGCTAGCATTGTTGCTAGCCTTTTTTGATCTTGGGGTGCACATAATCACAACTTAGCAATAGGTTGATTCACTAACTGGCTTAGTTTTAGATGCTGGATGGAGTGCTTGATATAGAAAAGCCAAGCCACCAGAGTTAACTCTTATTGAAGCATCATGATATTTGTTTGCCATAGTTCAAGTTTTACTGACTTGCCCTATGGCGAAATAGAGCATCCCGTAGTATGGTGCAAACAGCAGTGACACTTACTGCGAGATAAATTAGATAATTGTTTTCCGCTGTTAATTATTGCCAATCTTTCACCTTAATTTTTAAGGGAAAAAGCGCTAATTGGATGTTATAAGTTCAATTTGCAAGCGCTTTGATTAAATTGCAAACGGTTGAATGTTTTTGTCCGGTTTTTTTCAATAAAGTGTTTGACATATTTTCGGTAAAACGTAATATGTGCCTCCGCAAGACGGTGAGGTGGCCGAGAGGCCGAAGGCGCTCCCCTGCTAAGGGAGTATGTGGTTTATAGCCGCATCGAGGGTTCGAATCCCTCCCTCACCGCCATTTCTTGCACGTTTGAATTTGCAAGCAAACACAGAAGTAACAATGTGCGCCCTTAGCTCAGCTGGATAGAGTACCTGGCTACGAACCAGGCGGTCGGAGGTTCGAATCCTCCAGGGCGCACCACTATTTAGGGGTTTTAGTAATCCTGATGTTAAACGTTTAGTTTTGCTTTATTGCCTTAACTGCTTTATTGCCTTAACTAACGGCTTAATATCGAAACCGTTGCGCCCTTAGCTCAGCTGGATAGAGTACCTGGCTACGAACCAGGCGGTCGGAGGTTCGAATCCTCCAGGGCGCACCACCTTATTAAAGAAAGCCTCGTTTATACGAGGCTTTTTTTATGTCTGCTGCAAATTTGTTGCGATAATGTTAAATTTTGTCGTTGTTTAACTTGTTGTATTTAAAGTAATTCTTGATTGCTTCTTTGTTATTCCACCTTTCTCATATCATTTCTAAGAAAAGCCCCGTTTAAGTCACAGTTTAAATATCTATAAATGACGTATTTGACAGATTTATGTGATCTGATAGGCGAATAATTAACCTTATGTGTGCGTTATCCGTAACAGAACCTTAAACAAAATTGACAAACTTTTACCAATCGAGATAATCCATGGGTCGGGATCACTATTCGCTGAAATCCTGCACGTATGTCAGGATGACGAAGAAAGGAAGCAACATGACTAATATTGGAAGCCTGCTAGGAGATGCGGCGACTCTAATGATAACGGGGATGTCCGTTGTCTTTATTTTCCTAACTATTCTAGTTTACCTCGTTCGGTTGATGTCAAAACTGGTACCAGAAGAAGTACCAGAGCCGATCGCAGCACCTAAAAAAATCAAAAAATCACAATCAAACCCTTCAGCTGTTAGTCCACAGGTAGTGGCAGCAATTTCGGCCGCGGTTCATCAATACCGTGCGTCTACTGCTAAGTAGCATTTAAAGGATTAAAAAGGAGTTTATGAGCATGTCTAAACCACTAGCTATCACAGATGTGGTACTTCGTGACGCGCACCAGTCACTATTTGCTACTCGTATGCGTATCGAAGATATGCTGCCAATTGCGGAAGAACTGGATAAAGTCGGTTACTGGTCTTTAGAGACTTGGGGCGGCGCAACGTTTGATTCGTGTATTCGTTTTCTAGGAGAAGATCCGTGGGAGCGTTTGCGTGAGCTGAAAAAAGCGATGCCAAACACACCAATGCAGATGCTACTGCGTGGTCAAAATTTATTGGGTTACCGTCACTACGCGGATGATGTAGTAGAAAAATTTGTTGAACGTGCCCATAAGAACGGCATGGACGTATTCCGTATTTTTGATGCGATGAATGACGTACGTAACTTTGAAACAGCAGTGAAAGCAACGATTGATGTTGGTGGTCACGCTCAAGGTACGTTGTCTTACACAACCAGTCCGGTTCACAACTCAGATACTTGGGTTGATTTGGCTAAACGCCTAGAGGATCTAGGTTGTCACTCACTATGTATCAAAGATATGTCAGGTTTATTAAAGCCCTATGAAGCCGAAGAACTGATTACACGTATCAAATCATCGTGTGACGTTCCTCTAGCGTTGCATAGCCACGCGACAACAGGTCTATCGACTGCAACAGCGGTTAAAGCCGTTGAAGCGGGTATCGACATTCTAGACACCGCTATTTCTTCAATGAGCTGTACTTACGGTCACACGCCAACCGAAACGGTTGTTGCGATGTTAGAAGGTACAGAGCGTGATACCAATCTTAAGCTTGATCAGATCGAACCCATCGCGGCTTACTTCCGTGATGTACGTAAAAAGTACGCGAAATGGGAAGGTCAGCTAAAAGGTGTTGATTCACGTATCTTGATTGCTCAGGTTCCTGGCGGCATGTTAACCAACATGGAAGGCCAGCTTAAAGAACAGGGCGCAGCCGATCGTATGGACGAAGTGCTCGAAGAGATCCCTCGCGTACGTAAAGAGCTGGGTTACATTCCTTTGGTAACACCTACTTCTCAGATTGTTGGTACTCAAGCGGTTATCAACGTTCTAACGGGTGAGCGCTACAAGAGCATCACTAAAGAGACTGCTGGTCTACTGAAAGGTGAATACGGTCAAGCGCCTGCTGAGGTTGATGCTGAACTGCAAGCGAAAGTGTTAGATGGTGCAGAGCCAATCACGTGTCGTCCTGCTGATTTACTTAAGTCTGAAATGGATACGTTAACGACAGACCTTTTAGAAAAAGCGAAATCAGATGGCATTTCACTCGCTGAAGATACCGTTGATGATGTACTGACATACGCACTTTTCCCACAAGTCGGCCTTAAGTTCCTTAAGAACCGTCGTAACCCTGAAGCATTTGAACCTGCACCAACTGCAGAAACGGCAGCTCCTGTTGCGGCACCACAGCCTGTTTCAGGTAGCATTGAAAGCTACAGTGTGAAGGTTGATGGTCAAGTTTATGATGTTGAAGTCGGGCCACAAGGCGAACTGACATCAGTATCTCCATCAGCGAAACCAGCACAAGCATCTCAAGCAGCACCAGCTGCGGCTTCTGATGCAGAAGCGGTTCCAGCTCCATTAGCAGGCAACATCTTCAAAGTTATCGTTCAGCCTGGTGCTGAAGTGGCTGAAGGCGATGTGCTACTGATCTTGGAAGCGATGAAAATGGAAACGGAAGTTCGTGCTGCTCGTGGTGGTATCGTTCAGGAATTGAATGTTAAAGAAGGCGATGCAGTTACTGTAGGCGCTCCACTACTAAGCTTAGCGTAAGGGAGTACCATGGAAGGATTGATGACCTTATGGTCTGAAACAGGGATTGCTAACTTTGAGTTCGGCCAGATTTGTATGATGCTGGTCGGTTGCTTATTGTTGTTTTTGGCAATTCGTAAAGGGTTTGAACCGTTACTTTTATTACCGATTGGTTTTGGTGCTGTATTAGCAAATATTCCAAATGCTGGGTTTACTGATCCCGGTGGTTTGCTTTACTACGTTTACTACATTGGTATTGAAACGGGTATTTTCCCACTACTGATCTTTATGGGTGTTGGTGCAATGACGGACTTCGGTGCGTTGATTGCTAACCCTAAAACGTTATGGCTAGGGGCTGCGGCTCAGTTTGGTATCTTCGCAACGCTATTTGGTGCGATCTTGCTGAACTATGTTCCAGGAATGGAATTCTCAATGGCAGATGCTTCGTCAATTGCGATCATTGGTGGTGCCGATGGCCCAACCGCGATCTTCTTGGCGAGTAAGTTATCTCCTGACCTACTAGGTGCCATTGCGGTTGCGGCTTATAGCTACATGGCTTTGGTTCCTATTATTCAGCCACCTATCATGAAAGCGCTAACGACGCCGGAAGAACGCAAGATTAAGATGGCGCAGTTACGTCACGTTGGTAAAGCCGAGAAGATCCTTTTCCCGCTTGCTGTACTACTGATGACTATTCTGTTCCTACCTTCAGCAACACCTCTAGTAGGTATGTTCTGCTTGGGTAACTTAATGCGTGAAGCGGGTGTGGTTGATCGCCTTTCAAAAACAGCTCAAAACGAACTGATTAACGTCGTAACTATTTTCCTTGGCCTAGGTGTTGGTTCTAAGCTTCAAGCGGATACGTTCTTGAACTTAGAGACGCTGGGTATTTTAGGTTTAGGTGCGGTGGCGTTCAGTATCGGTACGGCGGGTGGCGTGTTAATGGCGAAGTTGCTTAATCGTTTCTCTAAAGAAGACATCAACCCACTGATTGGTGCAGCTGGTGTATCAGCGGTTCCTATGGCGGCTCGTGTTGTAAACAAGGTTGGTCTTGAGGCAAACCCTCAAAACTTCTTGTTGATGCATGCGATGGGCCCGAACGTGGCAGGTGTACTTGGTAGTGCGGTTGCGGCGGGTATTCTATTAGCTCTAGTGGGCTAGTAGGTTCCTAGGTCACGTATCGTTACGTTAATTGGTCGTCAATTTACGAATGAGCGGTTAACTTAGCCTTATTAAATGGTTTATAGTCAAAGGGATGCTTTCGCATCCCTTTCTTTTTATCAATTAGGGTGCTTGCTCATTAGGGCTTTTATCAATCAAGGAAATGTGGAAATGGAAAATAAACAGATAGCGATTACTCAATTCGGCGGCGTCGAAAACCTCAGTATTCAAACCCGTGCTATTCCTGAGCCTAAGGCTGGAGAAGTGGTGGTTAAAGTTTCCTTTTCAGGCATTAATCCGATTGATGTCAAAACCCGAGCGGGCCTTGGTTGGGCTGCAGCACAGAACAAAGATAACCTGCCTTGGGTGCCTGGTTATGACATTTCAGGGCAAATTGTCACCCTAGGCGAACAGGCAGAGCGTTTTACTGTTGGTGATAACGTGGCTGGCTTTATTGGTTTCCCACTGCAAGGTGGCGGTTACAGCCAGTATGTGTGTGTCCCAGAAGCGGCATTAAGCATGGTTCCTGATTCGGTGACTCTAGAAGCGGCCGCAGCATTACCATTAGCCAGTCAAACAGCAGCCCAAGCGCTCAACAAAGCTGAAGTGAAAGAGGGCGATCGCGTACTTATCTTAGCGGGTGCTGGCGGTGTTGGTCATCTAGCGGTTCAAATCGCCGTGGCGGCGAAAGCCGAGGTTTATACAACTTGTAGCGAAGCGAATCTTGATTACTTAGCAACGCTAGGCGCTCATGCGATTAACTATAAGTTTGCGCCAGCATCGGAAAGAGTCTCTGATGTTGATGTGCTGATTGATTTGGTTGGTGGCGATACCGCTCTCGATGCATTGAAGTGTCTAAAAGATGGCGCAAGAGTGGTGACAGTCCCAACTTTATCTGCAGAATTGATCTGCGAAAAAGCAACATTATTAGGCTTTACTGCATCAGGTATGCTGGTTGAGCCAAACCCAGAGCAAATGGATACTATGCTGTACATGGTCAGTGTCGGATTGCTCAAAACAGAAATTCAAGGTATCTACCAGTTAGACGAAGCGCAGTCAGCTCATCTACAGGTTGAAACCGGACATACCAGAGGCAAGGTACTACTTAAAATGCAAGAAGGTTGATAGGCAGTGCTAGAGTTTTTTAATTCTCTGTTTGAAAACATAGCGCTGTGGTTCTCTGACTCGGCGCTGTGGGTACTCTTTATTAGTGGCTTTTTGAGTGCCACATTATTGCCCGGGGGATCAGAAGCGAGCCTTGTGGCAGCCTTGAGCTTAGAGCAGTTCTCAACATCATCGATCATTCTTCTGGCGACACTCGGTAATACTTTGGGGGGCCTGACCAACTATTGGATTGGTTTATGGTTGCCCAATCGAACTCAATCTGAAAAGCATGGTCATAAGGCTATGGCTTGGCTGAGCCGTTATGGTTACTGGACACTGTTATTCAGTTGGTTACCCATCATTGGTGATCCTTTGTGTCTGTCTGCCGGTTGGCTGAGAATGAAATTTATCCCTAGCGTTATTTTGATAGCGATTGGCAAAGCCGCTCGCTACAGCTTACTTGCTGCTATCTACTTCGGTTTTTTCTAAGGAGAACCTATGAAAAAGGTTTTACTTGGTACATTTTCTCTTATCGCCATTGCTGGCTGTTCTTACAATGTACCTAGCTCAACACCCTTCTTTTCCTCGTTACCGGAAGGTGTCACTCTGTTAGAAGAGGTTAAGCCTTCTAAAGATAAAGTCGTGATTCCTTATGCGAAGTATCAGCTTGAAAACGGCTTGACCGTTATTCTTTCTCCTGATGATTCTGATCCACTTGTTCATGTTGATGTGACCTATCATGTGGGTTCTGCGCGTGAACAGATTGGCAAATCAGGCTTTGCTCACTTCTTTGAACACATGATGTTCCAAGGCTCAGAGAACGTCGGTGATCAACAGCACTTTAAGATCATCACCGAAGCGGGTGGTTCGTTAAATGGCACCACCAACCGTGACCGCACTAATTACTTTGAAACCGTTCCTTCTAACCAACTCGAAAAAATGTTGTGGTTAGAATCGGACAGAATGGGTTTCTTGTTAGATGCGGTTTCTCAAAAGAAATTTGAGGTGCAAAGAGGCACGGTTAAGAATGAGCGAGCGCAAAGCTATGAAAACCGCCCTTACGGTTTGATGTGGGAGCGCATGGGAGAAGCACTGTATCCAGAAGGTCACCCTTACTCGTGGCAACCAATCGGTTATGTTGAAGACTTAGATCGTGTTGATGTGAATGACCTTAAGGCATTTTTCTTACGTTGGTATGGCCCAAACAATGCCGTGTTAACGATCGGTGGTGATATCGACGTTGATGACACGCTAGAGTGGGTTAACAAGTACTTTGGCCCTATCCCTCAAGGACCTGAAGTTAAGGCGGCAGAGAAGCAACCTGCAGTGCTGACTGAAGACAAGTACATCACCTTAAAAGATAATATTCGTCAGCCGATGGTGCTTGTTGGTTGGCCAACAACGTATCGTGGTGAAGAGACGCAGGCTTCATTGAATGCACTGTCCAATGTGTTAGGTTCTGGCACCAACAGTTACCTGTATCAAAACCTCGTAAAAACGCAAAAAGCGGTGAGCGCAGGATCTTTCCATGATTGTGCTGAGCTTGCATGTACCATGTATGTGTATGCGATGGGTAATTCAGGTGAAAAAGGCGATTTGACAGTTCTGAACAAAGAGCTGATGGATACCTTAGATCAATTCTCGAAAGAGGGCGTTGAACAAGAGCGTTTAGACCAGATCACTGGTATGGCAGAAGCGGATGCAGTTTTTGCACTGCAAAGTGTTAAAGGCAAGGTTTCACAGCTTGCGTCTAACCAAACCTTCTATGGTCAGCCGGATCGCATTGAATCGCAACTCGATCAAATTCGAGCGGTTACTCCAGAAAGCGTAAGCAAGGCATACCAAGATTTCATCGAAGGCAAGCACAAGGTTACGTTGAGTGTGGTTCCTAAGAAAAAACTCGACTTAGCGGTTCGTGAGGCTACCTTTACCACACCTGCACGTACCCTTCCTGAATACAGTAAGGTCACTGAAGACCAGCTTAATTTCAGAAAAGCACCAAACACATTTGATCGCAGCGTGATGCCAGAAGTGAACTTTGGTGTTGAAGCGACCATGCCTGAGTTGTACCGCATGCACTTTGCGAACGGCACTGACTTGATTGGTACCGTGACCAGTGAAACGCCGACAGTACAGCTGCAAATTCAACTGCCTGCAGGCGAACGCTATGTTCGTAAAGGTCAAGAAGGCTTAGCGAACCTAACGGCTTCGATGATGGAAGAGGGGTCGACTAAACGAACGGTTGAAGAACTACAGGCGACCTTAGATAAGCTTGGCAGTAGCGTTAGCATTGGCGCAGGCAGTTATACCACGGATATCTCGGTTTCAACGCTAGAGAAAAACCTACCTCAAACCTTAGCGATCGTACAAGAGGTTCTGTTTGAGCCTAAGTTTGATGAGCAAGACTTTGAACGTGTTAAGAAGCAGATGCTTGAAGGTGTTGTCTATCAGCATCAACAACCAAGCTGGATGGCTTCCCAAGCAACCCGTGAAGTGCTATTTGGTGACAGTATTTTTGCTCGAGCAAGCGATGGCACCAAGGCGTCTCTATCGGATCTAACCTTAGATGATGTGAAAAAATTCTATGCACAACACTACACACCGGAAGGTGCCAATATTGTTGTTGTGGGAGACATCTCGAAGAAAGAGGTGGGAAAACAGCTACAATTCTTTGAACAGTGGCAAGGCGATGCGGCACCACTAACGCGTCCGCAGATCATCAAAGAGCTTTCAGGACAACATCTGTACTTAGTAGATAAACCAGGTGCGCCACAAAGTATTGTCCGTTTGGTGCGTAAAGGTTTACCTTTTGATGCGACGGGTGAGTTGTATTTGAGCCAGTTGGCTAACTTCAATTTAGCCGGTAACTTCAATAGCCGTATCAACCAGAATCTACGTGAGGACAAAGCCTACACTTACGGTGCGAGCGGTTACTTCGCGAGTACACGTGAAACTGGTGCGGTAGTATTTAGTGCTCAAGTGAGAGCCAATGCGACGGTTCCATCGATTCAAGAGTTTATCTCTGAGCTGAATGAATTTAGTCAGAGTGGATTAACTGACGAAGAGGTGAAATTTATGCGCTTTGCCGTCGGTCAACAAGATGCGCTTAAATACGAAACGCCAAGTCAAAAGGCTGGATTGTTGAGTAATATTGTTGCATTGAGCCTTGATGAAGATTACCTACAACAGCGTAATCAGATAGTTGAAACGGTTTCAAAAGAGACCTTAAACGAGCTATCTAAGAAATGGTTTGACCCGAATGATTATCAAATAATTGTTGTTGGTGATGCGACTTCGCTTCGTCCTCAACTAGAAAAGTTAGATATTCCAATAGAAGAGCTTGAAATCATTCGTTAGAGTACACATTAAAGGGGGAGGGAAAAGACTCTATTTTTCTCCTCCGACCTAATTTATGATAGTTCTAATCAGAACGATATAAGATAAGTGAACTGAATTTTGACTGATTTTGCTGCGCGACTAAAGCAAGTTGCAACCAACCCTAAGACCTTCTCTCAATTTGGTCGTGGTGTTGAAAGGGAAACGTTACGCTACACGGAAGATGGGCATCTTGCTACTGGGCCGCACCCAAAGGCTTTGGGATCTGCGTTGATGAACGGATGGGTAACGACCGATTTTTCCGAGTCGCTACTGGAGTTTATTACGCCTGTTTCTAACGACGTTCCGACTCTTTTGAATCAGTTGTCTGATATCCATCACTTCACACAAACCAAGTTAGATGGCGAAAAGATGTGGCCGCTTTCTATGCCTTGTTACGTAGGCAGTGAAGATTACATTCAGCTAGCGCAATACGGCACCTCTAACAACGGCAAAATGAAGACGCTATATCGTGAAGGCCTAAAGCGCCGTTACGGTAGCCTGATGCAGATTATTTCAGGTGTTCACTTCAACTTCTCTTTCCCGGATAGTTTTTGGGATAGCCTGTTTGGAGAGCAAACCGAAGAAGCGCGTTGTGAATCTAAGTCCGATGCTTACTTTGGTTTGATTCGTAATTACTACCGTTTTGGTTGGTTAATTCCTTATTTCTTCGGTGCTTCACCTGCACTATGTCCTTCTTTCATCAAAGGAAGAGAGACAAAGTTACCTTTTGAGAAGGTTGGCGAGACACTGTATCTGCCAAAAGCAACGGCACTTCGCCTGAGTGATCTTGGCTACACCAATAGTGCTCAAAGCGTATTAAAGATTGGCTTCAACAGCCTAGACCAGTACCTTGAAGGTTTGAACCAAGCGATCCGCACGCCATCAGAAGAGTTTGCTGAGATTGGCACTAAGGTTGATGGTGAATACCGTCAATTGAATAGTAACGTTCTTCAAATCGAGAACGAGCTTTATGCACCAATTCGCCCTAAGCGCGTGGCGACAAGTGGTGAAAAACCATCGGAAGCACTGGCTCGTGCTGGTGTTGAGTACATCGAGGTTCGTTCTTTGGACGTAAACCCATTCAGCTCAATTGGTATCAATGAGCAACAAGTTCGCTTCCTCGATCTATTCTTAACTTGGAGTGTTCTATCTGACTCTGCTGAGATGGATAACTGCGAACTTGAATGCTGGCGCGATAACTGGAACAAGGTGATCTTAGAAGGTCGTCAGGTTGGTTTAGAACTCAAGATTGGTTGTGATGGCGAGAGGCTGTCTCTGCAAGATTGGGCTAAACGCGTATTCAAAGATCTTCGTGTTATCGCTGAGTTGATGGATGCTGAACAAGGTGGTCGTGCATACCAAGAAACGTGCGATACGCTTGAAACTTGGATCGATAACCCAGAGCTGACCATTTCTGGCCAGTTGCTAGAAGAGACCAAAAAATTAGGTGGCTTGGGTAAAGTGGGTTGTGCGTTAGGAAAAACATACGCTCAGCAACACAAAGCACACCAATATAAAGTTTACTCAGCTGAGTTGATGGAAGCGGAAGTTCAACGCTCTGTGATAGCTCAGCAACAAAGTGAAGAAGCAAGTACTCAAGATTTTGACAGCTTCTTAACGGATTATTTTTCGTATTTAAAAGCATAGCGAGACTTTGGTGGAAAGGAAGCAAGCCTTATTAGGCCAGCCTAAACGCGTAAGTGGAAAATGGTTGCCAGTAGTGACTGTTGGTATTGTCTCTAGCCTATTGGTTGGATGTGCAACGCCACCGCCAAAGCAGCAAGATAACCTGTGTAGCATCTTCAGAGAACACCCGTCGTGGTATGAAGATGCACTCGATATGCAAGAAGAGTGGGGCACGCCGATCAACGTAGCGATGGCTTTTGTGAAACAAGAGAGTAGCTATCGTCATGATGCGCGCCCGCCTAAAGATTACATTCTTGGCTTTATTCCGTGGGGACGCGTGAGTAGTGCTTACGGTTATGCACAAGCTCAAGACCCTGCTTGGGAAGACTTCCAAAAGGCGACCAATAACGGTGGCTCAAGAACCAATTTTGATGATGCATTGATGTTCATCGGTTGGTACACCAGCGAGACGCGTCGTCAGCTTGGTATCTCACTATGGGATCCGTATAACCAATACCTGGCTTATCATGAAGGTCGTGGTGGCTATAAGCGCAAGTCATACAATAGCAAACCATCGTTGATTAAGGTGGCGCGCAAAGTCGAACAGCAAGCAAAAGATTATGGATGGCAGCTTAAACAGTGTCGTAAAGAACTAGAAGACAATAGAAGTTGGTTTTTCTAAAGCCAACCGTCATGGAGAAGAGCAATGCCTTTATTAGATAGCTTCACTGTTGATCACACGCGCATGAACGCACCTGCAGTTCGTGTAGCTAAAACAATGCAAACCCCAAAAGGGGATACCATCACTGTGTTTGACCTGCGTTTTACTGCACCAAACAAAGACATTCTATCTGAGAAAGGTATCCATACTCTAGAGCACCTATACGCAGGGTTTATGCGTAATCAATTGAACGGTTCAGATGTAGAGATCATCGATATTTCACCGATGGGCTGTCGTACTGGTTTCTACATGAGCCTAATTGGTACGCCTTCAGAGCAGCAAGTAGCAGACGGTTGGCTGGCTGCAATGCAAGATGTGCTGAAAGTTGAGAATCAAAATAAGATCCCTGAGCTGAACGAATACCAATGTGGTACTGCGGCAATGCACTCTTTGGATGAAGCTAAAGATATCGCTAATGCGATCATCGCTGCCGGTATCTCTGTAAACAAAAATGATGAACTGGCATTGCCAGAGTCGATGCTGCAAGAGCTTAAGATCGACTAGTCATTGTTAGTTCACCTTGAATACGCTTCACTCTAGATACATTTCACTCTAGAGACAGAGTGAGTTAGATACTAAAAGGCCCGGTTCAATGAACCGGGCCTTTTTCGTCAACGTATTTGTCCCGTCCTGAAATGTGTTTACACATTGAGGACTAATGATGACCATTCCAAATAAACACTACATTAAGCGCACT
>NZ_JANVFC010000025.1:0-66690 GCF_025195005.1 Vibrio sp. NC2
CACATAGTCAGGTTAGAAGGCGCAAGGTCAGCAGAGCCGCCCATGAATTCAGGTAGCATAGCACCGAACGCTTCTAGTGCATTTTGAGATGCTTTACGTGATGCGATGTTTGCTGGGTTAGCTTGAAGATCAGCGATGATTGCCGATGCTTTCTCTTCCCATTCAGCAGGAAGATCACCGTTTACGCGGCGTTTGAATTCAGCTGCCAGCTCAGGGTATGCTGCTTCATAAGCTGCAAGTTTCTCGTTCCACGCTGCTTCCTTAGCTGCGCCTGCTTCTTTCGCATCCCACTCTGAGTAAACTTCCGACGGAATTTCAAAAGGACCGTGCTCCCAACCTAGTTGCTTACGAGTTGCTGCGATTTCATCAGCGCCTAATGGTGCACCGTGACAGTCGTGCGTACCTGCTTTGTTTGGAGAACCAAAGCCGATTACTGTTTTAGTACAGATTAGAGTTGGGCGAGGGTCCGCTTTAGCTGCTTCAATAGCCGCGTTGATAGCGTCAGCATCGTGACCATCAACTGCTGGAATTACATGCCAGCCGTAAGCTTCGAAACGCTTAGGAGTATCGTCAGAGAACCAGCCTTCCACTTCGCCATCGATAGAGATGCCGTTGTCATCCCAGAAAGCAACCAACTTACCAAGACCTAGCGTACCTGCTAGAGAACATGCTTCGTGAGAGATGCCTTCCATCAGACAACCATCACCCATGAATGCATAAGTGTAGTGGTCTACGATGTCGTGGCCTTCTTTGTTGAACTGTGCCGCAAGTGCTTTCTCAGCCATCGCCATACCAACAGCGTTGGTGATGCCTTGACCTAGAGGACCAGTCGTTGTTTCGATACCTGGTGCGTAGCCGTACTCTGGGTGACCTGGAGTCTTAGAGTGCAGTTGACGGAAGTTCTTAAGGTCTTCAATTGAAAGCTCGTAACCTGCTAGATGAAGCAGAGAGTAAATCAGCATAGAGCCGTGGCCGTTAGAAAGGATAAAACGGTCGCGGTCAGCCCACTCTGGGTTTGACGGGTTGTGGTTTAGGTGAGAGCGCCAAAGTACTTCAGCGATGTCAGCCATGCCCATAGGTGCGCCAGGGTGACCAGAGTTTGCTTGTTGTACGCCGTCCATGCTTAGAGCACGGATCGCGTTAGCTAGATGTTTGCGGTTCATAATTGCTTCCAAAATTGATTCGAAATTAAAAATTCGTGGATAGATGTAAAAGAGGAACGAAATTCGTTCCTCTTATTTATTCGGTAGTGATTACAGCTTAGCTGCGATCATGTCTTCTAGTTTGCCTTGGTCAACGGCGAAGTTGCGGATGCCTTCAGCTAGCTTCTCAACAGCCATTGGGTCTTGGTTGTGATCCCATAGGAACTCAGCGTGAGTCATTGCAGCAGGACGCTCTTTAGTACCGTTAGAGTCGATTAGCTTCTCTACTACTTCGCCTTCAGCTGCTTCTAGGTCAGCTAGAAGTTGAGGAGCGATAGTTAGACGGTCACAGCCAGCAAGTTCAAGGATCTCACCGATGTTACGGAAGCTTGCGCCCATAACAACAGTCTTGTAACCGTGCTCTTTGTAGTAGTTGTAGATGTCTGAAACAGAGATTACGCCTGGATCTTCTGAAGCTTCGAAATCGCGACCTTCTTTCGCTTTGTACCAGTCCATGATGCGACCAACGAAAGGAGAGATTAGGAATACACCCGCTTCAGCACAAGCACGAGCTTGAGCGAAAGAGAATAGAAGCGTTAGGTTACAGTTGATGCCTTCTTTCTCTAGGATTTCAGCAGCACGGATGCCTTCCCAAGTAGAAGCCAACTTGATAAGGATGCGGTCGTTAGTGATGCCAGCATCGTTGTACATTTTGATAAGTTGACGAGCTTTAGCAACGCTGCCTTCCATGTCGTAAGAAAGACGAGCATCTACTTCAGTAGAGATACGGCCAGGTACAACGTTAAGGATTTCTTTACCGATGTTCACGTTAAGCATGTCACAAGTGTCTTGAACTTGTTGTGCTTTATCAGCGCTTTGCGCTTTAGCGTATTCGATAGAAGCATCGATTAGAGGTGCGTACTCAGAAATTTGAGCGGCTTTAAGAATTAGAGAAGGGTTAGTTGTTGCATCTTCCGGAGTGTACTTGCTGATAGCTTCGATATCGCCAGTGTCAGCTACAACAGTTGTTAGTTTACGAAGTTGCTCTAATTTATTGCTCATTTTGATCATCCTATGTATCGCAGAACACCCCTTTAATGGGAGAGGTGTGGGCATTTGCAAGCGAACTAATGAAGTTCCTCATGGTTGTACCAGTGAGCCTAACTTACATTAATTTAAATTTTTCTCCGAACGAACATTTGCACAGAACATTTGTTCGCTCGATGAGTAAATGATGTAGCCATATTTATCCGATCTAGCCCCAAAGTCAACGGTAAATAGTGCCGTATGGTGACTTCAGTCAAATATATTTCGCTCTAGTAATCATGGGGTATGCAAGCAAACGTTTAACAGACAAAGTGAGGTGAATTAATCAACAATGAAACTATGGTTATGATGCTGAGCAAATGTTCCTTGTTGTTACATATGTTCAGGGTGTAAGCTTGTGCATCACTTACTGAGCTCTCCTATATTAGGAAGTACAGCAGGTAAAATAATTGTTAAATATTGGTTGAGTGGTATATGAGTAAGAATATCCAAGATGTTTCCGAAGAAAACACTGATCTCCTCACTGAAGTCGCCGTTGCTTACTATCAAGATGGCGCTACACAAGAAGAGATCTCTAAAAAGTTCTCTATCTCTCGTGCAAAGGTTGGTCGAATGCTCAAACAAGCCCGAGACGAAGGGATTGTAGAGATTACCGTGAAATATCACCCTGTCTTCAGTGCCAAAATTGAACAACGTCTCATCGAAAGGTTTGGTGTTAAGCGTGCGCTGGTAGCATTAGACCAACCGAATGAAGAGAAGCAGCGGTTACAGGTAGCTGGTTTGGTGTCTAACTATCTTACCAGTACACTGAAAAACGGCATGGTGGTGACAGTAGGACAAGGTCGAAACGTATCGTCTGTTGCTCACCATACTGGTGTAATTACCCCACGTGATTGTAAATTCGTATGTGGTATCGGCGGCATTCACCCAAGAGGCGGTATGTTTAACGCCGACCATATATGCAGACAACTAGCGAAAAAGTACGGCGGATCTTCTGAAACCTTGTACGCGCCTGCTTATGCTGAAAACAAAGCACAAAAATCCGCGTTCATGGAAAACAGTACTGTTAAGCAAACACTCGATCTAGCTCGTAAAGCGGATGTCGCATTAGTGGGTATCGGTGATATGAGTGAAAACAGCTATATGGTCGACCTAGGCTGGTTTACCGCGGGTGAGGTAGTACAGTCTCGTTTACTACAAGGTGTCGTCGGTGACTTTGCGGGCTATGACTTTTTCGACGTTCACGGCAAAGCTGCAAATACAGTAATGAGTGACCGTGTGATTGGTTTGGCCTTGGAAGAGTTTCGCCCTATTGCTGATGTAATCGCCATCGCTGCCGAGAACAGTAAGCCATTAGCTTTATTAGGTGCGTTAAGAACTGGCGTAGTTGATGTAATTGCGACTAGTGTAAGTAATGCTTTAACGGTACTTAACTTAGATGAACAACTTAGCGTGAATAAACCAAACAGCAGTAAATAGTAAGATACTCATGCTTCGTTGAATTCACTATTTGAGCAATGATGGTAATTCCCTCTAATGAAACCAGTGCAATAAAGGGGATAACTATTAGATATGACTCGAATAGTGAATTTGTTCAGCGGTTGAAAGAATTATCACTCTTTAATGTTAAGCCACACTAAAGGAGATAATTATGAAACTGTCATTTATCACACAAGCCATTTCTAGTAACAGTGACCAATCAAGTTCTATCTTTAAATTTAATTCTATCAGTGCGCTTAGCTTAATAGCCGCTGCTTGTATACTCACGCCTACTGCACATGCTGATGATAAAGTCGTCGCTGGGTATTTTGCAGATTGGCAATATCTGAATAAAGACAACCCTTATACCGTTGACGACATACCGGCAGACAAGCTCTCACATATTATTTACGCCTTCTTAAGCATGTGTGGTCCTCATAGCGGTGCTGGTGAGCCTGTCCAAAAACAAATTAAGCAGCAATGTGCGGACAAAGAACCATATACCGCGATCATTGTGGATAAAGAAGCTGCGTTAGAAGTCGATTTCGGAGACGTGAATGTTGATGTCGCCTATAAAGGTCACTTTGCCCAGTTAGCTCAACTGAAGGCCGACAATAAAAATATCAAAATATTGCCATCATTTGGTGGATGGACGATGTCTGAACCTTTCCATGCGATGGCGAAAGACCCTAAAGCCATTGCGCACTTTTCAAAAACGGCTGTTGAGTTGATTCAAAAATATGACTTCTTTGATGGTATTGATCTTGATTGGGAATACCCAGGAGGCGGTGGTTTAACCACTTCGCCTTGGAACCCAGAGACTAAACTAACGGATGAGCAAAAAGCGCTAGAGCGTGAAGCATTTACACTTCTAGTAAAAACAATTAGAAGTGACTTGGACGCTCTATCAAAGACGACTCAAAGAGATTACGAGCTTTCAACGGCTGTTGGTGTGGGTGCTAAGGCAGCCCAAATTGATTGGAACGCAGCTAGCCCATATTTGACGAACATGTTTGCGATGACGTATGACTTCCTCGGAGGTTGGGGAACTCAGACTGGTCACACAACCAACTTACATGCCACAGAGCGGAGTTGGTGGGGAATGGGAGCTGATGTCTTCATTAATCAAATGATTGAGCAAGGTATTCCTAGCGAGAAGCTCGTCATCGGGGCGGCTTTTTATGGCCGAGGCTGGCAAGGGACAAAAGACTTTGCTGGAGAGCTGCCCAAAGGTGATCTAGTTTCTGAACAAGGAGCTCAGTTTGGTACTGGTGAAAATGGTTACTTCATGTTCTGGGATCTTATGAATAACTACAGCAGCAAACAAGGTTATGAGTACAAGTATGATGAACAAGCTCAAGCTCCTTATTTGTGGAACCCAGATAAAAAAGTATTCATATCTTTTGAAGATCAGCGTTCCATTAAAGCAAAAGCAGAATGGGCGAAGAAGTCTGACCTAGGTGGTATTTTCACTTGGGAATTATCAGGAGACCCTTCCGGGCAGTTGATCGATGTTATGCATAATGAAATGAATAAAGAGTGAAATGAATAAATAACCCATCAAAAGACACCCCAAATATAAGGTAGGTATTTATCCACCTACCTTATCTTGCTCGTCTATTTACTCACGTTTTTAAATAGAACATTCCGCGTACTCGGTCACCTGTTGGTTTAGGTGAGTAGCCAGCTCATCATAAGGAATAGGGCGAGAGAAGTAGTAGCCTTGCATTAAGTCACATCCACATGCCTTTAGAATTGCGAAGTGCTCGTTCGATTCTACGCCTTCAGCCAATACCACCATGCCGAAATTCTTACCTATCGCGATGATATTTTGAACCATGGTGAGAGACTGTTGATCGACAGCAATATTCTCAATAAAGCTCTTGTCAATCTTAAGTTCATCAATAGGAAGTGCTTTCAACATGCTTAGTGATGAATAGCCTGTACCGAAGTCATCTAAAGATATTTTAATATTCTTTTCGTGTAAGGCCTCGAAAATAGGTTTTACTATGTCTACGTCTTCAATGAACAGGCTTTCAGTGATCTCTAATGTTAGACAACTTGCAGAGAGTTGATACTTCTCCAGCGTTGTGAATAAATGCTCAGAGAAAGATCGGTGAGAAAACTGTCGAACAGATATGTTGATCGAAAGCCCGATCTTTTGTTCCGTTGTTCGGTGCAAATGGGCGATCTGCATAATGCTGGACTCAATAATAAAAGTGCCGAGCTTTTGCATTAAGCCAGTGTTTTCAGCCACAGGTATAAAGACATCTGGTGGAACGAAACCCAGCTCGTCGTCAATCCAGCGAACGAGTGCTTCTACACCGTGAATACTTTCATTAGCACGGACCAGTGGTTGGAAGACCATGAACAGAGTTTGTTTCTCGATTGCGATACGTAGCCTTTGTTCTACTTTCATTTTGTAGAGGTGGGCGTCTTGCATCTCCGTTGTAAAAATACTGTACGAGTTTTGCTGCTGCTTCGCTTTGTACATCGAAATGTCGGCAGAGCGTAACAGGCTATCTAAATCTTTTCCGTGTTCAGGAAAACGCGCTACGCCGATGCTACAACCTAACAAGAACTGCGCGCTTTCGACTTCATAAGGTTGAGACAGCACTTCAATAATTCGCTTGGCGAGTCGCTTAATTTCAACTTCATTCGATAAAGGCGTTAAGAATAAAAACTCATCACTGGATTCACGCACCAATAGGCTGACTCGAGAGCGGAATCTCATCAAACGTAAAGCGATTTGCTTGAGCACCTTGTCACCGAAGTCGTGTCCGTGGGTATCGTTGACGCACTTGAAGTTATCGATATCGATAAACAATAGTGAGAACGGCTCTGACTCATCTTCAATCCATTTACTAATGTTTCTACGCATGTATAAACGGTTAGGTAGAGAGGTTAACGGGTCATGATTCGCTTGGTAGATGAGTTGGCTTCGGGTACGTTGTTCGTTTTTGGCAATCGATTTTACTAAAAAGTAGAAACCAAATTGAAGAAAAATAAAGGCAACAAAAAGAATGCCAAACTCTTTTACGAATATGCCATCGACGTGCGATAGATCCGTACGGCCGACCACCCAAAGCTTGTAGTCTGGAATGTATTTAGCGCTAACGAGCGAGTGGTATGTGTCGTCACTGATACTGAAAGAGTACGTGTCTTTACCGGTTTTTGCTTCTTTGACGCTGACATTCACTTGTTCTAAAAAGTTTTTGGTAATGCGCTTCATCAGGTCGTTAGCAACAGGTTCCAAATAGGCGTCAAGAGATTCGATGTCGCTAGAAAAGAACTGACGATAGTTGTCTGTTCTAAGCAAAGTTAACGTGTTGTAGCTACCTGTGTGTGCGTTGCTTTCAAATACGATCGTACTGTCCAAACGCAAACCCGCAGTCATGACCGCATCGACATGCTTGCCATCGATTGAAATCGACTTTCTTAGAGGAATTACTAGGCTGTTAAGTGAGTCTTGGAAATAGGTACGTCCCAACACCATTTTTTCGCTAGACATGGCCTCGAGAAATGAATCTCTGGTGTATGAGTCGTTAAGCAAATTATGCTGATCGGACAGCTGTAGGTTTGAGCTAATTGCAAGGTAATCGCCTTCAGGATTAAGTAACCCAAATGCGGCTATCGCGGGGTGAGTATCAAGTAGCTTATCTAATATTGGTCGAATCTGGATAGAAGCCGTGCGAGTAAAATCAGATTGTTGGGCTAACTGGTGCCCTACAACTTCAAGTAGTGCTTCTTGGCTGGTCATCAGCGAGCTAACAGAGCTAGAAAAAAGTTCTACCTGAATGTGCTGTTGCTCCGTGAAATCGTCTCTGTTTGCTTGCCACTTGCTTACGCCCAACACAGCGAAAAGTATCAGGGTAAGCAGTACGATCAGAACATACAGCGACCAGATATTTTTCTTAAATAGAGCCATGAGATGCCTTTTGTTAATTACTACTTAAACAGAGAGCAAGTGACAAACGAGTGGATTGTCAGCGTGATTCATGCAACGAAGGATACAAATATCAATAATGAAAGTATTAATGATTAAATAGTGTAACGACTACGAGCAGAGATTCTTGAGCGAAATATTAGTATTCAGAATTTTGATGACGAATAACCTATGGTTAATCACAGTTTATAGTTAGCAAACGGTCATCGTTTATAGCAGTAACGCTAATCGAGCTCTGGCTTCAAGCGGAGGTAGCCGTTAGCTACAGAGTAAAAAGCTTACTCTATGAGGTTTTATTCTCATTGTGAATAAGCTTCTTATGCGCACGTCGTATGTTCTAGCAGTAAGGTTAACAGTAGCACTAAGTGAAGTTGAATTACTTTTCAGTTACGGCGATAGGTAGCTTCTCGTTAGCGCCCCACTCAGTCCATGAGCCATCGTAAACGCCCATTTCACCTGTATAGCCAGCGAGTTTAGCGGCCAATAATATGATGCAGGCTGTTACGCCAGAGCCACAGCTAAAGAACATAGGTTGAGAAGGGGTGATCTCTATGGTGGAAAATATCTCAATTAACTCTTGTTGAGTTCTTAATTTGCCATCATTTAATACTTGAGCGAACGGTAAGCAAACTGAGTTTGGGATGTGGCCACTACGTAAGCCTTCACGTGGTTCAGGAACTTCTGAATCGAAGCGAGCTTGAGAACGCGCGTCTACAATGTTTGCGCTCTTATCAGTTGAGTAACTTTCAATCTGCTGAGCACTGACAAAATAGTTGTCTTGAATATGGCCTTCAAAGTTGCCCGTTTTCACTTCGGTTCGATAGTCAGTCTCTGTCGCGTAACCAGCTTCGATCCACGCAGGTAAACCACCATCTAAGATGTATACGTTGTTGTGTCCCATTGCCATAAACATCCACCACGCACGGGGCGAAGCGAAGGTTCCGGCGTTATCGTAAACCACAATCGTGCTGTCTTGATTGATGCCAATTTCTTGTGCACGTGTGTTGAAGTGTTTTTCGGTCGGGAACATGTGAGGAAGCAGAGTATGCTTGTTACAAAAGTCTTTGTCGTAGTCAAAACGAATAGCCCCAGGAATCATTTGTCCTTTGATCTTTTCTGACTCGCTTGGAATTTGAAACTCGATACTGGCGTCGAGGAGGATGATATTGTCTTCTGCTAGCAAACGTTGTTGAAGTTGTTGTGGTGAGATGAGTGGCTGATTCATTATTGTTATATCCATTCTTGTTGTTTTAGCGATTATTGTTGTTATGCATTACTACTGTTTTAGCGAATACAGTGTTAGAGCGATTCTTGTTGTTAGAGAGATTACTGTTGCTTTTACGAATACCGTTGTTGTATCGATAGCTACTGTGCGGCTCGACAGTGGATGAACTGATAACTGCTTTGTCCGGTTATTTGATTGTTTAATGTATCAAGCGCGACCACAGAATCAATAGGGCAGTCTGTGGTTGGAGTAATAGAGACGCGAAATACGTCATTATCTTTTGTCTGAACAGTAAGATAACGCCTGTGCCCATCTAAGGACTGAGTGAGCGTGTTCGAAATTACTTTGGCTTGAATGCGTTGTCCCGTCTCAGATGTTAGCGGGAAATACGAGAGGGCCAATAGCACCCCCACACCGCACATCAATATAAATAGACCTATTTTTAAATGTTTCATGAGAGTAAGTCTTTGAAGGTTATATTGAAAATATAAGTGAGATTGGCGGTAAAGTGAATGTTACTGGCTAAGAAATCTGAATTAACCGCTCTTCGGCGAAAACAAAAAAGTGAGCATTTCTGCTCACTTTCTACCTACAAAGAATCAATTTTGAATCTGTTTCGTCATAGACATCGCTGACGACAAGTTAGTTGCTGTTAAACGACTTACCTGTTGTTAACGACTTACTGCCAGACAATCTGAGAATCGCCGCTGGAAACCACTTGTTGTAATGGAGGTTGACCATCGTAGAACCAAATCTCTATCAAGAGTGCTTCATGGTTTACCGGTGCTGCAAAGTTGGAGGCGAACACACCATTATCTAATGGACCTGCAATGACTTTACTGGAGTAATCCGGCTTCAAGGTTGAGTCATCTCTTGTACTAAATCGGCTATAAACGGTCACAAAAGAACGGTCTGTCGAAATGCTGCTGATGTCGATGTCGAGATCAAACTGGTCAACAGAGCTGTAGTCAAAGCCGTCAGGTACCACTAAATCACTCATCGTATAGCTTTGCGCTGCTACCGCACCTGTCACGGGAGACGGCGATGGTGTTGCTGTTACCGGAGTCGACGGGGTTGCAGGTGCCGATGGGGTTGCAGGTGCCGATGGAGTAGATGGCGATGGAGTAGATGCACTTCCGCCGCCACCACCACCGCCCCCACAGCCGGCTAATACCAATGGAGCTGTAGCTAAAATAACGGCTAGTGACTTCTTCATGTTCCAAGTGCTTTGTACAGACATACGTTCTTCCTCAGAGAGATTGCGGCTTGAATCAACGCAATGATTGTCTCGATATTGTTTAGTGTGAATAGTCATAACGTCTCTCCTTATGGTTCGTAACGTTGGTTGTCTGCAGGTGATTGGTACCATGTTTGGTTCGTTTCACCGCCGGATTCTGCGAATTCTTTAAACTCTGGGTAAGCGGTAACAATATCGACGTACTCTAGAGGCCACTCCCATTCGTCATCCGAAGTTACTATGAGAGCCCAAGGGTGGTTTTCTGCTGTTTTAAAGTATTTACCTGTTGATGGATTACTGTCATCGACGCCTAATCCAGCTTCAAAGAGGTTCGTGGTATCAAATGCTTCTGTTGGAGCTTGGTCCGGCAAATGAACCTCCCAGCTGCGTCCTGGATGTAGAGGTAGGTTTTCACCGTGATAATAACCAGGCGTTGCGAAGATGAACGGGTCGTAAGGCATATCGGTCCAGCTGCCAGTACTTACACCGTCACCGGCTAAAGTAATACCAATTTGGAATGAGAACTGCTCATCCTCTTTACATCCATTACTGGTGCGGTAGAAGGTACAGCCAGTGCTGATTTTTTCTGTCAGGTCATTGGCGATAACAAAGATTGCTTCGCTACGTCCATCTTCTAGGTCAAGGTCAGTGAATACACCGTTGTGTTTCATGTAAGAGCTACCACTACTCACCAAGCTCGGGTCTAGGTTAGGAAGTCGAACAGCAAAACCATTTCTGTACGATGCCCCGACAGCAGCTAAGCGTCCGTCGATGGTGGATTTAACGACCTTTCCATCTTTAAGGATCTCGGTAATGCGATACATAAGAACAGCATCGTTCATGTCGTAATCTGCTTTATATGGCCAGTTATCTTCGTACGCGAGCGTTGCGTAGCCAGAAGCACTTGGGAAGTAACGAGCGGTGGCACCATCGTTAAGGACATCGACTTGAATATCGACCACCTCACCAGAGGTTGAACCGCCAAAGTAGCTCAGGTTGGTTTGTTGGCTGAATCTAAATCTAGCCCATGTAGTACCGGTCAATGCGTTGATATCAACATTAAGGAACAGATCGTTTTCACCCGCATCCAGTTGGTAGTCGGTAAATACTTGTTCGTTAGCACCATCGAAGCTGCCATCTTGGTTCCAGTCTATCCAAGCTGAAAGGTAACCAGTTGTTGAAGCTTCAATTACTACTTTTGAATCAAACCCGGCTTCAAGTGCGGTTACAAAACCGATACCACCGTTGGCCCATTCATCGTCCACTCCAACGGTTTCGTCTGATTGTGGTGTGACATAACCATCCAAATCCGCATCTGGAGGTGTTGTACCTAACCATGTGATGCCATCAAGTTCATGTCGAGGGCCATTACTTGCGAGAAGAGTCAGGTAGCTATCTGGCGCGTCACCGAAGTCGATGTTTGAATCTTCATCTACAACAGGCGCGTTCGCACAACGAGCGCCATCATTTTGACCAGAAGCTGGACCATTCGATACAAATTCAACCGCCGGAACAATCCCAGCAGCGATATTGGTCGCGTTGTCTGGAGACAGATTGATACGGTAAATTTTACCGTCTTGGTTTCGAGATACGTAGTAGTAGCCGTTGACATCAAAATAGCCAGCACCGAACGTACCTAACTCGCCGGTGTCTCCGATGTAGGTTTCGGCACCAGTTGTAGGGTTGAAGCTGTATAAGCCACCAGAGTTATTATCGATACCATATAAAGAGCCATCACTTGGATGAAAGGCGAAATCAGTCAATTTTACAGTTGCCGGGCTGCCTACAATTTTGTTAACCGTAACAGTCGCGTTTGGGTCGGTATCTAAAGGCGATAGGTCAACGGTGAATAGCCCTTTTCCTGTACGGTATAAGTAGTAAACGTGATCATATACGTCACCTACATAGAAGGTGTGATCGGTGGGTAAGCCACTTGTGTTGATGACCTCCGCTTGGAAGTCTTGGCCTAAGCGCACCAAGCGTTTGTTGGTGGTGTCATAGCCATAAATATATCTGTCTTGAAAGTCGAAACCAACACCATTGATATTGGCATTCATACCCGTATCGTCTTCTAACAGAGTGGTTGAACCTGTTACTAGGTTTACACCCCAAACCTCAACGGGTTTCGACTGAAAGAGGTATGCCTGACTAGGGCAGGTATCGAATGGCGCTGCGTTGGCGACTAGAGGCGCACTTATTAGCAAACTTAACGTTGTAATTCTCATATCTACATCCTTGTGATGGAAGGTCTAGATACTTTTACAAGTTACGTGCCAATTTTAAGTTGTTGATTTTTATTGTTTATATTTTTGGGTGCTGGGGTTTTTATTATATTCTCAAAATGAGAACTCAAATGAAATTAATCTCTCATAGAGTCTTTCAAATTGATAAAGCGATTTGAGAAGCTGATGTTGAGCTCTAAAAAAGCCCTGACTTTTAGTCAAGGCTTAGGTTTTCGATAAGAGGGGATAGGACTTAGCTTATCCACACACCGAACAATTAGGCATCTTCATTAAATTCATTTCACGCCAGCTATGCGACATGGCATCGAGAATTAAAAGCTTGCCTTGCTTTGGTTGTCCAAACTTAGCAATAACCTTGATAGCTTCCAAAGCTTGAGCTGCGCCCACCATGCCAACAACAGGCGCCATCACACCAGCTTCCACACAGCTTAGAGCAGCGTTGCCGAATAGAGCGCTTAAACACTGGTAGCACGGTGCATCTGCGTCTTGATAAGTGAACACACTAATCTGACCTTCCATGCGAATCGCTGCACCTGATACGAGTGGCGTTTTAGAGGCGTAACACAAGCGGTTGAGTTGATTGCGCGTTTCAACGTTGTCACTGGCATCAAGAACAAGTGAATGTGCTCCAATCAACTTGCCAAGTGCTTGGTCATCAAGCCTGTGGTCAACAGTTTCAATCGTCAGGTGAGGGTTCAGTATCTGTAACGATTCAGCGGCAGAATCGACCTTCTTCTTACCAATATCAGCATCGGTGTGAAGTACTTGTCGCTGTAAATTTGAAAGCTCGACAATATCATCGTCGATCAGTGTCAGCTTACCAATACCCGCCGTCGCAAGGTATTGCGCAGAGGCACAACCCAAGCCGCCGGCACCCAGTACCAAGATTGAGCTCTGTTTCAGAGCCTCTTGGCCTTCAAAGTCAAACTGTTTAAGAATGATTTGACGGTTGTAGCGAAGCATCTCAGCATCAGACAGTATTTCCATCATCAAGCCTCGTTAGTAAAGCGTCGAGTTAAACAGTTGAATCTGAACCGTTTCACCGACTTCAACACGGCCACGTTCACGCTCTAGTACCACAAAACAGTTTGCTAAGCTCATTGAGCGGAAAGCGCCTGAACTTTGGTTACCTGTTGTTTCTACTACAAACTGACCGTTTTCAATCGAGTAGATACCACGTTGGTAATCAGTACGGCCTGGGCCTTTTTTGAATGCAGATTTGGTAATAGCAGGGATCGACTCTGGTGCTGTCCATGCGGTGTGGCCAGCCAGTTTAGCCAGCATAGGCTGAACCAAAACATACATGGTCATCATTGCCGACACTGGGTTACCCGGTAAGCCACAGAACCATGCGTTATCTAATTCACCGAATGCGAACGGTTTGCCCGGTTTGATTGCCAGTTTCCAGAAGCCGATTTGGCCGATCTCTTCCAAAATATCTTTGGTGTAATCCGCCTCACCAACACTCACGCCACCAGAAGTCACAACCACGTCTGCTATTTGCTGTGCTTTCTCGAACGTTTCTTTAAGCGTTGCAGGGCAATCTGGGATGATACCCAAGTCGATAGCTTCACAACCAAATGCTTCGATTAATGGTTTAATACCGTAACGGTTACTGTCGTAGATCTGACCGTCTTCAAGCGGTTGACCTAATGGCTTTAGCTCATCGCCAGTAGAGAAGAAAGCGACTTTAGGTTTATGTAACACTGTCACGTGGCTCACACCTAATGAAGCAATCATTGGGATGTCACGAGGTGTTAAACGCTCACCACGGCTAAGTACGATATCGCCTTGCTTGATATCATCACCAGTAGGGCGAATGTTATTGTTCGGCTTGATGTCGTCTTGTTGAATCTCAATGCCAGCCTCAGTTACGGCCGTATTTTCTTGCATGATTACGGCGTCACAACCTTCCGGGATCTTGGCGCCTGTCATAATGCGAATACAGGTGTTTGCTGGCCATTCACCTTCGAACGGTTGGCCTGCAAAAGACTTGCCTGCTAATGGAAGAACTTTACCGTTCTCTAAGTCTGCTAAGCGCAATGCATAGCCGTCCATTGCTGAGTTATCAAAAGGAGGGACGAAAATAGGGGATAGAATATCTTCAGCAAGTACGTAACCCAATGCTTCTGCTAATGGCAATGATAAGGTCGTTTGAATAGGTTTAATTGGCGATAGCAGCTTATCTAGTGCTTCTTCAATTGGCATCAAGCCCGGAGCGTCGCAACAGCCCATAATTGAAATCCTTTGGTCGTTATTATTTTGATTTAGTGGTTGGCAATGGTGGCTCAATAATTATCAAATCACGGTTGTTTGCCAACGAAATTGCAGCCACTTTAGCATAGTTTAAGCCCCGTAAATAATGACCTCCCTTAAAATATGGGTGTATTTATTCAAAATTCCGAGTATCCTTGTTTGCCATCCAGAAGGGGTATTAAAAGAGGAAGTTCAATGTCAGGTCTTAGCGAATCAGCGAAGTTGGTTAAAGATGCGCTAGCAAGCCGCGGATTAGAGACACCAATGCGTCCTAATCAGGTTAGCCGAGAAGAGAAAAAGGAACGAATCGAACACCATATGCGTGAGATTCTCACTCTCCTTGAACTTGATCTTGCAGATGACAGTCTGGAAGAAACACCGCAACGTATTGCAAAAATGTATGTGGATGAGATTTTCTCTGGTTTGGATTACGCCAATTTCCCTAAAATCACCGTGATCGAAAACAAGATGGGTGTTCGTGAAATGGTTCGTGTAAAAGACATTACCGTCACCAGCACATGTGAGCATCACTTAGTGACCATTGATGGTAAAACCGCAGTCGCTTACATTCCTCAAGGTAAGATCATTGGTCTTTCGAAGATCAACAGAATCGTTCGTTTCTTTGCTCAACGTCCTCAAGTTCAAGAGCGCATGACACAGCAAATCCTTGTAGCATTGCAAACGCTACTAGAAACGGATGATGTTGCTGTAACCATGGATGCCGTTCACTACTGCGTGAAATCTCGTGGTGTAATGGACGCAACCAGCGAAACAACAACGACAGCACTGGGTGGTATCTTCAGATCAAACCCAGCAACACGCCACGAGTTCTTACACGGCCTGCGTTAATACGTTTCGTTATTTGATGAACGCGATTTAGCCTCTGTAAATTGATGTTCGTTGAAAATAAATATTCTAAGCCTCGCTTTCTGCGGGGCTTTTTTGTGCTTGTAATGAAGTTAACGGCAATAACTGCGAATGTCGTCATTCCCTAGAGTGAAGAATGAGCTACTCATTCACTTTCGTCATTCCCTAAAGCGAGGAACGAGCGTAATAGGGAATCTGCATTTTCGATGTGGGTTGGTTGGAACGGAAATTAGATGCGCTCTACAGAATCTATAAAGCGCAAATTTGGGTACAGCAGCTGGTGGAATGCTTAAGTAAGATTAAACAAACGCTTAAAGTGGTGAACAAAACCGGACGGCTTGTTCTCAGCTTGATAGATATTCAAACCATCATAAAAACTTGCCATAAACTCTACGCGAATCTCATCATCACTGCTTCTCGATATGCGAGACAGCAGCGTAGCGGCTACAGCAGCATGATCATTAGCAAGGCTGTAATCCATTCCTAGTCGCCCTTGAATGAACAACCACAAATGAGTGATTAACTTTAACTGTTGCGCGTTAGAGTTTTGAAACTTGTCGCTGTGCTCAGTACCCACTGTATTATCGAATACATTTTGCATCGCCTCATTCGCTTCTTTATTGCTTTCAAAGCGATAGCTTGCATCGATATGTACTTTGGTTAACAGGCCAAGCAACGTCTGGCGTGCAGAGTTATCAGGCTTATTCTCACAAGCATGTTTGAAAAGAGCATGGTTTTCATCAATAAATGACGATAGCTCTTTCTCGTAGCCTGTTGAGAGCGCTTTTACTGAATCGAGGCCTGCGAGCTGCAAACACGCTTCGAGCTTAGTTTGGCGCTGAGGTTCAGTCTGAGTTTGGATCTCAGTCATTACTCTGTAGCTCTTCCCACGTTACTTCTGCAGATTGAGTGTCGCTGTTTACGAACGCAGAGTTACCCGACAGCATTACTGAAAGGTCCATAGTACGTTGTGTCATCGCTGCTAGTTGCTCAATACCATCGTTGTCTAGACGAACGATTTGAGCTTTCAGGTAACCGAACTTACCTTTGTTTTGTTCCCACCAAACATTCGATTTAGTGTTGAAGCTGAACACGCTCACAGACTTAGATAAGCGAGTCGCTTTCTTAACGCGTTCTGGATCGGGTTCACCAACATCAATCCACTCTAAGATTTGGTCATCTAACGACTTCTGCCATAAATCGGGTTCTTCAATGCTAGACAACCCTTTAGTGAACTCAAGTTCAGGAGATGCATTGATACAGAAAGCAATGATACGAGCCATCATGCGCTGTTCTGTTTCAGAAGGGTGTTGAGCAACCGTTAGATTAAAAGAGTCGTAATAGTCGCGATTCATATCGGTTAAAGAGATACGAAACTTGTAGATTGTCGGTTTAAGAGCCATTGAGGGGGTGTCTTAGGTAGAAATAGTGAGGGGGAATATTACCTTAAATCTCTGAATAGCGGGTAAAAAAATAGCCAGCAGAGGCTGGCTATTTTTAGAAAGCTTTAAAATACTAAATTAAAGTACTTTGATGCTGTCAGCTTGAGGGCCTTTTTGACCTTGAGATACAGTGAACTCAACTTGTTGGCCTTCAGCAAGAGTTTTGAAACCGTCGCCTGTGATTGCAGAGAAATGTGCGAATACGTCTGGGCCGTTTTCTTGCTCGATGAAGCCGAAGCCTTTAGTTTCGTTGAACCATTTTACTTTACCAGTAACTGTGTTAGACATGATGATATCCTAAAATTAAATTTTTATTATGAGCCAATTGTGGCACTGATAGCGCGGAAAAGTTTATTGCTATTGCGTACAACACAACGGGGTTACTAGTAATCCAACGAAATGTTTATATACAAAGAACTTTCTTTCTAGCCGAGATGAAGTCTAAATCAAATCAGGGGATAGTCAATCGAATCCATAGTGAAAGGTTGCAGAAACTTGGGGGTAGTCAAACTTTGCATTCCTTAAATATCATGGAGTTACAGTTGTATGGTGATTTGTTGTCATTTTTGTGAAAATGGTGGTCGAAATTGATGACGAATTTGGAGTGAATGCACTGTTTTAGCGCATTTATTTTTGCAAATTAGAAGCCGCTAACTGGGTGTTGAGCCCACTTTTAACGGCTTATATTTATTACTGTCGTTGTAAGGAAAATGTCTTTACTTGAACGAGAACTAGACTATTTTTTCAAGCGGTACAGGTTGCCATTATCGGTACTGAAAAAGATGTCGCCGCTTGGTGAAGTTTCGATGTCTCTTATCCTTTCGCCTAAGTCTTCTAAAATACGCTCTTCCTTGATTGCCTCACCTTGTTCATTGACTGTCACAATATTAATGTGAGTAAGCTTAAGTGCGCCAGCCAGTAGCTTTCCTTTTAACTCTGGGTATTTATCGCCTTGGTAAACAATCAAGCTCCCCGGAGCGATTGAAGGAACGTAGACTTTTTTAGGCGCTTCAATACCATCTTTGGTTTTAGACTCGCCAACGCTAATTGGGCCCCAATACTCTTTTCCGTGCGATGTGACTGGCCATCCATAGTTGGCGCCTGCTTTTATTAGGTTGATTTCATCACCACCGCGCGGGCCGTGTTCAATCGACCAAAGCTTTTGAGTCGGGGCATCATAGAACAACCCTTGTGGATTACGATGGCCATAGCTCCAAATCTCATTGAGTACCTTGTTGTTGTCAGTGAATGGGTTATCGCTTGGCGTGCTTCCATCGGCATTTAATCGCAATATTGAGCCAGCATGAGTCATGGTGTCTTGGCCGTTGTCCCTGTCACCACGATCGCCGATTGAAAAATACAGGTGGCTCTCTTCAAAGGTGATACGGCTACCAAAGTGACGCCCTGTGTCCGTTCTGGATTTCGACACAAACACGTCTGTCCAATTAGTGATTTCATTATTACTGTAATTAGCAGAAGCCAGTGTCGTTACACCTTCACCATCGACCTCTTTACTATAAGTGACGTAGAACCTTCCGCTTTCAAAAGGAGAGAGTGCGATATCCAATAATCCACCTTGGCCTTTCGCCCAAACATTTGGCAGCCTGAACAATGTGTTTTGATCGCCGGTCTTTAAATCAATGTGTTTAATGACGCCTGATTTTTCTGTTACTAGCATGGAGTTATCATTGATATAAGCCAACCCCCAAGGGATCACGAGTCCGTCGGTGATCTTCTCTACCTGCCACGCAAAGGCTGACGTTATAGGAGCAAGGGCAAGCAGCGCCAAAGCACATGGAAAAATACGGTGATGAGTGTTCATTGAAGTCCCTTGATTATGAGCGTCTAGTGTTAGTCTAGTGCCTGTGGTCGATAGGCGGAAAGCTGAGGTTGCTGAAAAGTGACTATTCACATATTTAGTTGAACGCCTATTGTATGATTATACAAGCTCACGTATGTTTACTGTGCCTTTCTCTATTTGATCCAGTCGGAGCATTATGAACAACTCGCCAGCAGCGTTTCCGCTATTTTCTCTGTTTTTATGTTGTGAGTTAGATACGCACGTTTTTTCTTCGAACGGACGTATTAAACGATGAGTCGTCGGTTTGATTTTAAATCGATCTTACTTGCGTGCTTGGTCATCAGTATCGGTCAGCTCAGTATGGGACTGGTGTTTCCATCACTACCTTGGATCGCCAAAGACTTCGATGTGTCACTAGAGCAAGCCCAGCTTTTGGTAAGCGTGTACCTATTAGGTTTTGGGCCTTCCCAGTTTATTTATGGCCCTATTTCCGATGCTCTCGGGCGCAAGAAAGTACTGCTGAGCGGATTATTAATCGCCATGCTGGGACTATTGATGATCATTTTCTTCAGCCACTCGTTTACCAATATGGTGATGGGACGATTTCTGCAAGGCCTAGGAACTGGCTGTTGCGCTGTACTTGCTCGTGCCTCGACGCGCGATAGGTTCAACGGCGCAGACTTACCTTTGGCGATGTCTTATATTGCGATGGTTGCCTCTATAACACCTTTGATCGCGCCTGTTATCGGTGGGTTTATTAACTTCCACTTTGGCTGGAGTATGGTGTTTATCTCGCTACTTGGCTATGTCTCATTGGCTTGGGTGGTGTTGGCGTTCAAGTTTAAGGAAACCGTCACTCAGGTTTCGGCTATCCCTTCACCGAAGAAAATGGTTTCTCAATATAAAGAGTTACTCACTTCTCGTTATTTTATGAGCTTTGCGAGTATTGGCTGGCTTAACTTTAGCTTGATGATCACCACCGTATCAGTGATGCCATTTATCATGCAAAATCAGATTGGTATGACGTCAGATGAATACGCGATGTGGGCGGTGATTCCTGCATTAGGCATGCTGGGCGGAACAAGCTTATGTAACCGTATTCGCCCTATGTTGGGTAACAAGAAAACTCTGTTATGCACACCTGTATTACATGTTGCTGCGGCGTTGTGGCTTTTCTTTTGTCCACTTGAGCCACTGTATTTAATGCTTGGCCAGTTCTTGATGATTCTTGGCAATGGTATTGCGTTACCTTGTGCTCAGGCCTTGGTGATGTTGCCTTATAAGAAGAACGCTGGCGCGGCGGCTGCGATGTCTGGCGGCGGGCAGATGGTGGTGTCTTCAATGGTGAGTATGGGGCTAGTTCAATTAGGGCTAGGTGAAGCGTGGCATCTATCGCTTGTCATCATGTTGTTCACACTGATTACCCTGTTTAATATTTTACGTGGTTTCAGTAGCCAAGAAGCGAGAGAGTCCCAGCTTAGCTAGTTATTTGGTTATTTATTATTTAGCTAGCTAGCGAGTGAAAAACGAAAAGGCCATTGAAGTTTATGATTTCAATGGACTTTATTATGCTTAGAGCTTAGAGCTTAGAGCTTAGAGCTTAGAGCTTAGAGCTTAGAGCTTAACGCTTAGATTTAAACTAAAATGCCCGAACTATTCACAGACGACTGCAACCTTCTCACTTGCTGCAGTATTGGCTGGAACTGGATGGTCGATCAGTCGGATAGGGGACTCATACAGTGCTGATAAAGCCTCTTCATCGAGTAACTTATCCGCGCTGCCTTCGAACGCAATCTGACCTTTTTTCAGGGCGACAATGTGCGTCGCGTAACGAAGCGCTAGGTTCAAATCGTGCAAAATAACGATCACCCCAACATCTTCTTTTTTGTTGAGTTCAGATAGTAAGCCCATTAGCTGAAACTGATGATGAACATCCAATGCAGAGGTCGGTTCATCAAGGATCAATACCGGTGACTGCTGAGCTAATAACATAGAGACCCATGCTCGTTGACGTTCTCCTCCTGATAGATCATCCGCCAAAGCTTGTGAGAATTCAGTGACACCGGTTCTTTCCATCGCTTGTTGGATAATCGATTTGTCTTCTGAATTCCAACGACCTAGTGCGCCTCTCCATGGGAAACGTCCTAAACGAACCAGCTCTTCGACTGTTAAGCCAGCAGACGCGGGAAGCTTTTGCGGTAAATACGCAATCTGCTTGGCTAAGTCTTTGCTTTTGAATGAAGAGAGGGAAGCACCGTCTAGTTCCACGCTGCCATGATCCGGAGACATTTGCCCTGAGAGTAAATTAACGAGTGTAGATTTACCTGAACCATTATGGCCAAGAACGACGGTCAGTTCGTTGGTCGGAATCGTGAGGTCTTCGATTGAGAGAATGGTTCGTTCATCACGAACAATTTTGATGTTTGAAAGCTGAAACATGTCAGTCCTGTGCCTACGCCAATAAAGCGCTTCAGTGAAGTTAAACGAGCTTTATTGGCTTTTAAAAATAGAGGGTGTTATTGAGCTGTTTTTTTGTTGTCGGGGTGTCTTGGGCAATCGTCGCAATACTTTCTAGAGTCGCACTTATAAACTAAGCAGCAGCTGATTCTGATCAGTTTTAGCATCTCCGAATCAGCGTCTATTTTAAGGCTGTCTAAATGATTTTCAGGTAACTGGCATGCTTCTAACCAAAGCTTAGCTTGTTCAGTGATATAATCGTTGGTTAGGCTCGGCTCGTGCTGCTGTAGTTTTATCAAGCTGCCTAGTAATAGATCAGCAAGTAGATGGTTGGTAAACCCCGGACGAATACGTGTCCACTCACTAATCTGGCTACGATAAAATTCTGTGAGTGCAAGAATCGCTTCGCCTGCTTGTGGAATCAGTTCTTCTGGTGAACCGTGTTGATGATCACCATTAAAGAAACGGTAGCCTGTGACAAATTCTTTGTACCTAAACTGGCCGATGTTCTTAATATCAGGCAGTGAGTGAAGGCCGTAGATAGATATAAAGGTCACGTAGATTGGTTGCCAGCAAACCAGATCCCACGTTCGGGTTAACCAATAGGCTTTGCCTGCTTCAGGGTGGCTCTGCGCAAGGCCATCGTAAACTCGTTTGATTTCTTTATGGCTATCATCATTCGTTATTGCAATGCTCTTGCTATGCAGAACACCAAAGCTTCCACTTAAATAAGGTGTCACTTGTTTTGAGTGAGCGAAGATTTTCTGATGTAGAGACGGGGCTCTCCGACGAGTGATAATATTGTGCAGCTGGGAAAGCATCATAAACCATTAAATGAGAATCAGTAGCGTTATCATAACGGACATAATCGAGGATAACCATACAAAATGGAGCATCTACTCGGTGCCTCTGTCTTTTGGTCATTTTATAGAACACACATGACTGCTTCTTTTTTTGAGTGATAAAAGCCGTTTTAAATGATAAAAGTATTGGTGAATCGAATATGTCGCTGCCAACTATAGAGAATATGAAAGCTTAAATATGAACACACCTGCATTTAGTCGTATCAGTCGCGTTTTGACCTATATCCATTCGAACCTTAGCTCCTCGCTATCGTTAGAAGATATTGCGACACAAAGCTGTTGGTCTCGTTGGCAGCTTCAGAGAGTGTTTCAATCAGAGACTGGGCTTACTGTGGCTAACTATGTGAGAGAGCTAAAGTTAAGCCAAGCTGCAGAACACCTGCTTGATGGAAAAGAGCGCGTGATAGATATTGCTCTTGGGCTCGGGTTCAATTCAGAAATAAGCTTTAGCCGCTCGTTTAAGCAGATGTTTGGGGCAAGCCCAAGCCAGTATAGAAAAGCAGGCAAAAGAGTCGGGCTAAGAAAGCCGATACAAGTATCTGAAACAGCGAGTACTTCTGAAAAAGGGGCGTTAAGCTTTGTGGAAGTGCGCATTGATGAAAGAGAGTCTTTCCTAGTGAAAGGCATGACATCAGAAATCAGTGGTTTGTTTTCACTCACGCAAGACTTCGCTCAGAAAGTCCCTCAGCTATGGTCACGTTTAGAAGGTGAGGTTGAGATCCCTGACGACAACGTGCTCCAGTTCATTGGCGTGGTTGACCTGACTCAGTCTTGCTTTGACGGGACGAATATTCACTATTGGGCAGGGGTAGAACTTCAGGAAGGAATTTCAATCCCGCAATTACCGAGTATTATCTCTGAAAGATTAGAGGTACTGACGGTTCCTAAGCAAACTTATGCTGTAGTGAAGCACTGTGGTCCAATTGAGAATTTACGACACACCTTGAGTTGGTTTGTGCTGAATTGGATGCCAAGTTCAGGTTATCGTGGCGTCGATGGATATGAGCTTGAAGTGTACCCGTTTGCCTATCAAGCACATGCCTCTGACGCTGAAATGGAGTACTGGGTTCCTATTATTAAATCGTAGTCATATTCCCGCTCACTCTCTTCTAGCAAAGCCTTCCTATCAATAGGGTCAATTGTCTTTTAAATCACCAATTGACCGTTTTCTGCTAAAAATAGGTCAAGTTCTTTTTGAATTTGCACCAAATTGTTAATTATCCCACCTCTAGATACATACAATGCAAATGAGATTTATTATTATTTATATTAAGCATTGGTACCGAGGGAATTATGACCACTCACACTCGTTTTAAGTATTCATCATTGGCAGTAGCGTTGCTGACTGCGTTCTCAGCGCAAGCATTGGCGGAAGATACCGCTACTTCGGCAGATTCGAATGTAGAAACTATTACTGTTATGGGTAAAGCCTATCGTAATACAGCAACGAAAACCGTTTTAGATCCAGAAGAAACCCCACAGACTCTCAACGTTATCGAAAGCGAACAGATGGAACAACGTGGTGTTAAGTCTGTTATGCAAGCTCTTCGTTATGCTCCAGGTGTTTCAACTGAGAACAAAGGTGGTGCAGTGGTTCTTAGTGATTGGGTTAAAATTCGTGGCTTTGAGTCTTCAAATAACTATTACGACGGAATGATGTTGCCAATTCTTCCTGGCTGGAATGTAAAACCTCAAATTGATCCAATTGCGATGGAGCGTTTAGAAATCTTTAAAGGTCCAACGTCTGTTCTTTATGGAAGCATGCCACCAGGAGGCATGGTAAATATCATTGCGAAAGCTCCTAAGTTCGAAGAATCTACGAAAATTGGTTTAGCAACGGGTTTAGATAACCTAGTTGAAGCATCAATTGATACCACGGGCGCTTTGAGTGACAACGTTGCTTATCGTTTAGTCGCTCTTGGTCGTAAAAAAGATACGCAAGTTGACGGTGTAGAGGAAGAGCGCTATGTAATTGCGCCTTCAATTGATTGGTATGTGTCTGATAAAACCTTTATTAACTTCAATCTCTATTATCAGAATGATCCCGCACTAGGTCAAAACGTGACACTCCCATTAGCCGCGATTGAATCAGGTAAAATCTCACCGTCGACATTTGCTGGTGATGTTAATTACAACACTATCGAAAGAGATTTCTTGATTACTGGTTACAAATTCAATCATGACTTCAACTCTAACTGGGCTTTCTTACAAAACTTCCGCTATATGCAGGCTGATTTCTATCAAGAAAGTACGAGCAGTGGCAATTTTGATGCATCAACTGGAGAGTTGGAACGCTCGGCATATAGTACTGATGAAAGCTCTAAGGGCATCAGTGTTGATAACCAACTATCGGGTTTAGTGTCCACTGGCTCATTGGATCATTATCTACTCTTTGGTTTAGATTATCGAAACATTGAAGGTGATGTAGCTTACGACGCTTTTGCAGATGTTGATGGAATTAACCTTTATAACCCAAATAACGATAAGCTGAACCCGGACGATTTCACAAAAGTGTATTATCAAAATGACGACATTGAAATGAGTCAACTTGGTCTTTACTTCCAAGATCAGATGTTGATTGATAATTGGGTGTTCATTGCTGGTGGTCGTTTTGACAAAGTCGAAACAACGACAAAAGTATCAGTATTTGGTGGCACTCCAAGTAAAACTAAAACCGATGATACTAACTTTTCGTACCGCTTAGGTGCTCTATACAAATTTGATAATGGTTTATCCCCATTCGCAAATTTTGCGACTAGTTTCGAACCTAGTGCAAAGCTGGATGCTAGCGGCAATAACTTGGATCCAGAGACAGGAGAGCAAGTAGAGTTTGGTCTTAAATATGACTCATACGAAAACATGTTGTCAGGCTCCATGGCTCTGTTTCAAGTTAAGAAAAAAAATGTGGGCGTTCGTCCTGACGGAGCTTCGCCGTGGACAGCTGTTGGCGAGATTCGTTCGCAAGGTATTGAGTTAGAGGGACGCGCTCAAGTAACTGATAACTTAGACTTGTTGGCCAACTATACGTATACCGACATGGAAATTACTGAAGATAAAGACGCTTCAAACATTGGACAGACACCTGTTTTCGTACCAGATCATACTGCAAATGTTTGGGCTAATTACTTTGTACGTGACGGTGTCATGAATGGCCTTAGAGTTGGTGGCGGCGTACGTTATGTGGGTGAAACAGTACTAAACGACACGTCAGATAAAAACAAAGGCAAAGTTCCATCATATACGTTAGTTGACTTGTCACTTGGTTATGACTTAGGTGAGATGAACAGTTCTTTAAAGAATGCGACAGCTAACATTGTTGCCAACAATATCTTCAATGAAGAATATTACACTTGCTGGAATGAGAGCTACTGTTGGTACGGACAAGAGCAAACCGTTGAATTCAATGTCAACTATGAATTCTAATTAGGTTAGGGTTATTAATTTTAAAGCAGCCTTCACTGGGCTGCTTTTGTCGTTTGAAGAAATATAGAATTTAGATTAAGTAGGCAACAGTATGAATTTACAACGAATAGCTTCCCATTTTTCTAAAGCAAAGAGCTTGAATGCAAAACTCGCGTTATCCATCTTAGCGAGTGCTTTATCGTTTAATGCGATGGCCAACTTTCAAGTTGAAGACAGTGAGGGTGTTAAAACTCTTGAAGCTCAACCGGTTAGAGTCGCGGCGCTGAACTGGGACATTGCAGAACAAGTTATCGAACTCGGTGTTACGCCAGTAGCAGTACCTGATATTGCAGGTTATACCGATTGGGTTGCTCAACCTGCGATTCCAGAAGGCGTGGCGGACATTGGCACTCGAACTGAGCCTAATTTCTCTGCTTTGAAGAAGCTAAACCCTGATGTGATTCTTATCGCTTCACCGCAGAAAGATCTTCAGGATCGACTCTCTGAAATTGCGCCTGTGCTTTACTACCAAACGTACAGTGAACAACACAGCAATGCTGCGGCGGCTATCGAGAACTTCAAGAAGATTGGCCAGTTGCTTGGTAAAGAAGAACAAGCGAACCAAAAGCTGGCCGCAATGGATGAGCGTATCGCTGTTCTAAAAGCTGAGTTAGATAAAGCCTATCCGGGCGACAAGCCGAAAGTCACTTCTTTCCGTTTTGCGAGTACTACATCGGTGTTCATTTATGGCGATAACTCTATTCCACAATACGCACTTGAACAGCTAGGCTTTGAGAACGCAATGGATCTTCCTGCAAGTCAGTGGGGCATCAGTCAAAAACGCATGACCGAGCTTAAGAACGTGAAGAACGGTATTGCGCTTTACTTTGAACCTTTCCCATATCAAGACAAGCTAGACCGTTCTCCGGTTTGGAAGAGCATGCCTTTCGTTCGCAATGGTCAATTTAGCCCGGTCGCGGCTAGTTGGAGTTACGGCGGTGCAATGTCGATTTTGTATAACGCAGAAGCCATGGCGCAATCGCTGCTGACGTTAGCGGAGCAGTAATGAAATCCAGTGGTTTTATGATGGGGGCTGCGCTGCTTTGTGCTGCTCTTGTTCATTTATGGTTAGGGCAGTCGGAATTTGGCCCTATTGGAGAGTTGCTTCAGCAAGCCTCACAGATCAGTGATATCGCAACATTCAACTTAATGGTCGATGATTCATTCGAGTTGATGGCGTTAGCCTATGTCAACTTACCTCGCTTGGTGATGGCAATCTTGGTTGGCGCAACACTTGGCACCATCGGCAGCTTGTTTCAACAACTGACACAAAATCGCATGATGTCGCCGTTAACTTTGGGTACATCATCAGGTGCTTGGCTTGGTCTGGTTATTCTGAATGTGGTTGCGCCGATGTTGGTCGCTCAGTATTCAGTTTGGTTTGCTCTAATTGGTGCGCTGCTTGCGATGGGGCTTATCGTTTCCATTGTTGGCATCAAAAATATGAGCGGCTTGCCAATTGTATTGGCGGGTATGGCGGTCAACTTATTGCTAGGGGCATTTGCAACGGCGATTATTCTACTCAACGACCAGTACGCACAGAATCTGTTTGTATGGGGAGCGGGCGACCTAGGGCAAAATGGCTGGGAACAAGTGCTTTGGTTGATGCCTAAGCTGTTGCCGATTTTTGCCATATTCTTCTTAGCGCCACGAGTTCTGACTTTGCTTTCCATCGGCACTGAAGGGGCTGCGGCGCGCGGGCTCAATATTGGCACGACCTTCTTTGTGCTAATGGCAATCGGCGTTTGGTTGGTTTCAGTGTCGATTACCTCAGTGGGCGTGATCAGCTTTATCGGCTTGATTGCTCCGAACATCGCTAGGCATCTAGGTTTTCTAAAGGCTAAATCTGAACTCATCGCGAGTTGTGTATTAGGTGCGCTATTACTTTGTGTCACCGACAGCTTGGCGATCTTCTTGGCGCAATGGTCTTTGGACATGATTCCAACAGGGACGGCAACCGCAGTGATTGGTGCTCCTGCGTTGATCATTATTGCGAGAAAGCAAATGTCTGCTCAAGATCAGTTGTTTTTCTCAATGCCTAAAGGTCCGAAGTCTATTTCATCTTTGGTTTACTTCTTGTTGGGCTTGATGATCTTCGGGTTGTTCGCGTTGAGCGCATTGTCACAGCCTTCTTCTGATATGGGCTACTTTGTTATCCCAGACGCATTTGAATGGTCTATTCGTTGGCCGAGAATGTTAACCGCGATATTCGCTGGTGGTGGCTTAGCGGTGGCTGGGGTGATTTTACAAAGGTTGGTCTACAACCCGCTCGCAAGCCCAGATATTCTTGGTGTGTCAGCGGGTGCGGTTCTAGCTTTGATTTTCAGCAGTTTGTTTATGGGATATTCGATTCACTCATTGAGCCCTTGGATTGCTTTCTTAGGCAGTGCGATTGCACTTTGTTTATTGCTGTTCCTTGGCAAGAAGCATCAGTTCGCGCCATCGATTTTGATCCTCACTGGTATTTCGCTGACCGCGGTATTGGAAGCTTTGGTGCAATTCTCTCTAACGCGAGTGGGTGAAGGGAAATACACTTTATTGGCTTGGTTAGCAGGGTCTACCTATCGTGTTGAACCCGAGTCAGCAACCATCATGGCCATCGTGATCACAGCTTGTATTGGTGTTGCTCTGTTACTGAGCCGTTGGGTGACCTTAATTGCGACTGGACGTCAGTTCGCGAGTGCCAGAGGGCTGAATATCAATATCGCTTACGTGGCATTGTTGTGTATTGTTGCGATCTTATGTTCGGTCGTGACAACAACCATGGGGCCTGTTGCGTTTGTCGGCTTGTTAGCTCCGCATATCGCTGCAATGGTGGGGGCTCGTTTGGTTCGAGAGCAGATCATCTTGTCGTTTTTAATTGGTGCTGCACTCATGCTATTCGCAGACTGGTTAGGGCAAGTGGTGGTATTCCCAGCTCAACTCGCTGCAGGGACGTTAGTTTCCATTATTGGTGGTAGCTACTTCATCTTCTTGTTATTGAAATCTCGAAGAACATAGCTTATCCCAAAACTGAGAGTCCTTGATTATCAAAGCTACTGGTATTCAAAGCTATTGGCAATAAAAGCTACGAATGAGAAGCAGTGAATGGAGCGATCCATCACTGCTTTTTTGTTGATGTCGTTTGTGTAAGGGAGCGGTGTTAAGCAACACAGGTCTCGCTTCTTAATGTGCAAGTTTGGCATATGTTAATAAAATGTATAATCTAAAGGTCTGACCACTTATAAGGTAGCCACCATGCCAAACCTCGATCGTATTACTTGTTCTATCGATGAAAACCAAATTGCGACGGTTGTGTTGAATCGACCCGATAAGCTCAATGCTATTGATATGGCAATGTTTGAAGCCGTTAATGACATGATAAGTGAGCTCAAGAAGAACAGAGATATTCGAGCTGTTATTGTTAAAGGCAGTGGTTCAGATTTTTGTTCTGGTTTAGATGTTAAATCGTTATTGAACAGTAAAGTAGGGGCGATGAAGCTCTTGTTCAAATGGTTACCGACATTACCCAATGCTGCGCAGCGCTTTTCGCTTGGTTGGCGAGAGATCCCATGTCCTGTCATTTTTGCGATTCATGGTCGTTGTTGGGGAGGCGGCCTTCAATTAGCCAGTGGTGGTGATTTTAGGATGGCCAGTCCAGACGCGACTTTCTCGATATTGGAAGCCAAATGGGGTTTGATTCCTGACATGGGAGGCGCCATCGCATTTCGAGAGTTAATGCGTAAAGATCACACCTTAGAAATGGCGATGACCGCTAAAGAGATCGACTGTGAAACAGCGAAAGACTATGGGCTGGTAACCAAGATTGCCGAAGATCCTTACGCTGAAGCTTATGCGTTGGCACTTGAGTGTGCGAATCGGTCGCCAGATGTTGTCGCTGCTAATAAGAAACTCTACAACAAGACTTGGTGGTCAAGCCCTGGCATGGCCGTATTTTACGAGACCTGGTATCAGATAAAGGTAGGGTTAGGCAAGAATAGAGCAATCGCTGCTCAACGTGAAATTCATCGAGACAAGCCACGTTCATACGTCGCGAGAAAGTTCAAATAGCGTTTGTACAGGAATAACGGATATTCCATTTGTTTATGGGGCTTTGCGGTAACCTTAGAGCAATTTAATGTCTAAGGCTAAATGAGCAATCTGATGAACAAAACTTTTACTTACTCGCTAGCTGCCACCGCAATTTTTACAAGTTTAAATGCTTTCGCAAGTGGTTTGTTTTTACAAGAAGCTGTCGTCGCCAATGCTGGTACTACCGGCGCCGGTGATGGTGTTTACACTCGCTCTGCTGCTGCGATGTGGACGAACCCTGCCACCATGTCACATATGGGCGAAAGCAAAACGACTATCAATACCATGGCGTTTGATCTTGAGATGCAATATCAAGACAACGGCGACAAGCAAGATGGTAAAGCTCATTCAGTCATGCCTTCATTTGGTGCTTTCCACGCGCATCAAGTCACAGACAAATTACACCTTGGTATTGCGCTTGGCGCTGTGGGTGGCTCAAGCCTAGATTATGGCAGTGAATGGGCTGGTCGCTTGTTGCTGGAAGATATCACTCTTACTGCCATGCAAGTGAATCCATCACTGAGTTATAAACTGAATGACCAGTGGTCAGTGGGCGCGGGTGTTCAATTCAGTTGGGCTGCGTTTCAACAAACAACGTCAATGCTTACTGCTAAGCAAGATACTGACTGGGCATACGGTTATAACTTTGGCGTAATGTACACACCGACAGATAAACTCAAATTAGGTGCGAGCTACCGTTCTAAACTCGAGCATGAATTCAACAATGATGTAAACGGTAAGTTAGGTGCTGACGCTTTGAATTCGTTATCGACAGATATTGCTTTACCTGAAATTATCGATGTCAGTGCGAGTTATGCATTGAACTCTCAGTTAGATTTATTGGCAAGTGTTCAGCTCCACCGTTGGAGCGCGTGGGACGAGACAGTACTAGACTTTGGTGCATCAGTTGGTGGTGACCCTGTAGGCGGAATTCCAATCAAGCGTGACTGGGATGATGTTTGGAAATTTGCGGTTGGTGCTGATTACCAACTTAACTCAGACTGGCGTTTAAAAGCGGGCTTCTCTTACGAGACCTCGCCACAAGATGATCCGTCAATGCAATGGGTTGACCTCCCTGTTGGCGAGCAATATCGCTACTCAGTAGGTGCTTCAACGTATTGGGATGATATCTTGATCGACGTGTTCTACGAATACGCTGACTTGGGTTCGGTTGAAATGGATCGTCTAATGGTTGATGGTTCGTTCGATGGCCGTATCCACTTCGTTGGCGTTAGTGCGACCTTCTGATGACATTACGTAATCTATTACTTGTTGTTACGGCAACGCTCGGATCGATGGGTGCTTTGGCTGAAGAGAAGCACCCTGATGATCCGACTAAAATCGTGACAAAAGCTGGCGTTGCTTATAACGAAGATTTGCAGTTCTCTGGGTCTATTGGGCTTGATGAAGCGCGAATGATCAACGCTCGTGTCAATGCCGATGGCGAAGAGTGGCGATTAGGCGGTTCATGGCTGCTGCCTATGGGTATCGTGAACTTCAACTTTAGCCGTTCTGAATATGACAACGATGCTTATAAGAACAACTACAGTATCGGTACGTTTATACCACTGAGCTATTTCGATATTGAGCCATTCGGTTGGCAAATCTTCCCTATGGCTGGTTACAGCTATAATGACGGCGAAGTAGCTGTTTTCGATGACGATAATGTTGGTTCTGACTATGTATTGATGCCGAGCTCAACACACGGTGGCTACATTGGTGCGTTTGGTTTAAAAACGATTACGGATGAATGGTCTATCATGGGCTTCGGTGGTGGTTCGATGGGGTCTGATGATTATTCAGGGTATTGGGCTGGCGTCGGTGCTAGCTACAAGTTGAGTGACGCTCAATCATTCAACTTCTTCACTATTTTTGCTGAGGACGATTTCGGTGAAAATAACAGTGTTGGTGCGTCTTACACCTATGAATTCAAATAGTTATTCTCATATATCGTCCTAGATAAAAAGAACTGAGTGTAGGCTCACTAATTTAGTGAATCTACACTCAGAATTTATCGCTTTTCTATGAGCTTTCTAGTGTTGAGGTCGTGTTAGCAAGCCGCTTCGTAACGTTCAACATAGCTCTGCATTACCGCGTTCATCGCTTTAGTGATATTTGCGTATTGAGCTTCTTCTAGGTTCGCGAGAGATACACGCAGAGACCACGTTGGCGCATCAAAACCCGCACCCGGCATCACAATCACGCCATGTTCTTCTGCAAGGCGTACCAAGAAATCAAGCGGCTCATACGTTTCTTCTAACCATGTGAAGAAATCGTTGCTGTGAATCGTTTGAGCAATCTCTTTGAGATCAATCTCCACGTAATAGAACGCACCGGTTTGGTCGCCTTCAGCAACGATTGGCGCGGCTAAGTTCTTTTGCATTAGAGTGTGGTAGCGACGACGCACTATTTGTTTTGCGAGTCGTTTGTACTCTTCGCCATCCTTCATCAAAGACAGCAGCGAGAACATTGTCATTTGAATCTGCTGAGGTGTTGAAAGACCGGCGGTATGGTTCAGTGCCACTGCACGGCTGTCTGCCACTAAACGGTCAATGAACTTAATCTTACTCGGCTCAAGTGCAATGCCTTGGTATCGCTGAGATAACGTGCTTCGAGTGTCTTCTGGAAGATCTCGAATCATGCGGTCGAAATTATTGTCTTCGTGCACGCCAATCACGCCTAAACGCCAGCCTGTTGCACCAAAGTACTTAGAGTACGAATACACTAGAATCGTGTTCTTCGGAGCCAGCATTGCCAGTGATGTGAAGTTATCAGCGAAAGTGCCATAAACATCATCAGTAAGAAGGATGAGGTCAGGGCGACGGTTAGCAACCTCTGCAATCTTATAGAGTGTCTCATCGCTTAATCGAACCGAAGCAGGGTTGCTTGGGTTAACGAGGAAGAAAGCTTTAACACTTGGATCGTTCAGTTTTTCTAATTCAGAGTCTGGAATTTGCCACGCAGACGCTTCATCCGCCATGATTTCTACTTTGTTGAGCGCGTAATCTTCTAGCTCTGGCATTTCGATATACGGAGTGAAAATCGGCGCACCAATCGCGATGGTGTCACCAGGGTTCAATAGTCGGTTGCTCTTTAGCGTGTTAAAGATGTAAACCATGGCCGCTGTGCCACCCTCAACGGCGAACAAGTCAAACTTTCCTGCAGGTAATGGCTGCGAGCCCGCCATTTCTTGCTCAATGTATTTACGAGCAATGAGTTCCGAATATTTGAGCATGCGATCAGGTACTGGGTAGTTGTTACCTAGAATCCCCTCAACCCATTCATAAATAAGCGCATCACCGTCTACCTGATATTGATCCGTAATAAACTGGAAGGCTTCAATGAGGAATTGCACACCTTCTTGGTCTTCGTATTTTTCACAAAACTGAAGAAAGCGCAGGCTAATATCTTGTTGAACTCCCATACCACCAAAGCCTTCATACCCTGAGAAATTCGATTTTGATTCTTCTAGTGCAAACATACCTAATTGGAAAAAGGCTTCACGTGGCGCTGTCGCGACCCAGTTTGGGTTACCACGACCAGCGTTGATCATGGTTTTTTCATGTGAATGCTGAGCAAGGTCGATCAGTGTGTTTTTTACTTCGAATGGGCTTAGTGTTTCTAGGCTTTTTTCATCTGTGCGTTTCATAGTCGTTTCTCTTTAAATTTGTTTAAGATCCAAGTTTTTTGGATATATCAATGAGTTAATTTCTTTGAGCAGCTAGCCTGCTTGGCTAGCTACTGTGTTAAGTAGTTAATGAATAAGTTGAATCATCAATTGGCTGATTCGATGTTGATTACGAGATTTTGGTAATTAGGTTGATGATGATCGGACCCCATAAGGTGAGGAAGATATTGGCAACCGCATAAGTCATCGTGAAACTCGGTACTGGTGTGCTGTTTTGTGTTTTTTCTAGTAGCGATGCGAATGCAGGGTTTGCACTGCGGCTACCCGCGATAACCGCTAGCGCTTCTACTGGGTTTTTGATTTTGAGTACGTAGTAGTTGAATAGGAACGTCAGTACTTGAGGAATTAGAGTAACCAACACACCCAGCAGTAAGAGCGTTATGCCATTCTCTTTGATTGCCGTCAGCGCTGGAGCGCCTGCATTAATACCAACAACCGCAACAAATACTGCAAGGCCGAATGTCTGCATAAAGTTGGCTGCGCCGTGGTTAACACTGCCTAAACGAGGTGTACGCATTCTTAGGTAGCCCACAAGTAGGCCGGAAACCAGACAACCTAAACCTGAACCTAGAGCGATATGAGAACCACCGATAGTGAAACCAATCTCGCCAATCAGATAGCCAAGCACCATACCGAAAGACATTGTTACGAAGTCAGTAACACTAGGCAGTGGGCTGTTGTAGCCAATTTTTTTGATGACTTTAGCTATGTCTTCTTTTTGTCCAACTAAGGTGATTTCGTCACCAATGTGCAGTTCAGTTTCTGGCAATGTCGAAATATCATGGCCCATGCGTGATAGCTGAGTGATATAAACACCACGACGAATACGTGCGTTCGTTTCATCGTGAAGCTTACGTAGCGTAATACCCGCTAGTTTCTTATTCGTGAGTACGACCTTCTGTTGTGTTTGGACAACATTGCTTTCTTCACTAAATTCACCGAGTTCGATACCCAATGAGGTCACTTTAGGAAATGCCTGAGTCAGACCAGTAAGGTAAACTTTGTCACCCGCCGCTAAAATAGGGTTCTTCGCCAAATCTAACGTTGATTCTGTGTCTTGGTGTGAGCGGTAAATAGCTTCAATTGTGAGGTCGGCATCGAATGCTTCTTCTAACTCGACAACACTTTTTCCAACAAACATAGAGTTCGCGGTCACTTGATAAGCACGAGAAGATACGCGGTTCAATGCAGAGAATTCACCCTCGTTTAGCTGCTTGCTGCCAGCGCCCATTTTTTCCGCAAGCTTCTTCGCTTCTTTGGTTATGTTCCAACCCATTACCATTGGAATGAGTGACATCATTAGAATCGGACCAAGAGAGCCGAAGATGTAGGTGATCGAGTAACCCACAGCCACGTTTGTTTTAAGTGTTGAGGTGATATCTGGCGCTAGGTTCAGCTGATCGATAGCATTACCTGCAGTACCTATGATTGCCGATTGTGTTAAGCCACCAGCCGCAAGGCCCGCCGCTAAACCTTTATCTAGTCCTGCCCATTTAGAGAGCAACACAACCGTGATTAATCCTACAAACGTCATCACAAACGAAGCGAATAAGCGTGTTAGAGATGAAAGACGGAATGACGAGAAAAACTGCGGACCGCCGTTGTAACCCACCATAAAAATAAATAAAGCAAAGAAGATGCTTTTTACTTCGTTAGAGATCGCGATACCGCCGATCTGACCAAGTGCTACAGCGACAAGCAGTGAACCTGCGATTCCACCTAATTCAAACTTACCGATTTTAATTTTACCGATTAAGTAACCGAGACCGAGTGATAAAAAGAGCGCTATAAACGGATAGTCTCTAAGTTGTTCAATAATAAATGACATAGTAATCCTTGAATGAAATAGCATCATCATTGACTCGCTATTTCATTTTTTAATTTGGTTTAACGTTTGATTAAGCATTAATCAACATTTGGTTGATGAACTGATCTAATGCTTTATTTTTAATAATCTGGGCTTCATCCAGTCTTCTACTTTTTATGATGCAGTCGCGATGATTTTTTATGGTCATGCATTTTATCTTTGTGATGTTTATCATGATGACCATCAGAATGGTGATTGACTAAATGCTTATGACCTTCTGGGTCGCCACCATGTTGACCAGAATGAGAGGGTTGATGTTCTCTATATTCTAAATGGTCTTTATTATGTTTATGGGTAACATCTTCTCCATATATACGTTTCATCTTTTCTTTAATAGCGACTTTAGTGTGATTAATTTGATTCGACATAGTTAACTCTTTTATTTGTTTAAGGAACGATGAGAATTATATCGATCGAGAAAATAGATAAATCATGTTCAAATAAAATAGCAATAAAACAAAAATTGAGTGTTGATTGATACTTTCATGGTAACTATCTGATTTTTAGGGTTTGATTTTTATTTTATATAAGATTTGGTGGATGTTATATGAGTTTGATTTATTGGCAGTGTCGATAGATAGAATGACCAGACTTAAAAAACAAGGTGAACACATGAGTAAGTATAAAGGCGTTATTGTCGGGTCAGCTCTTTTTATATTACTGTCTTTTGTATTTGGCTTTCATTATGTAAAAGGTGAAATGATCAAAGAGAAGGTCGCTAATTTTAAATTGCCAGCTATATCTGTAACAACGGAAAAGGTAAATCAAGATACTTGGGATAAAAGTTTAAAAGTCATTGGTAACATTCATTCTAATCAATCTATTGATGTGACGAGCCAAATGTCAGGCCAAGTAAAAGAGATTCTATTTACTTCAGGTCAGCAAGTAAATAAAGGTGATGTTCTTGTTAAATTGGATGATGCGTTATTGAAGTCCAACTATAAGAGCCAGCTATCCAAAGTTGAATTGGTAAGAGTCGAATTGATGAGAAATAAATTGCTCCTTAGAAATAACAGTGTTTCAAAAAACTCGGTTGATAAGCTACAAGCTCAATTTAATGCTGAAGGTGCAAAGCTGGAATATATTGCTACGCAAATCGACTACATGAAAGTGAAAGCGCCATTTTCTGGCAGCGTTGGGATTCGTAATATCGATGTGGGTGACTTTATTAATTCAAGTACAGCGATTGTCGAGCTGGAAGACAAATCAAAGCAATATGTCGATTTCTCTATTCCAGAGCTTTATTTACACGATGTGAAGGTAGGGCAAGATTTACAGTTTTATTCAGAAGCAACGAACGACGAAGTCTTTCACGGCACGATTTCTGCCATTGAACCGAGCTCAGACAGCAACACGCACAATATCGAATTGAGAGCCATGGCTAACCAAGCCGTGCCTTTAGAGGCGGGTATGTATGTCGACGCTACCTTAATCACATCGGAATCGGACACTATCGTGGCGGTACCTTCTGTTGCGATCAGTTACACCTTATATGGAAACACCGTGTTTGTGTTGGATACGTCGACGAAAAAGGCGAGCGAACATTCGAGCAACGATGCATCACCATTTTACGAGTACAAGGTTGTGCAGCGCACTGTTGAAGTCGGCCCCAAACAAGGCGGTTATGTTGGTGTGGTTTCGGGCTTGAAAGAGGGGGATGTTGTTGTGACTTCAAACCAACACCAACTCAAGAATAGTGGATGGGTTCTGGTTAATAACCAACATCCGTTGATTACTGACAAAAGTACTAAGCAAAGTAACTAGGAAACTCCCATGACATTTACTGATGTATTTATCAAACGTCCAGTTTTGGCTACGGTATTAAGCCTTGTACTGTTGGTGTTAGGTCTTAAAGCTTTTACCTCACTGCAAGTGCGCCAATATCCAGAAATTGAAACGGGCGTTATTACCATTACAACGAGTTATCCAGGTGCCAGTGCATCCAGCGTTCAAGGGTATGTGACGCAGCCACTGCAGGCAGAAATTGCTCAAACAGCGGGCATTGATTACATGACATCGGATAGTGCTCTGGGTAAGTCGGTTATCACGGTTTATTTGAAGCTAGGGTATCCGTCGGATAGTGCTTTGACCGAAATTTTGTCTCTCGTGCAGCAAGTGAAATATAAGCTGCCGTCGGGTGTATTGGACCCGAGCATTCTTAAATCGACGTCTCAATCTCCGATCTTATATGTTTCATTTTCGAGTGACACATTGAAGACGGAGCAAGTCTCGGACTATGTGAGCCGTGTGGTTAAGCCGACTTTCTCTACTGTTGAAGGGGTGTCAAAGGTCGACATATTGGGGCAAGAAGATTTTGCAATGCGAATCTGGCTGAACCCTCAACGACTGGCTTCATATGGTCTGACGGCTGAAGATGTTCAAAACGCGCTTCGTGCAAATAACATTGTGAGTGCGGCGGGCAAGTTGCAAAACCCTTATATCGAAGTTGATATTAACGCTCATACCGATTCAAGTTCGGTAGACGATTTCAAGAACATGGCTTTGAAAGCGCATGATGGGCAACTTGTGCACTTAAAAGATGTGGCGACGGTTGAACTAGGCGCAGCAAACTATGACTCAGACGTTGAATTCAATGGTGTGACTACCGTATCAACGGCGATCAGCAATACGGCAACATCGAACCCATTAACCGTTGTTGAAGGCATTTACGAATTGCTTCCACAGATCCAAGCAGGCTTACCTGAAGGTATTAAAGCGGATGTAATCTATGACTCGACTAAGTTTATCGAAACCTCAATTGATGAGGTAGCGAAAACCTTAATCGAAGCCGCACTGATCGTAGTCATCGTTATCTTCGCCTTTTTGGGCTCAATGCGAGCGATGTTGATACCACTTGTAACGATTCCTTTGTCATTGATTGGCTCTATGTTCTTCATGTTGAGCATGGGCTTCAGTATTAACCTGTTGACGCTGCTTGCCATGGTATTAGCAATATCGCTGGTGGTTGATGATGCCATCGTTGTTGTGGAAAACACCTTTCGTCACTTAGAAGATGGCACTAGCCCAATTAAGGCTGCAATAGACAGTGCTCGTGAAATTGCAGGCTCGGTTATTGCGATGACCATTACATTGGCCGCAGTGTATGCGCCGATTGGTTTCATGGGAGGACTCACCGGTAAGCTGTTTACTGAGTTCGCATTCACTTTGGCGGGTTCAGTACTCATTTCGGGTTTCATCGCCTTAACGCTAACGCCGATGATGTGTTCAAAACTGCTTAATAAATCGGTTCTCGACGGAGAACTGGTTAAGAAGATCGATGCAGTGATTGAAGGCGTAACAGAGCGCTACCGAAAAGTGCTCGAACATGTGTTGAACAACCGTGTTTATATTTGGCCAGTGGTAGGAACGTTACTGATCAGTCTGGTGTTCATGTTTATGAATACTTCATCTGAACTGGCACCTGAAGAAGATCAGGGCGTGATGATTGTGATGGGACAAGGTCCTGCACAAGCGAATACTGATTACATTCGCCACTTTACTCCGGCTCTGATTGACTCTATCAGCAAGAACGATGAAGTCGAAATGACCATGCTAGATAACGGTTACATGAACAACAATGCATTCTTTGGCTTGGGTGTATTGAAAGATTGGGATTCGCGTGACGCAACGGCAAAAGAAGTAATGCAACGTTTCGAAAAAGAGAGTTCTGTATTACCGGGTTTGCAGGTGTACACCTTCTCTCCACCGGACTTGCCAGGCACACCGCAAGGCTTGCCATTCCAGATGGTTCTGAAAACGCCAACGGGTTCTTATCAGGATCTCTATCAGTACGCTGAAAAACTGAAAGAGTACGCGCAGAAGAGTGGCAAGTTCATCTATGTGCAAAACGACCTGAATTTTAATAAGCCACAGGTAGAGATTCGCATCGACCGCGATAAAGCTGCTCAGATGAACGTGAACGCACAAGACATCGGTACCGTGTTGTCTCGCTTTATCAGTGAAGGCTTCGTGAATTACTTCTCGATGGATCAGCGCAGCTACCAAGTTATCACTCAGGTACCTAACGAGAACCGTAACTCTTGGGATGACTTGAAGAACTACCACGTACGCTCTAACACCAATGAGATGGTACCGCTGGCATCATTGATTGAAATTAGCCAGTCAGTACAGCCATCGAAAGTGGATCAGTTTCAACAGCTTAATAGCGCCATGATTGAGGCAAAAATGATGCCGGGAATCAGCATCGGTGAAGCTTATAAAGTGATGGAAGAAGGCGCGGCGAAGATATTGCCTAAGTCTTACAGCACGGATACATCTGGCCAGTTACGTCAGTTCTTGCAAGAAGGCTCGTCATTAGTAACGACGTTCTTCCTAGCCTTGGTGATCATCTACTTGGTATTGGCAGCGCAGTTCGAAAGTTTGCGAGATCCGCTGGTGGTACTCACCAGTGTGCCACTGTCGATCTTTGGCGCCTTAATGCCACTGTACTTGGGCATTGATACGCTCAACATATACACCGAAGTGGGGCTGGTGACCTTGATAGGCTTGATCAGTAAGCACGGTATTTTAATCGTTGAGTTTGCTAACCAAATGCAACAGGAATTGAAATGTAGCCGACGCGAGGCCGCTATTCGTTCAGCGACTGTTCGAATGAGACCAGTATTGATGACCACAGCTGCGATGGTTGTCGGTGTCGTACCGCTGCTTATTGCAAGCGGAGCCGGTGCTCAAAGCCGTTTCTCGATTGGTTTGGTCATCACGGTTGGTATGTCGGTGGGCACATTATTCACCCTGTTCGTTGTGCCAACGATATACACCTACTTGGCTGCGGATCACCGCGGGCAAGAGCAAGAAGTTTAGTCCGTTATCTGGCTGCTAACGTTACGCGGCCAATACACATAGAAGTTTAATCAACACGAGTCCCATTTTATGAGCCTTATCGCTCAGGGATTCGTGCACTCAAAATTTAGAAAACTAGAGGTTCACATGAAACTACATTACCTATTCCCATTGTTCGTTTTATTCACTGCTGGCTGTTCAAGCAACATGCCAGATAAACAAGAAATCCAGAGCGTCGACTCAAATCATTATTTTATTGATAGCCAGTTTGATGATGATAGGAAAGGCGTTTCTTGGATAGCGAAAGACAGCGCGTCACTTCACTTTAATCAATTTGAATTTACAACCGTTAGCATGAAAAGCTCGGGTGTTGATCAGCATGTATCAAAGGAGGTTCAGTCTCAATTTAAAGCACAGATCCATAGGAAAATGGATGAGAAGTTGGCTGAGAAATTACAGGGCTACAAGAACGTAGTTTTGGAGAACAAGGAGCTTGATATTAGCGTGAAGTTATATGATATCAATGACATTCCTGAAGACATGCGTGTGACTGAGTTTATCCCAGTAGGTTCGGTTATCGGCGCTGTAAAATACGCAGCAGGTACTCGTGATCGCTCTATTCGTATATTGGCGAGTGTGGATCTGAAAGATCATGATTCATCTCAGCTCATTGGTCGCCGTATTTTCGTCGTGAACGATAATGGCGTACTTGAGAACGACAAATCAGAAATCACCATTGAGATGCTTGATAAAAACGTTGAGCAAATTACTCAGCAAGCGGTCGACTTTGCGTTTGAAGTGACTTACCAAGATAAAGACCAAGGGTAGAGTGATGCGAGCTCGTAAACAGAACAGCGCGAGTAAACGCCTTGGGGTTGGTGTAAGGCTAGCTGGACACAAAAACACGCTTGCTCTACTGGCTATTGGCCTCGTTGTGAATGCTTCAGCGTATGCCAATACTAGCGGTGTTGATGAACGAGCAAGCTATGAGCAATGTATTTTGTCTTCATTGGCCAAAGCAGCCAATCAACAAAGTATTGAGTGGTTAAAGCAGCAATGCGCATCCCAAGAAGCCGCTACATCAAACAAAACACCCGAAAATAAGTTCTCGGGTGAAACCAGCGAAGATGGTTTAGACTCAATCAGCGAAAGTGCACTGGAGTCTAAAGTCCCGCGATTGAAGATGGAGTACACAACTGAAGATAACCCGTTTGTTATAACGCCTTATCGTTTGAACTACATTTTGCCAGTGACTCATATGACCAACGTGAATACACAGCCCTATGGGGATGAGCGATTCGGAGGTAAAGCGGATGACCTCAGCGATGAAGAGATCAAACTGCAGTTAAGTTTAAAAATCCCAGTGGTCGAAGATGGTGTGTTTAATCAAGCAGATAAAATCTATTTTGGTTTTACGCTCAAATCATTTTGGCAGGCGTACTCTTCGGATATCTCAGCACCATTTAGAGAGACTAACTATCGCCCAGAGATCTTTTACGAAACGCCTTTGAACATCGAGTCAGCTGATGGTGTGTGGTTTTCGCGTTTGGGTTTAGAGCATGAATCTAACGGACGAACGGCAGAGCTTAGTCGTAGCTGGAACCGCGCTTATGTTGGGCTAGGGTATACCGAAGATGACTTTGCGGTTTATTTCCAGCCTTGGTACCGAATTCCTGAGTCGAGTAGTAGCGATGACAACCCTGATATTCAAGACTATCTCGGTCACTATGAATTGTCTGGCGCCTACAAATGGGATGGTTTTGAGGTTTCAGCATTGGGTCGCTACAACTTTCAAACCGGGTATGGTGGAATACAGACATCACTCAGCTTTCCTCTGTATGGCCGGCTTCAAGGGTATGTCCAGTACTACAAAGGCTATGGAGAAAGCTTGATTGATTATGACTACAACAGTGAAAGGATTGGTGTGGGTATTCTGCTAACTAATGCCTTATAGCGGTTATCGCTTTTTTATCAACGATTGAGCGATTAGCGATTACTGATTTCTGTGAGAGAAAAACACACACCGCCTAAGTAAGCGGTGTGTTTTCTATATTAATAGCTAACGGCTAATAGCCTATAGTTAATAGTTAATAGTTAAGAGCTGTTAATCATTGGTTGATACCTAATTTGGATTCAATCTCGGTGATGTTACTTTTGAAAAACAGTGTTTGAGCGACTTTCAAAACCACAGGGTGGCCAGATTCTAATATCGCTTCATAGTAATACTCTTCCGCCATTGAAGGGTTGCCTTGAGATTCTTCAATTTTTGCCAAGATAATCATAGACATCACACTGTATTCATTCCTCGGAATCAAGCTCAGATAGTATTCGGCTTGGTCAGGGTTATCTTCAGTGAGGAAGTAGGCTGCTAACGCGTCATAGACTCGATAAGAGTTAGCATTGTTCTGAGCATTGAGTAACTGTTTTTTGAATTTCTTATTGAGCGCTTCAACCTGCTTATTCTTATTCTTCGATCTCATTATAAAAATGTCGGCAAGCTCATACATGTAACGGTTCGACATAACGAAGTGGTTGTCGGGTTCTAGCTCATTGGCTTGGGCGATCTTAGACAAGGTGTCGGTTCTGTCTAACGTCATGAAGGTGAGCCCGAGCGCTTCAAGGGTGAGCTTTAAGGCTTCTTCTTGTTTGGGTAACTCAGAGATTTGCTGCTTCAATATCGATTTTTGAATATCCAAATTAAATGAATCCAATAGATCATCGAGCATTGAACGCATGGTCGTGTGGAGTGACGCCGGGTCAATCAGGTAATCTCGACCTAGGTGTCTGAAATTAGAAATTCGGTTGAAGTAGGTGATATCAAGGTATTCTCTATCACCATCAATTTCACTCTTGAAACTAACCACGTTGGCTGAATTCGGCACCAAGGTTTCATCGACTACGACACGAAAATCGCGATAGGTGGTCAAGTAGCTCATTAATTTATGAATGATCCCACGCTTAAAGGGATCCGTCTTCAAGTTGTCATCGATACTTACGTAGATGTATCTAGGCTCTAAAGATAAGTAGTGCACAGATTCGTGTGCTTTGTGGGCATCTAGGTTTTGACTGTCTGCTGTTTGATTAAGACGATTTTGTTCCGTTGATTGATTTGAGTCAGCGAGTGGTTGGTTTGATTCATTAGCGGCGGTATTTAAACTGCTCAAATCGAAGGCGTCCGATGTAGGGCTGGTCGGTTTTAACATCCACCAAATAAGTCCAAGCGCAATAACTATAGCGCCCCCAAACATCACAGCACGAGACGTTCTTTTCTGAGGTTTATTTTCTGCGATAGGCGCTTGTTTGTCGTTAGCCGTCTTATTTACAAGTGGCTGTTGAACGGACTGTGCTGTACTCGAATTGGTATGGCTTGGATCGACATAGCTCGAATCGCTAGGTCTCGAAGCGCTAGGTTGTGGATCGCTAGGTTTCGAAGCGCTAGGTTGCGGATCAATAGGCTGAATAGGCTCTTGTGAAGCAGGTTTTTCTGAGGTTGCATCGATTGAACTCTCTTCAGATTCTTCGAGTACGGTTTTGGCCTCTGAGCCTTGATCGCTTATTAGGTTCTCACCAGTAACCGATTCTGCTTTTGGTTCAACTTGTTGTTTTTTATCCTCATCCAAAACTGGCGATGTATCTGGTGCGTCTGATTGAGTTGAAGGAAAGGAACCAAAAGCATTAGGTGCATGATTCATGTCTGTAACTGATACGGTATTTGTGGTGACACTTGCAGGTACTAAGATGGTTTTGTGGACATCAACATCGAGTTTATAACCGCGTTTGGGCACGGTGATGATGTGCCCCATTGAATGTCGTTCAGCCGCTTTGAGTATTTTGCGCAGTTCAAAAATGGCTTGCGTGATCACCTGATCCGTCAAGATTGAGCCATTCCAGACTTCATTAATCAGCTCATCTCGTGAGAATACGATCTTAGGATTTTGGCAGAAAAAGTTGAGTAGCTTGGACAAGCGATTGTCGATGATCACGTCTTCATCATTCATGATGAGTTTGTCTTCATCAGGAATAAATAACCACACGTCGAAAGAGTATTGAATGCGTTCTTTTTTCATAACCACCGAAACTAAGTCATTGTATTAAAATTACTTTAGTAGACATGTTTGGGCAATTCAATTAACCAATGTCTAATTATGATAAGTGGTCGTGCTTTTGAGCGGATTAGTGAGTGCCAGCAAAAAAATAAAAATAATATTGAGACTTATTCTCATTTGTCGATCTCGATAAAGGAACGGTTTAAATTGTCTGGTTAGTATCACTACAACATGAATATTATGAGGTTTTTTATGAGTACGGTCGTTGTATGGGGAGCAGGAAGTGGACTGGGTGCTGCAATTGTTGAGCATTTTCACAAACAAGATTATCAAGTGATAGCGATTGCGAGAAACCCAGAGAAGAACACGCGCTTGGCTGAACTTGGTATGACCACACTGCGTTGTGATGCTACCGATAAAGAACAGGTTGAATCTGTGGTCGCTCAGTTACCTAAATCGACACTGGTCGTTTCTAGTATGGGCAGCTTCAGAGCTGACATTCCCGTTGATTACATTGGACACCGACATCTTACTGATGCGCTTGAAGCCAATGGTATCGCTCGATTTGTACTGGTAACGTCGCTAGGTTGTGGTGACTCTTGGCAGTATTTGTCGGAGCGATCTAGAAAAGGGTTTGGCGCAGCGGTTCGTGAAAAGTCGTTGGCTGAAGCTTGGCTAACCTCGAGTTCTCTGGATTACACCATCTTACGTCCGGGTGGCTTGTTAGACGGCGAGGAGACTGGCAACGGTGAGCTGTCCCAGCAAGTCGAAGTTCATGGTGTGATTTACAGACAAGAAGTGGCGCGCCTTATTGAAGCCTTGTTAACCAATGAAGCGAGCATTGGGCAGATCTATCAGTGTGTTGATCCTACGGTTCAATATGGATAACGCTGTTAAGTCTGATTTTTAGTAAAGCCTTCAAGCTATAAAGCTATAAATCTATAAAGCTATAAGCTTATAAATCCCTGAAGTCGTTTAGCTAAACTAAGCGGCTTTTGTTTGCTTCCTTTGTTCTCTCTAATTCCTGCCTTTCTATACTTTTGCTGTCTCTTTCTGCCTTTTTCTCATATGAGAGTGCCGCTCTCTTAATCTAGATTAAGTTTTCCCTAGTTTATTCTCTGTAGTATCCGCCTGAATCAGTGCCCATGCTTGATGGGTAACTCGCGTAACACGATTTTGAGAGGAAGACACTTGAGCACTTTGTTTACAGAAACCCACATTGGCAAGATGACACTAAAGAACCGCTTCATGAGAAGTGCGACGTGGGAAAATATGGCGACAGAAGATGGCCATATGACAGATAAACTTTACGCTATCTATGAAGAGTTGGCTCAAGGTGAAGTCGGCCTGATCGTGACGGGTTACGCGAACATCGTTGAAGAAGAAAAGCCGAATGCGGGCATGATGGGTATGTATAACGACTCATTCATTAAAGAGTATCAGAAGCTGACTCAACTGGTGCACGACAACGACTCTAAAATCGTGATGCAATTGGCTTATGGTGGCACCAAAACCACGTATGATCTTGGCGAACGAGTGATCTACGCACCAAGTGAGGTTCCAGAAAAAGGAACTCAAACTCTAGGTAAAGCGATGACCAAACGCGAGATCGACTACATTGTTGACGCCTTTGCTCAAGCGTCTCTGAGAGCACAGAAGTCAGGTTTTGATGGCGTTGAAATCCATGCTGCTCACACTTACCTGATTAACCAGTTCTTAAGCCCTTACTACAACCAACGTGAAGATGAATACGGCGGCAGCTTAGAAAACCGCATGAGATTTTTGTTAGAGATCTATACTGCGACGCGCAAGCTGGTGGGTGATGATTTCCCTATCTTAGTTAAGCTCACAGCTTCGGAGTTTTTTGAAGGTGGTGTCACCTTCGATGAAACACGTATTGTCTGTAAAAAGCTTGAACAAGTGGGCGTGGATGGCATTGTCGTGTCAGGTAATATTCATGGTAAAGCAGACACTATGATTGGCGAGTCGCACGATGGTTTTACCATTCAAGCTGAAGGCTACTTCCATGAGTATGGTCACGCGATCAGCCAAGACGTTAATATCCCAGTGATCACGGTTGGTGGATTGACGGATTTCGATGCCATTGAAGCCATCGCAAACAACACGGGCATTGCGTACTTCGCGCTTTCAAGACCGCTGCTTTCTGAACCCCATTTAGTTAAGCGTTGGAAGGAAGGGGATAGAAGCCCTGTTGAATGCGAACGATGCTCCAAATGTCGTACTAAGCGCGGTAACTTTTGTGTGGTGAATAAAGACAGAAAAGCACAGCTTGCTCGAATGTAGTCGCTGAACCCAGCTCCAAGCGTGAGCCGAAATTTATAGCGAGTCTAAGTTTGAGCCTGTGTAATCGCGCAGGCTCTTGTTTATGCCGTATTCCACGAAACGATATTTGAAACCTTATTAATCACATCTTCCTGTCAAATTGGTGCGACTAAACAGATACACTACGCCTGTAAATTATCCAACCAAGTTATCGATAAAAACTGAGCAAACTTTGAAACTACTTCCTCTTCTTAAGCAACCTCGAATCCACTGACGCCTCTTTAGTTTTAGCGACATTGCTATGATTTAAGCGTGATACTCACTATTAATCCCAGTGAACCCTGTGTTTATAGGGCGTTAGTTTGTGCACCTTGGATTTGCATCGTCGAACATTTTGATAGTTAACGAATAAAACTAAATAGATCATTCAGAGGTAAAAATGCAAAAGAAGCATTGGTCCAAATTCGAGTTGCTGCATGAAGTCGTAACCAACCCCAATATTCATGTAAAAGGTCAACACAGTTATTACAGCGATTGCTGGGATAATGGTTTTGAACAATCGGTAGTGCGCTATTTACACGGCGACGAAGTCAGCCGTCAGTGGGAGCCTCGATGGGAAATCGACGAACTCTATATCGGTGATTATGTCTGTATTGGCGCAGAGGTCGTGATTTTGATGGGTGGCAACCATACCCACAGAGTTGATTGGTTTTCGCTGTACCCATTTATGGATGTCATCGACGATGCCTACATTGGCAAAGGTGGCACTCACATTGAAGATGGGGTGTGGTTAGGCATGCGAGCGATGGTGATGTCCGGTGTGACGATTGGCGAAGGCGCTGTGGTTGCAGCGAATAGTGTGGTGACTAAAGACGTCGCTCCATACAGCATTGTCGGTGGTTCTCCAGCTAAAGTCGTCAAATACCGCTTTGATGAGTCCGTTATTGACGAACTCATGTCATTCAAAATATACGAGTGGCCCTCAGATAAATTTGAAGCGCTGAAACCGTATTTATGTAACTCAGACTTTTCAAAGTTAAAGTAGGCGATAACGGATTACGACAATTGTTTGTAAGGAGCGCTTGTAACGAGCGTTTGTAAGGAGCGTTTTTAAGGTACGGGTATAGCCATAGATTTGTGTAGAAAGATCTGTGTCATATTTATATTGAAAAACACGTTAAATCAGTCCGTTACCTTGCAATACTCAACATGGTGTACCAATCTTATTTCATAAGCATGGATAAGGATTGTGTATGCCCGCAAGTTCAATGAAAAACAAAGGGGTGGTGGGGAAAGTCCTACTGCCTTCTTTACTCATAAATCTTCTCTCTCTCGCCGTTCCGTTAACGGTTTTACAAATTTACGATCGTATTTTACCTAACCAAAGTTACGGTACTGCCACTTTGTTGTTGGCGGGTGCAGCGTTGGCTGTTGCCATGGAAGCATTGATCCGGTTTGTGCGTACTTGGCTTTTGTCAGCCGCGGCCAGCAATACCGAGAAAGCGACCTATCAAACCTTGGTTGAAAGAGTAACAACGGCTTCATCAGGCCATCTCCGCCACATTGGTGTTGGCGGCGTGGAAGAGGGGCTTGGTTCTGTATCCAAAGTCAAAGATTGGTATTCCGGTGGTGTGATTGCAGGCTTTATTGATTTGCCTTTTGCCTTGATCTTCTTGGGCTTGGTGGCTTACATCGGCGGTGAGCTGGTGGCGATACCTTTGGCAGTTTGGCTGATTACTCTCGGAATTGTTTGGTTATCTTCTATTCGCGTTAAAAGCTTAAGTGAAGAAGCTTCCCAAGATGAGCAGGAGCGAAAAGCCTTCTTGATTCTACTTAGCCAAACCATTCAGGGAATCAAACGCCAGGCTGTTGAGTCTCGAATCTTCAATCAGTTTAAATCCCTCAATAACGTTCGCTCTCAGTCTAAAGCGAGAGAAGAAGAACAGAACGCCTTCGCCCAAGAATGTATTCAGCTTGCTGCATTAGCCACGTCAGTTTTACTCGTGATTACGGGGAGCTTATGGGTGTTGGATGGTCAGTTAACTACTGGTGGCTTGGCGGCATGTTCTATCTTATCGGGCAGAGCCGTCGCACCTTTAAGTGCTTTGGTGGGAGTTCGAATTAAGCTTAATTCAATACACAGTGCTAATCAGGCAATAGAAAAATTGAGTGACTTGTCACTATCTGATTTTTCAGGATCTGAGCAAGTTGAGAACCACTTATCTGACTTTGAGACGTTGGAAATCAAGCAAGCGACCGTTGAAAGATACGGTGAACTCTCTCATGCAGATGTCACACTGAATAAAGGTGAGTTGATATTGTTAGAGAGTGAGGATCGCCACACCAACAGTCATTTATTGTCGTCGATTGCAGGTATTGATGATCTAAAAGCGGGTGAGTGCTTCATTAACGGAGCTGCAGTTTCAATCGCATCCGTAACCAATATTGTGGCCTACTGTGGCGTTAAAGGGCAGTTGGTGTCGGGTACTATTCTCGACAACTTGTGTGGCTTTGACCCTGAGAAAACGCAAAGCGCCAGTGACTATGCAAAGCGTTTGGGTTTAACCAAAGAGATTACTCGATTACCCGATGGGCTCGAGACACAAATTGGCCATACGAGTGCTTCTTTGTTGAGTATGGGTAACGTGAAAATGCTCAATATAGCGGCTCAATTGGCAAGTGATAAACCCATAATCATGTTGGAAAGGCCGGATTCTTCACTTGATTTAGACGCCCTTGGGAATCTAGCTAAGGTGTTGGAGGAAGAAGTAACGGCAGGACGCACGATACTGATGGTGAGCTACCATTCGAAGCTTCGCGAATTGGCTAATCGAATCATTACAGTGGAAAGTCGAGCTATTACGGTCGACAGCGAGAGCAATCAGGAGGCCGTCGTATGAATCGTTTAGATATTGGTAACCCTTCAGGTACGAACAACCGTGCAGATACCAGCGGTCGACAAGAGGTGATGAATCATTTAGAAACCGAGAGCCTTTCCGTTCTTAAGCAGTTGGAAGTTAATGCTAATATCCAGTTGTTCGCACATCAATGGGTCGATGAAAATGGCATTGAATCAATCGACGATATGTTTGCCTTGTTCGACAGGCTTGCACTGCCTTATCGCTTGGTTGCCAACCTAGATGAAGTTGGTGAACATAAATTGGTCTTACTGGTACTTGGTGAACATGAGCTGGTCTCTGGTCATTTAGAATCCAAGCAATTTGTTGCCTTTAATGCCAATGACGACATTACCCAGATCCCACAGTTTTGCATCGTTATCGAAGGGCCACCATTAGAGAAGGCCTCTCCTGATTGGGTTGGCGAAAGGTTACATGCGTTTCGTCCCATCATTCCTAAATTGTTGTTGGTCAGCTTTATCACTAACTTATTTGCGCTTGCTGTTCCCTTCATCACGATGTCGATTTATGACCATGTGATTGGCGGTGATGCAGGGCATGAGTTGCAAGGCATCGCTATTGGCGCGGCGTTGTTGTTTGTGATGATGGGTTGGTTGAGAACATTACGTAGCCGAGTGTTTGCTTCAGTTTCCAACCGAGTAAGTCGTGAGATTTCTCAATCCCTCGTGCAGCGTCTGCTTCGTAATAGCTATGCTCAAAATCAGCAAACAGCTTCTTCTAGTCAGCAAAACCAAGTGATGCTGTCGGAGCGTATTTCAGGTGTGCTATCGGGGCCATTAGGAAATGCGCTGTTTGACCTACCATTCATTCTTATTTTTGTACTTGCGATAGGTGTTTTAGGCGGATGGTTGGTACTGGTTCCAGTCGTCTCTTTAATCCTTTATTACTTGCTAGCAAAACGCTCGATACGCTCTAGCAGCAAGCGCTCTATGCAATCGACAGTGGCAGGCACGAATCGTCAAAACATGACTAATGAGCTGTCATCCAAGCTTGCCTTTATTCGCAGTGCTGGATTCTCAGAGCACTGGATTCAACGTTTCAAAAAGGCCAATCTTCTTGCTTCAACAGTGACCTTTAATCAATCGGTTCTCCAGAGCCGGTACACCTCGATTTACTATTTCATTGGTGTGGGGTCGACACTCGCCGTGATGGGGTTAGGAATAGGACTTATTTTTGAACAAGTGATGACGCCCGGAGGTTTGATTGCTTCAATGATGTTGATATCTAAGGTGACTGGCCCAGCTCAGGTGTTGGCAAACAGCGCGATGCGTTTTAATAGCTTTAATCAATCCAAGCTGCAAGTGAACCGTATTTTGTCTCAGCCGTCTGAGCGTGAATTCAGTTACCAGCATCACCCGTTACCTGTGGTAGCGCCTAACTTGAAATTAGACCAAGTGACACTGCGCTATCCCAAACAGAGTCGCCCTGCCTTGAATGGTGTGAGTTTTGATATTGAAGCCGGTGAAATTGTCGCGATTACCGGCCCTTCTGGGAGCGGTAAATCAACATTAATTGAAGTGCTGTCTGGCTTGCAGCCTATCCAAAACGGCATGGTTGAGCTTGAAGGCGTTAACCTCGTTCAATACGATCCGCAGCTTTATCGCCACTGGTGTTTCATTCGAGCCGCATATCCTGATTTGCTTACGCTGAGTATTCGAGAGTGGCTAAACGACGGTCACAAAGTCGAAGATCAGAAAATGATCTCTGCAATTGAAATGGTCGGTGGAAAGCGTTGGTTCGAGACATTATCAGGTGGGCTCGATACTTCCATCAGCAGTATTCAGCCGGACAGCCTTTTTGACATGTTGTCTGGGAGCGTCGCGCAGATTCTCATTGACGCGAAAGCGCTGGTTTATGACTACCCAATGTTCTTAATGGATAATCCTGTGCCTGATGCTCACCCAAATGCTAAACGTATATTTGGTGAGTTTGTGCAATCGAAAAAAGGAAAAGCAACGGTGATTTACACGTCCCACGATCCGGATTTAATCAAGCTTGCCGATAAAGTGGTGGTATTAAATGAAGGTGCAGTGGTTTATGCCGGTCCATTAGAGTCGGAGCAGTCTTCGAAGCAGGAACAGCCTTCAGAGCCTCAAGCTTCTCAAGAACCGCAGTTATCTGAGCAACCGTTATCTCAAGAGCTACAGCCGTCAACTCAAGAGGCGTCTGCTCAACAAAATACAGCCCAACAAGAACAATCAGAGTCTAAGCAAGGAGTCGCTAATGACTAAACAATCTATCGAGAAGGGCAAGCGCTACGGTGAACTTGTTGAATCACAAAATACGGCTCGTACATTGGCACTGGCCACATGGTCGGTTGCCTTATGTGTTATTGCTTTTGCCACTTGGTCTGTAGTCACTCAAGTTGATGAAATCGCCAAAGCCAAAGGTGCTGTGATTCCAGAAGGCGAGAAGCAAGTATTACAAAGTGCGATTGGCGGTAAGTTAAAGCAAATTCTCGTTAAAGAAGGGCAGTTGGTTGAGAAAGGCCAGCCGCTTGTTGAGTTTGATGCCACTTTCCAGCGTACCGCCCTTGAAGAGCTAAAGTCCCAACAAGTGACGCTTCTAGCCAGTGTGGAACGTATGAATGCGCTGCTTGAGCAGCGTGAGCCTAACCTTGCTGAGTTTGAGGTCGATTACCCAGAGATCGTCAGCCAACAAAAAGCGCAGCTGAACGCGCAAAAAGCCCTCTACTTCCAAAAGCGTGTGGTGCTTGAGAAAGAGAGCGAGCAAATTGCAGAACAGCTTCGTAGCGTAGAAAAGGCCTTGCCGAGTTATGAGAAAGAGTTAAATGCGACTAAGCAAGAGTTGAACATACTGGAGAAGGGTTATAAAGCGGGTAACATTTCACGTTTACGTGTGCTTGAAATGCGACAAAAATTGGCCAGTATCGAACAGAAAATCGAAGAAGCTCGTGGTAAGAAGTCGGTATTGATTAGACAAGCTGACAGTAATGACCAAAAAATCATACAGCTTCTGGCGGAAGCGAAAGCTAAAGTGAGCGATGATCGTTCTAAAGCCGTCTCTGACTTGTCAGCCCTGAACGCCAGAGTACGTTCAAGCCAAGCGAAACTGACCAACACTATGTTAGTGTCGCCGCTACAAGGTTTGGTGCAAAGCCTGCCAAGTACACAGAACGGAGGTGTTATTCAGCCGGGTGGGACAGTGGTTGAAATTGTTCCTGTTGGTGGGAAAGCAGACTTTAAAGCGCGTTTGTCACCAAGAGATATTGGTTTTGTGAGTGTAGGGCAGCCGACTCGTATCAAGATTGATGCGTTTGATTACAGCCGCTTTGGGGCATTAAAAGGGGCGGTTGAGAGTATTTCACCGACCACAAGTCAAAGCGAACGTGGCGAGATCTATTATGAAGTCGTCGTCTCGGTGGATGTTCCTTATTTCCGTGATAATCCGGAGAGCTTTTCTATCTTGCCAGGTATGACGGGCGAGGTAGATATTACAACCGGTGAGAAGTCCGTTTTCCAGTATTTATGGAAACCGATCTACACCAATGTCAGTGTCGCATTTGGTGAAAGGTAATCGTTATATAGAGTGTTGAGAGTAAACGAATAACCACAGCAAATAATAAAAAGGGAGCACATTATGTGCTCCCTTCTGTTTGGTCTCGTTATCGGTTAACTATTAGGATCAATGTCCGGCAGCCCGTCTACGTCGTTGTGATGATGGTGTTCATCATCTTGGTTATGGTTGATGTTTGCATCATGGTGTTCCAGCGCATCTGACATATCCAAGTGCGCTTGGTCATGTGTTGCTGCATCTGGTTGGTCGACTTGTGCAAGTATGATATCCATATCCGCAGGTTGATCGTGAACCGTTGTCGATGTTGCATCGGGTTTAATGCCCAATGCATCCAGATAAGCGGCTGCACCATGGTGGCTGACATCGTGATGTTGAGAGTCAGTAGCACTAGCATGTTGCTCACTTGGATCATTGTTATCTTCTACGATAGTAACAGATGCTTCAAACGTCAGAGGTGAGTCTGGTTCATCGTGTTGAACCGGCGGCGGTGGTGGAGGTGGTGGGTTTACATGGCTTTGAATATGCCCTTGTAAATCTTCAGTTGTTACCGCAGTGACCCCCGTTACCGAGTTGTACGTTGTTACCACTGTTTCGAAGTAATGATGCGCACTGTTTATCGCGTGATCAGAAACCAATACAATATTACCACCTGACGGAACGGTGTAACTTCCATCACCATTCGCTCTTATGTCATGGTTGTTGCTTTGAAGGGTTACCCCGTGTTCTAGGTTAGCAAGTCGAATACTTGAAACTGACTCATCACTTGAAGATAGGTGCGCATGAACACTAATTGGTACTTCATAGTGATCATGCGTGACGAGAGGAAAGTTTGCAGGCAAATGACCTTTCAGCACCGTACCGTCACCAAGAATGATATTTTCGATGCTTTCCAGTTCCATCTCTTCATGTCCATCACTGAGTTTCTCGCCATGGTCACGTAAGCGTGGAGCATTATTACGATTGTAAGCGCCTAAAATGAGGGTATCGCTACCATGCCCACCTTCTATTTCCTTATCAGTGAGTCTTCCGCCGATATAAAGAATATCATTACCACCTTCTAGCTCAGCTTCTTCGTTGAGTCGACCATTTACGATGATGATATCGCTATGACCGTGACCCTTTACTTCATGGTTGCCGCTCGACGTTGTTACGTGCTGGCCTAGGGAGCTGGCGTAGGTTTGAACCGTACTGGCGGTAATACCTGCAGTAATATGTTGTGCATGTCTCGTATCGACAGTGACACTGATTGTTGGTGGGGTATAAGGCACAGGATCGGTATGACCATTGATGGTCATCGTAATTTCTTGTGGTACTTTTTGGCCGTGCCCGTCATCAACAAGCAAAGTAAACTTGTCTTGCAGCGTGTCGTTATCGTTAAGGGCATTCACGGCTGGGTTGTTGTTATCTAGGTGATAAATCCAAGTGCCACTATGCGAATCAAACACAACATGACCATAAGCGGCGCTGTGAGCTGGATCTAGAGCTACGGTGGTCGTATCACCATCGACATCATTGATGATCAGTTGGCCTGCAGGGTTAAGGTTTGAATCTTCATCCACCGAGTGCTGGCCGACAACATGACCAGCTTGTGGCTTCTCTGAAACCGTTGGTAAGTCGTTGGTTCCGGTAATGGTGACCAAGATATCATGGTGCGTACCATCTGCAGATTGAACCGTAATGGTTTCAGTGTCTGTCTGACCTTCGCCAAGCTGTTGCACTATAGGGTGCTTGTTGTAAAGGTCGTAAGTCCAGTTACCATTACTATCAATGTGTGCATGCCCATAACCTTTACTTCCTACTATTCCAACACCACCTTGTACCGCGGTAAACCCTATTGTTCCATCAGGATCGCTAGATGTTAACGTACCTGATGCTTGAAGAGTCGTGTCTTCTTTGGCAACCCCTGTGGAATCTCCTCCGAATGTTGCTGGGTCGGCGGCATTAGCAATGTTAATGAATATTGACCCTTCTTTTGAATCAGCCTGTCCATCATTTGCGGTAAATTGCACCGCACCCAATCCGCTGACACCAGAACTAAAATAGTTGTGAGTCGGGGTGAAGATGAGTGATGAAACGTCGGAGGCACTGACGTCATCGCCAATATTCACAGTGACGCCATTCAGGGTTAACACGCCGTGGGCGACATTGGTAATCGTGAGATGGTTTAGCGCATCGCCATCAATATCAGAATATTTAAAGTCAGCAGTGGTGAACGCATGAGGTTTATCTTCTAAAGAACTAATAAAACTCGATCCAACGATAGGTGCATCATTGACCGCATTGACATCCACTACCATCGTTGCGCTTGCCGAATTTTTATGGCCATCATTCGCAGTAAATGTAAATTGCGCATAGTTGGCGCCGTTTTCATTATTGCTCGGCGTGAAAGTTAAATGGCCTGCGTCTAAGTCAGCCTTGCTGATTTGCTGGTTGGCGGTTACGGCGTTACCGTTTAAAAGTAATAATCCATGACTCGGTAAGCTGCTAATAGTCACGAACTGTAGTGCATCGCCATCTTGATCACTGTAACCAAATTCACTGGTGGTAAAGGTTCTGGTGATGTCTTCATTTGTAGAAACAGTTTGCCCTGTCACCGTTGGCGCATGTTGTAGAGGAGGGGTGACTTCAATAGAGAGAGAGTTTTGAGAAGAATCTCCTATTGGGTTACCCCCATCATCACCGACACGATAAACCATACTTGGCACTTTACCTGTAAAGCCAGCTTCCGGGGTGAAGGTATAATGACCATTCGCTTCGATCGCGAGTGTACCGATACCGGCCATAGTATGTGGTTGCCCAGGCCTTACCGCGACATAACCTGACACGGGGTCCTTTATTTGAATATCTTGCAACACCAGATGTGCGTTGGAATCGGTGTCTGTTGCTGCACCACTCAATCCTTGATCCGTCCCAGAGCCAGTAAGTAGATTCCCTTCAACTGGACCACTATGTTGAACACCTGAATCACTGAGGCTGTGGAGAACAGGATCATCGGTGGTCCCATTAATTGTGACGGTAATGGAATGCTTGGTACCGTCTTTTGATGTGACTTCAATGCTATCTGTGAGTGTTTGTCCATTATCTAAGTCTTGAATAGGCGTACTATTGTTGTCTGCTGTATATACCCAAATACCACGACTAGTGACCGTGAAATGGCCATAGGTTCCATCCTGTGATATTTGCGATTGCCCTTTGAGATCTAGTGTTGCTTCACCTTGTCCGTCAACATCAGAAATAACCAGGTGTCCATTACAAACAAGGGCATCTGGAATGGTTGCTGACCCCGTGGTATGCACGTTGTGGTGAATGTTTGTATCTTCTCTTATGCTGCCTGAATCACCAGTAAATGTTGCGACATCATTAACAGCAGCAAGAGACGTGTTTGCGCCTGTATGAGTCGTTCCACCATGAGCATCTGTCACGTCATAAGTGAAGTGCACTTGGCCGTTGTAGTCTTTGGTTGGAGTAAAGGTATAAGTACCATCTTTGTTATCGACAACAGAGCCGTGATCGACTAGCAGATTAGCAATGGAGAGCTTACCTGTGTCATTGGCATCAACGTCGACAGTATTAGTAAGTAAATCGGCCTTGGTAAAGGTAAGAGCTGTGTCTTCTCTACCAATGGAAAGTGTCACTTCTGAGCTGATGTAAGGTCTATCGTTATCGCCATGAATGGTAATAACGATGTCTTGAGCCGTACCATCTTTAGAATAAATGGTAATCGTATCTGTTAATTCTTGCCCATCGCCTAATTGATCGATCTTTGTGGCTACGTTTTGTTGGTTACTACCAACGGTAACCTTATAATGCCAATTACCATCGGCATTTAGTATTAATTGACCATAAGTGCCATGGTAGGAGTAGCCTACGCCTTTTGTATCAAATTGTGCTTCGCCAGTGTCTGGGTCAATAATCTCTAACTTGCCATCAGTATATAAAGGGTCATTGGTTAATTTAGCCATCCCAGGCTGTGCGTAGTTTGGTGACCGATCATGATAGGTGCCATGCCCTTCATCGACATCGCCAGTTGTAGTTCCAGTGATTACTGCTGCGTCACCAACCGCATCAATATGAAGAGTGTTAGTAGCCTCTTGTGAGTCATCATGCCCATCGTTAACAGTATATTTAAACTGAACATCGCCATTAAAATCTTGCGCAGGAACGAACTGAAGTTTACTGATGTCAGCTGTAGGGATGTGTTGCCCCGCTGTAACATCGTGTCCATCAAGCACAAATTTACCTTGTGTTGCTGGTGGTAGATCTGTGATTGCAACTGAATGTAGCGTATCGCCACTATCAACATCCGTAAATCCAAACTGACTCGCTTGCATTTGATAATGCGTGTCTTCAGTGCCGTTACTTAGCGCAACTTGGGTAACGGTTGGCGCATCATTGGTGCCTACAACGTCTATGTGCAACTCGTATGCCGTTCCATCATAACTATGAACACGGTAGATAACGGTTTCAGTTTGCCCTTGAGCAAGGTGTTGCAAATTGGCATTATTAACGCTGTACCCCCAATTGCCCATGCTATCAATACGTAACATGCCACCAAACGGATCGTGAACTGCTGATTCACCAAACTGGCTGTATTGGAATTTATTCTCCCCGCTATCTGGATCCACAACTTGTAGTCTTCCATTCGCGAGCTCAGTTGTAACCCCTGCATTGTGGCTGCTGTGTGAACCATCTTCAGTGACGTGGTCAGTTGTCACTTCTGAAATGATGGCGCCGTCTGGGGTAGCGGTGAGTGTGGTAGACGCCCCTGTATGAGTCGTTCCGCCATGCGCATCTGTCACATCATAGCTAAAATGAATCTGACCGTTATAGTCTTTGGTTGGGGTAAAAGTGTATGTTCCGTCTTGATTATCTAGAATAGAACCATGATCAGCGTGAAGATTCGCAACGGTGAGTTTGCCTAGGTCGTTGCTATCCACGTCTATAGTGTTTGCTAAGAGTTCGGTGGCCGTGATGGTTTGCGCGAGGTCTTCTTTACCGCTGTTGAGCTGCACTTCTGAAGAGCAGTATGGACGGTCGTTGTCGCCATGAATGGTGATAACAATATCATGAGTAGTACCGTCTTTACTTTGTATCGTTATCGTATCAGTGAGTGTCTCATTTGCACCAAGTTGATCAATCGTCGATCCTACATTTGTTGTTAATCCACCATTTACATCAGCAGTGCCGGTCGCAACACCATAAAACCATTTACCATCTGTATTAAGAATCAAATGGCCATATTTTCCATGATAGGTATAACCAATACCTTTAGAATCAAAACTATTCTCGCCGGTATCTGGATCGATGATTGTTAGTTGCCCCTCAACATGAATCATACTATTAGTTAAATGCGCCATACCGGGCTGGGCAAAGTCTGGCGACATATCAGGGTTTCTGTTTTCATAAACATCGCCAGTATCCACACCTGATATAACGGCTTTATCTCCCACCGCATCAATATGAAGTGTGTTGGTAGCCTCTGCAGAGTCGGTATGCCCATCGTTAACAGTATATTTAAACTGAACATCGCCATTAAAATCTTGTGCAGGAACGAACTGAAGCTTACTGATGTCAGCTGTAGGGATGTGTTGCCCCGCTGTAACATCGTGTCCATCAAGCACAAACTTACCTTGTGTTGCTGGTGGTAGATCTGTGATTGCTATGGAATGTAGCGTATCGCCTGTGTCGATATCGTTGAACCCAAACTGACTAGATTGCATTTGGTAATGTGTATCTTCAGTGCCATGTGCAAGTGTCGTCGCAGTTATGGTCGGTTGATCATTGGTGCCTGTCACCGTTATTGTTATATCGTGAGCAGTGTGGTCTGCAGAATAAACACGATATACAACTTTTTCTACTTCACCTTCAGCTAATGATTGCAAGCGACTATTGGCTACTTCATATCCCCAAGCGCCACTTGGTGTAATGCGTAAAAAACCACCAAAGGGATCGTTAATCGCCTGTTCTCCTAGTAACCGATTGACCTGAAAATAGTTTTGTCCTGCATCAGGATCAGTCACACTCAGCAAACCCGATGCAACGACAGGCTGTAATGAACTGTGACCCACATTATGATCTTCAATAATCGTTCCGGTATCACTACCGCTTATAACCGCTTTATCAGCAACTGCACTTAAACTGCTGGTAGCTCCAGTATGAGTGACACCGCCATGTGCATCTTTGACATCATAGGTGAAATGAACTTTACCGTTATAGTCTTTTTCTGGTGTGAAAGTGTATGTACCATTTTGGTTATCTAAAATCGAGCCGTGATCTGGATGAAGGTTTGCTACTGTAAGCAGTCCAGAGTCATTTTTATCGACATCTATTGAATTTTGTAACAGTTGTGCAGTTGTAATGGTTTGTCTCGTATCTTCAGTACCTGCGTTGAGTTGTACTTCTGAAGAGCAATAAGGCCTGTCGTTACTACCATTGATAGTGATGACTATATTATGTGGTGTTCCATCTTTTGTGTGAACGGTGATAGTGTCTGTGAGTGTTTCACCCTCACCTAATTTATCGATAGCGGAGCCTCTGGTCGTGGGCCTTCCACCAATCTGAGTGAGGCTTCCTGCATCGGCATAGTAATTCCAATCTCCATTTGGATTTAATATTAAGTCACCATATGTACCGTGATAATTATACCCCACATTATTATCAGCAAAGCCAGACTGACCAGAGTCAGGATCAACCACAGATAAATGTCCATTAGCGTTGAGTGTACTAACTCGAAGTGTCGCCATACCTGGTTGAGCATGATCTGGCGACATATTATCTCCAGCCGCTTTCTCAGTGACACTTGCAGTATCTACTCCACCGACCACAGCATTATCATTAGTGCCGTTCACCGTAATGGTGACTTGATGAGGTGTGCCATCGGCTGAATGAACGGTAATGGTATCAGTAGCGGTTGCGCCATTACCTAACGCTTGAACTGCTGGGTTAGTGTTATCTAAGTCGTACGTCCAAGCGCCATTATCTGTTAGATGTAATGTCCCTAAGGTGCCTTGGATATCAGCATTCGCAAAGTGTGCTTCACCAGTATCGATATCCGTAACGGTCAATATGCCTGAGGTTTGCAGTTGTGTTTCTTCTGTCACTGCGCCAGTAGAACTTCCACCAATTACAGCTGTATCATTAGTACCATTGATGGTTACCACGACATCATGCGTTGTACCGTCTTTCGAAGTCACTTTAATTGTGTCTGTTAACTGCTCACCTTCGCCTAAGGATTGAATCGCTGTTTGAGAATTATCGGCAGAGTAACTCCAGCTCCCATCTTGACTGATCTCCAATTTACCATAATGACCTTGTAGGGCCGTTTTGTTAAATCCATGGGATACAAAACTACCTTCACCTGTATCTATATCGACAATATCTAACTTACCTGTCGCAGTCAGTTCATTACTCTGAGGATTAGCGCTCACATCTTCTTTTAATGCCCCCGTATCGACACCACTAATGACCGGCGTATCATTCGTGCCCGTCACCGTAATCACTAAATCTTTAGTATCTGTTGCACCTGCAGAATCGGTCACGGTAACAGGGATAGTGAACGTGCTTATCTCACCTGCTTTAAGGTGTTGGAAGCTTGCATCTGTTGGGTCTAGGTTGTAGCTACCATCTGCATTGAGTGTAAATCCACCCTGTGTTGATGTGGTTGTGAAGGTTGCAGTATCACCCGCATCAATATCCGTTGAGGTGAGTTGACCTGTGACTACTGCACCATCTTCAGTGGCGTTCACTGGCACAATCGGATTAATAACAGGCGCATCGTTTGCCGGTGTTACATCAACATTGATAGTTTGACTGGTTGTCGTATGCCCATCAGTCACTGAAAGAACAACTGTAGCAGGACCATTGTAATTAACATCAGGCGTAAACACGATTTCACCTTGCGCATTCAGCGAGGCACTACCGTGTGTCGCTGACACACTCGGGGTCAACGTATCTGTCGTATCAATATCCGTTGCATGGAAGGTAATGGTTTTACTGCCATCCTCGGTTACCGTTTGCGTCGCAACAGGGGTGATAACAGGTGCATCATTGGTACCATTGATGGTTACCAAAATAGTTTTCTGTGTGCCATCAACCGAGGTTATTGTTGTCGACTCTGTTAAAGTTTCACCAACACCTAAAGCCTGAACAGCCGCTTGTTTTGAATCTGCGGAAAATAGCCAAATGCCACTTGGTATAAGTGTAAATGAGCCGATCCCGTGGTCGCCAACAATGCCAGATTGCATCGGAAATGTAGCTTCATTCGTATCTACATCGGTAATGAATAGCTTGCCTTGTGTAAGCATGTAGTTTGGGTGAACATTCAACTGATTTGTTAAATTTTGATCTTCGGTAACTGCTCCCGTATTTGTACCAGTAATAACAGCCTTGTCATTAGTTCCATTAACGGCAATGGTCACTTGGTGAGTTGTACCATCTGCTGAAGTAACTGTAATGGTGTCGGTTGTTGCAGCGCCTTTACCTAGGGCTTGCACCGTTGGGTTTGTGTTATCTAAATCGTAAGTCCACTGCCCAGCATCGGTTAAATGCAATGTCCCAAGCGAGCCTTTAATATCAGTATTTGAGAAGTGTGCTTCACCGGTATCGGTATCTGTAATAGTCAGCGAGCCTGAGGTTTGTAACTGCGTTTCTTCGGTCACTGCGCCTGCAGAAGTCCCACCAATTACAGCCGTATCATTAGTCCCATTCACCGTAATGGTAATTTGATGCGGCGTACCATCTGCTGAGTTGACAGTAATAGTATCAGTCGCTGTCGCGCCTTTACCTAAGGCTTGAACTTGTGGATTCGTATTATCTAAATCGTAAGTCCAAGTGCCGTTATCAGTTAAATGTAAAGTGCCTAATGTGCCTGCAATATCAGTGTTGGAGAAGTGTGCTTCACCAGTATCTACGTCAGTGACAGTCAGTGTACCTGACGTCTGAAGTTGAGATTCTTCAGTCACTGCACCAGAGTTTGTCCCGCCAATGATGGCCTTGTCGTTAGTGCCATTAACCGTAATAGTAATTTGATGTGGTGTGCCGTCAGCAGAATGAACAGTAATGGTATCGGTAGCGGTTGTTCCTTTGCCTAACGCTTGAACAGTTGGGTTGGTGTTATCTAAGTCGTAAGTCCATGTCCCCGAATTAGTGAGGTGTAAGGTGCCTAAAGTCCCAGCAATATCGGTATTGGAGAAGTGTGCTTGACCGGCATCAACATCAGTCACAGTCAGTAAGCCAGAGGTTTGAAGTTGAGATTCTTCTGTCACTGCACCTGTTGAACTTCCACCAATAACCGCTTTATCATTGGTGCCATTGATGGTTACCACGACATCATGCGTGGTACCGTCTTTCGAAGTCACTTTAATTGTGTCTGTTAACTGCTCTCCTTCGCCCAAAGATTGAATCGCGGTTTGAGAATTATCGGCAGAGTAACTCCAATTCCCATCTTGACTGATCTCCAATTTACCATAATGACCTTGTAGCGCCGTTTTGTTAAATCCATGGAATACAAAGCTACCTTCACCTGTATCTATGTCGACAATATCTAACTTACCTGTCGCAGTCAGTTCATTACTCTGAGGATTAGCACTCACATCTTCTTTTATTGCCCCCGTATCGACACCACTAATGACCGGCGTATCATTCGTGCCCGTCACCGTAATCACTAAATCTTTAGTATCTGTTGCACCTGCAGAATCGGTCACGGTAACAGGGATACTGAACGTGCTTATCTCACCTGCTTTAAGGTGTTGGAAACTTGCATCTGTTGGATCTAGCTTGTAGCTACCATCTGCATTGAGTGTAAATCCACCCTGTGTTGATGTGGTTGTGAAGGTTGCAGTATCACCCGCATCAATATCCGTTGAGGTGAGTTGACCTGTGACTACTGCACCATCTTCAGTGGCGTTCACTGGCACAATCGGATTAATAACAGGCGCATCGTTTGCCGGTGTTACATCAACATTGATAGTTTGACTGGTTGTCGTATGCCCATCAGTCACTGAAAGAACAACTGTAGCAGGACCATTGTAATTAGCATCAGGCGTAAACACGATTTCACCTTGCGCATTCAGCGAGGCACTACCGTGTGTCGCTGACACACTCGGGGTCAACGTATCTGTCGTATCAATATCCGTTGCATGGAAGGTAATGGTTTTACTGCCATCCTCGGTTACCGTTTGCGTCGCAACAGGGGTGATAACAGGTGCATCATTGGTACCATTGATGGTTACCAAAATAGTTTTCTGTGTGCCATCAACCGAGGTTATTGTTGTCGACTCTGTTAAAGTTTCACCAACACCTAAAGCCTGAACAGCCGCTTGTTTTGAATCTGCGGAAAATAGCCAAATGCCACTTGGTATAAGTGTAAATGAGCCGATCCCGTGGTCGCCAACAATGCCAGATTGCATCGGAAATGTAGCTTCATTCGTATCTACATCGGTAATGAATAGCTTGCCTTGTGTAAGCATGTAGTTTGGGTGAACATTCAACTGATTTGTTAAATTTTGATCTTCGGTAACTGCTCCCGTATTTGTACCAGTAATAACAGCCTTGTCATTAGTTCCATTAACGGCAATGGTCACTTGGTGAGTTGTACCATCTGCTGAAGTAACTGTAATGGTGTCGGTTGTTGCAGCGCCTTTACCTAGGGCTTGCACCGTTGGGTTTGTGTTATCTAAATCGTAAGTCCACTGCCCAGCATCGGTTAAATGCAATGTCCCAAGCGAGCCTTTAATATCAGTATTTGAGAAGTGTGCTTCACCGGTATCGGTATCTGTAATAGTCAGCGAGCCTGAGGTTTGTAACTGCGTTTCTTCGGTCACTGCGCCTGCAGAAGTCCCACCAATTACAGCCGTATCATTAGTCCCATTCACCGTAATGGTAATTTGATGCGGCGTACCATCTGCTGAGTTGACAGTAATAGTATCAGTCGCTGTCGCGCCTTTACCTAAGGCTTGAACTTGTGGATTCGTATTATCTAAATCGTAAGTCCAAGTGCCGTTATCAGTTAAATGTAAAGTGCCTAATGTGCCTGCAATATCAGTGTTGGAGAAGTGTGCTTCACCAGTATCTACGTCAGTGACAGTCAGTGTACCTGACGTCTGAAGTTGAGATTCTTCAGTCACTGCACCAGAGTTTGTCCCGCCAATGATGGCCTTGTCGTTAGTACCATTAACCGTAATAGTAATTTGATGTGGTGTGCCGTCAGCAGAATGAACAGTAATGGTATCGGTAGCGGTTGTTCCTTTACCTAGCGCTTGAACGGTTGGGTTGGTGTTATCTAAGTCGTAAGTCCATGTCCCTGAATTAGTGAGGTGTAAGGTGCCTAAAGTCCCAGCAATATCGGTATTGGAGAAGTGTGCTTGACCGGCATCAACATCAGTCACAGTCAGTAAGCCAGAGGTTTGAAGTTGAGATTCTTCGGTGACCGCGCCGGCACTTGTTCCGCTTATCACGGCTTTGTCATTAGTGCCGTTAATCGTCACTTTTATGGTCGACGGTGTGCCATCGACAGACGACACAGTGAAGGTTTCTTCGACTTTATCGCCAACGTTTAATTGATTAAACGCACTGTTGGCGGTGAAGACCCAGTGACCATTAGCGTCAATAGTAAGGTCGCCATTGGTGCCGGAAATGGCATCCGGTGTGAAGGCATTATCTGGATTATCGACATCGGTACTAGTTAGCGTGCCTGATGTGGTTATTGCTTTGTCAGTTTCATCGATGGCAACGGTCGCACTGCTGACAGTAGCTGCGTCATTAGTGCCATTAATCGTCACTTTGATGGTCGAGGGTGTGCCATCAACAGACGACACCGTGAAGGTTTCTTCGACCTTATCGCCAACGTTTAGTTGATTAAACGCGCTGTTGGCGGTGAAGGTCCATTGGCCATTAGCACCAATGGTGAGGTTGCCGTTGGTGCCAGTAATCGAATCCGGTGTGAATGCGTTATCTGGGTTATCGACGTCGATACTGGTTAGGGTGCCTGAAGTTGTTACCGCTTTGTCAGTCTCATCGATGGCAACGGTCGCACTGCTGACAGTAGCGGCGTCATTAGTGCCGTTAATCGTGACTTTGATGGTCGAGGGTGTGCCATCAACGGAAGTGACAGTGAAGGTTTCTTCGACTTTATCGCCGACGTTCAATTGATTAAACGCAATGTTGGCGGTGAACACCCAATGTCCACTGGCATCAATAGTAAGGTCGCCATTGATACCTGAAATCGAATCCGGCGTGAACGTATTGTCTGGATTATCAACATCGGTACTAGTCAATGTTCCTGATGTCGTTACCACTTTGTCTGTCTCATCGATAGCAACGGTCGCACTGCTGACAGTAGCGGCGTCATTAGTGCCGTTAATCGTGACTTTGATGGTCGAGGGTGTGCCATCAACAGACGACACAGTGAAGGTTTCTTCGACCTTATCGCCAACGTTTAGTTGATTAAACGCGCTGTTGGCGGTGAAGGTCCATTGGCCATTAGCACCAATGGTGAGGTTGCCGTTGGTGCCAGTAATCGAATCCGGTGTGAATGCGTTATCTGGGTTATCGACGTCGATACTGGTTAGGGTGCCTGAGGTTGTTACCGCTTTGTCAGTCTCATCGATGGCAACGGTCGCACTGCTGACAGTAGCGGCGTCGTTAGTGCCGTTAATCGTGACTTTAATGGACGAAGGTGTGCCATCAACGGAAGTGACAGTGAAGGTTTCTTCGACTTTATCGCCGACGTTCAATTGATTAAACGCACTGTTGGCGGTGAACACCCAATGTCCACTGGCATCAATAGTAAGGTCGCCATTGGTACCTGAAATCGAATCCGGCGTGAACGTATTGTCTGGATTATCAACATCGGTACTGGTGAGGGTGCCTGAGGTGGTTACCGCTTTGTCAGTTTCATCGATGGCAATGGTCGCGCTGCTGACAGTAGCAGCGTCATTAGTGCCATTGATCGTGACTTTAATGGTCGAAGGTGTGCCATCAACGGAAGTGACGGTAAAGGTTTCTTCGACTTTGTCGCCGACATTCAATTGGTTAAACGCACTGTTCGCAGTGAACGTCCAATGACCATTGGCATCAATAGTCAGGTCACCATTAGATCCAACAACGGAATCCGGCGTGAAGGTATTATCTGTATTATCCACGTCAGTACTGGTTAGCGTACCTGATGTCGTTACCGCTTTGTCGGTTTCATCGATGGCAACGGTCGCACTGCTGACAGTAGCGGCGTCGTTAGTGCCATTAATCGTGACCTTGATGGTCGCCGGTGTGCCATCAACAGAGGACACTGTGAAGGTTTCTTCTACTTTATCGCCGACGTTTAATTGATTAAACGCGCTGTTGGCGGTGAAGACCCAATGACCATTAGCATCAATAGTCAGGTCACCGTTGGTGCCTGAAATAGAATCCGGTGTGAATGCATTATCTGGATTATCCACGTCAGTACTGGTCAACGCTCCTGATGTCGTTACCGCTTTGTCAGTTTCATCCACACTGACCGTTGCGGTACTGACCGTCGCTTTATCATTGGTGCCATTAATTGTCACTTTGATCGTTGACGCTGTGCCATCAATAGACGAGACAGTGAAGGTCTCTTCGATCTTGTCGCCGACATTCAATTGATTAAACGCGCTGTTAGCGGTGAATACCCAGTGACCATTGGCATCAATGTTGAGGTCGCCATTTGTGCCTGCAATGGAGTCTGGAGTGAACGCATTATCCGGATTATCGACATCGGTGCTGGTTAATGTTCCTGAAGTCGTTACTGCTTTGTCGGTTTCATCGATAGCAACGGTCGCACTGCTGACAGTAGCGGCATCGTTAGTGCCGTTAATCGCCACTTTGATGGTGGACGGTGTGCCATCTACAGACGACACCGTGAAGGTTTCTTCGACTTTATCGCCGACGTTTAATTGATTAAACGCGCTGTTGGCGGTGAAGACCCAATGACCATTAGCATCAATAGTCAGGTCACCGTTGGTGCCTGAAATAGAATCCGGTGTGAATGCATTATCTGGA
>NZ_JANVFC010000026.1:0-62941 GCF_025195005.1 Vibrio sp. NC2
CCTGACTCCGATAGAATATCGAACTCAGGCCTTGAAAGCCGCTTAACAGAAATGTCCAACTTTACGGGGTCACTTCATAATGATCGGCTCTTATTAACTATCTTTTAGCTGAGTTAAATGGTGTCCCGCTTATTTAGCGAATTCAACACCAATCTCAATATCGCCATTTAGCGTTTCTAGCATGCTGTCTAGTGCATTGCGTTCGAAGTCGCTCAGTTCACCGTAGCTAAGAATCGCTTCTGCGCCCTCTTTGCCTAGCTTAACTGGCTGTGCAAAGAACGGTGCGTGCTCGCCTTCACCTTCAACGTATGCACACTCAATCACGTTCTCTTCGCCTTGAAGCGCTTTCACTAGAGCAAGACCGAAGCGACAAGCCGCTTGACCCATAGATAGTGTTGCACTGCCGCCGCCAGCTTTAGCTTCTACTACTTCAGTACCCGCATTTTGGATACGAGTTGTTAGCGCTGCGATTTCTTCATCAGTAAACTCTACGCCTTCAACTTGAGAAAGTAGAGGAAGGATCGTTACACCTGAGTGACCGCCGATAACAGGAACACGGATGTCGCTTGGATCTTTATCTTTCAGCTCAGCAACAAACGTTTCAGAACGAATAACATCAAGAGTAGTAATACCGAATAAACGACGCTTGTCGTAAACGCCCGCTTTCTTAAGTACTTCAGCAGCGATTGGTACTGTTGTGTTTACTGGGTTAGTGATGATACCAACACAAGCAGTAGGACAAGTAACTGCGATTTTCTCTGCAAGAGACTTAACAATGCCAGCGTTCACATTGAAAAGATCCGCACGATCCATACCAGGCTTACGAGCAACACCCGCAGAAATAAGCACAACATCCGCACCTTCTAGTGCTGGTGTTGGATCTTCACCCGCGTAACCTTTGATCGAAACAGGTGTTGGGATATGGCTAAGATCGGCAGCGACACCCGGTGTTACCGGAGCGATGTCGTAAAGTGCAAGATCTGAACCAGCAGGTAGGCGGTTCTTTAGTAGTAGGGCTAGGGCTTGACCGATGCCACCAGCGGCACCAATAACAGCTACTTTCATTGTTATTCTCCTTGAGAGATTTCTCTTATAAATTCTTGGTAGGGTAGTTCTTGAGCTAAATTATGGTTAAAAAAATATATTAATCACAAAGTGATTACAATCAATTAACGCCAGCTTTGCGACTTCGCGCAAGTCAATAAAACCGTGCTACACAGCAAGTTCGCATTATGGCGATAATCGACTGAAATAACAAAATAAGTCGACACTAATAACACATTATTCTATTAAATTTTTACAGTGATATGACTAACAAATTGCCGTGATATTTTAGCTAAAATTGAATATGTATGCGAGAATATGCAAACATCTTTGTTAATGAATAAGAATGACATATGCGCAATACAGAAAAACAAGACAACTTAGTTCGTGCTTTTAAATCATTACTAAAAGAAGAACGTTTTGGTTCGCAAGGCGAGATTGTCGATGCCCTCAAACATGAAGGTTTTGAAAGTATCAACCAATCTAAAGTTTCGCGTATGTTAACTAAGTTTGGTGCAGTTCGAACTCGTAATGCAAAAATGGAGATGGTTTACTGTCTTCCTGCTGAACTTGGTGTTCCGACAGTTTCTAGCTCTCTGAGAGAATTAGTATTAGATATCGACCACAACAATGCATTGGTGGTGATACATACCGGCCCAGGTGCGGCGCAGCTTATTGCTCGTTTATTGGACTCATTAGGTAAGTCGGAAGGTATACTAGGTGTCGTTGCAGGCGATGATACTATCTTCATCACGCCAACCTTGTCAGTTACCACGAAGCAATTGTTTGATTCTGTGTGCGAACTGTTTGAATACGCAGGATAATTGGTCACAGTTTCATAACCATAAACCTGATTAATGGATCACGAACACCGATTCGCTTCGTGATCCAAATCACATCCTAGAATATCTATCTCCCCCTCTTCAAACACCACTAAACCATTGATTTTAAAAAACTCAGTAGCAAATCAAACACAAGATCTAACCGTCATTTGTTAGATTTTTTAGCTATATCTTTTAACATTTGAGTAATTTTCTGCCAATTTTTGATATTATTCAGCCACTTTTTCATCACATGGATTGAAAAAGGTGCCGTTTCCAAATAGGAAACTCCAGAAACGACTACACTTGTTTCAGGGTTAATAATGAATAAAGGAAGGGAAATTCATGGCATTTACCAAACTTATTAAAGTTGGGGCTATTGCAGCTGCTGTAATGGGCGCTGGCGCAGTTAACGCTCAAGAGTTCATCACAATTGGTACAGGTTCAGTAACGGGTGTTTACTACCCAACTGGTGGTGCTATTTGTAAGCTTGTGAACAAAGGCCGCAAAGACCACAACATTCGTTGTTCTGTAGAATCTACTGGTGGTTCGATCTACAACGTTAACACCATCCGTGCTGGTGAACTAGATTTCGGTGTTGTTCAATCGGACTGGCAATACCACGGCTACAACGGTACAAGTAAATTCAAAGATCAGGGCGAATACAAAAAACTTCGCGCTATGTTCTCTCTACATACAGAACCGTTCAACATCATCGCTCGTACCGATGCTGGTATCAACAATGTGTCTGACCTAGCAGGTAAGCGTGTAAACATTGGGAACCCAGGCTCTGGTGACCGTGCAACGATGGGTGTTGTAATGGACGCTATGGGTTGGACTAACGATAGCTTCAAGCTTGCTTCTGAACTTAAAGGTTCTGAGCGTTCACAAGCTCTTTGTGACAACAAGATTGATGCATTCATCTACATGGTTGGTCACCCGAACGGATCAATCAAAGAAGCAACGACTTCTTGTGATGCAAAACTGGTTTCTGCAACTGGTCCACAAATCGACAAGATCGTAGCTGAAAACCCATACTACGCATACAGCACAGTTCCAGCTGGCATGTACCGTGGTACAGATGCTGACGTAAACAGCTTCGGTGTTGCTGCAACTATGGTAACAACGTCTGACGTTTCTGATGAAGTCGCATACAACGTTGCTAAAGCGGTATTTGAAAACTTCGCTACATTCAAACGCCTGCACCCAGCATTTGCGAACCTGAAGAAAGAAGACATGGTTAAAGCGGGTATCTCAATCCCTCTTCACCCTGGCGCAGTAAAATACTACAAAGAAGTAGGCCTTCTAAAGTAATTCTACTTTAAGCCTGCTCTACCAATAAGGAGGCATGTCCTCCTTATTGGCTTTTCACGTTTTATAAAAATAACCCAAGTGAAAAGAGACAAACCTTTAAGTTTCTCCAATTTGGCGAACTTACCTTCGTATCAAGCCTAAGACAAAGACGAACAAAAAACGCATTTCCCTATCCATTCGCTACACTAGATAGGAAATAAATAACGTCTCGTTGTTCGTAAGAAAGGCAGACCATCAATAATAAGGATAAAGTACATGACGCAGACAACATCACCGTCTCCAGATGTGCAAGAAATGGTGGCACAATCAGACACTGGTGCGCGTAGCCCTCGCGGTATCCAAGGCCGTATTTTATGGTTTGTGCCTCTATGTTGGTCACTGTTCCAACTTTGGTATGCATCTCCGCTGCCGTTCATTTTTAACTTCGCAATTTTAAACGACACTGAAGCTCGAGCAATTCATCTTACGTTTGCCATCTTCCTAGCCTTTACCGCTTACCCAGCCATGAAAAATTCACCTCGGGATAGAATTCCTGCGGTCGACTGGATATTAGCGCTGGTTGGTAGCTTTTCAGCTTCGTATATCTATATTTTCTATACTCAACTCGCTGAACGTTCAGGCGCACCAACAACATTCGATATTGTTGCTGCTGTATTTGGTATGGTTCTACTGCTTGAAGCAACACGACGCGCTTTAGGTCCACCTCTTATGGTTGTGGCTGCAGTATTCCTACTTTACACCTTTGGCGGTCCACACATGCCAGACGTTATCGCCCATAAAGGTGCAAGCCTGAACAAGGCAATGTCGCATCTGTGGCTAACAACTGAAGGTGTATTCGGTGTTGCTCTTGGCGTATCAACATCATTCGTATTCTTGTTTGTACTGTTTGGTGCAATGCTAGAACGCGCAGGTGCAGGTGCTTACTTCATCAAGGTTGCGTTCTCTTTACTTGGCCACATGAAAGGTGGCCCAGCGAAAGCAGCCGTTGTTGCTTCTGGCCTATCCGGTCTTGTGTCTGGTTCATCTATCGCTAACGTGGTAACCACGGGTACTTTTACGATCCCTCTAATGAAAAGAGTCGGATTCTCAGGTGAAAAAGCCGGTGCTGTAGAAGTTGCCGCTTCAACCAATGGTCAATTAACTCCACCAATCATGGGTGCTGCTGCATTCTTGATGGTTGAATATGTGGGTATCTCGTATGTAGAAGTGATTAAAGCGGCGCTATTGCCTGCTCTTATCTCTTACATCGCCTTGATTTACATTGTTCACTTAGAAGCATGTAAAGCAGGTATGACTGGCCTACCTCGTCGCCACACACCAACTATCGTACAGAGCCTGCTGTCTTTCACTGGTACCATTCTTGGGCTTTGTGTCATCAGTGCTGCGGTTTACTACGGTGTCGGCTGGACGAAAGATGTCTTTGGCGATGCAGCGACACCTATTGTTACCGTTGCTCTATTGATCTCTTATGTAGCCTTGGTTCGAGTATCAGCAAAATATGCCGCTGAAGGTGGCATGGACATCGATGCCGAGCTAACAGAAGTACCCGATCCAGGCCCAACCATTAAATCTGGCCTGCACTTCCTACTGCCTATCGTGGTGCTTGTTTGGTGTCTGACTGTAGAGCGATTCTCTCCAGGCCTTTCTGCCTTCTGGGCAACGGTATTCATGATCTTTATTTTGATTACACAGCGTCCTTTGATGACTCTGATGAACAAATCGGACGATCTTGCAGAGCAAACTAAAGCCGGTTTCGTTGACCTATTAGAGAGCTTGGTTTCAGGCGCGCGCAACATGATCGGTATCGGTGTAGCAACAGCTGCTGCGGGTACGGTTGTTGGCGTGGTGACTCTGACGGGTATCGGCTTGGTAATGACGGACTTCGTTGAGTTCATCTCAGGCGGTAGCATCATTCTTATGCTGCTATTCACTGCGGTAATCAGCTTAATCTTAGGTATGGGCTTACCAACAACGGCGAACTACATAGTTGTATCAACGCTGATGGCTCCGGTAATTGTTACTTTAGGCGCGGCGCATGGCCTGATCATCCCTCTGATTGCGGTTCACTTGTTCGTGTTCTATTTCGGTATCTTAGCCGATGATACACCTCCGGTTGGCTTGGCAGCCTTTGCGGCCGCCGCGATTGCAAAATCAGATCCGATCCGTACTGGTATTCAAGGCTTTACCTACGATATCCGAACCGCGATATTGCCATTCATGTTCATCTTCAATACCCAACTACTGTTGATGGGCATTGATTCTTGGTGGCATCTATTCCTCACTATCTTTTCTTCTGTGACCGCGGTACTTATCTTTGCCGCTGCAACGCAAGGTTGGTGGTTTACCAAGAACAAATGGTGGGAAACGATCCTACTATTGGTTCTAACTTTCTCTTTCTTCCGCCCTGGCTTCTGGTGGGACATGATTTATCCAGAGAAAGTTCTTTCACCTGGAGTTGAGATCGCTCAAATCACAGAAGGTCTATCTGTGGGACAATCTCTTGAGTTAAGAGTGGGTGGCGAAAACTTAGAAGGTAACTATTCTGAGAAGACGGTTCGCCTTCCATTTGAAGATTCTGCGACAACAAGTGAAGACCGCATTGCTTCAATGGGCTTAATGTTGACGAAATCTGAAGGCAAGATGATTGTCGACATGGTTGAATTCGGTAGCCCAGCAGAAGCGGCTGGCATTGACTTTGATTGGGAAATTAAATCAGTTATCCAAGACGCAGAAAGACCAATGAAAGAGTGGGTATTCTTACCATCCCTACTCATTTTGATTGGCTTAGCGATGAACCAAAGAAGGCGTGCTCGTAAGGATGAGATTAGCGCGTAATGGATAGAGCCAAGTAGCGCTCAACTCTATTTGGCTTTATTACATGGAAAGGATAATCACAGCGCTTAGTCAAGACTAAGCGCTGATAAAAAAGAGAAAAACACATGTATAAACAAATCCTTGTTCCTGTTGATCTTAACGACAAAGGCTTTTCTGACAAAGCTGTTGAATTAGCGGTATGGCACGCAAAGCACAGTAATGCTGAAATCCATATTCTGAACGTACTACCTGGCATTCACATGTCGATGGTGGCGTCTTACTTCCCGAAAGATGCAGCAAACCAAATGAAGCTCGATGTGAAAAATCAGCTGAAAGAGTTTGCAGACAAGTACATCGACGATGAAGTGGTTTATAAGGTTCACGTTGCCGAAGGTAAAACCTACACAACGATTCTAGATTACGCAGAAAAGCTTGGGGCAGATCTGATTGTGATGCCTAGTCATAAGCGCTCGAAAATCGACAAAGTGGTACTGGGGTCAGTGGCGAGTAAAGTCGTACAGAATTCACCAATCAATGTATTGGTCATCAAACCTCAAGGCTAAGGCTTCTGACTTCTGGCTTCTGGCTTCTGGCTTCTGGCTTCTGGCAGATAAGCTAAGTCGAACTAAAGACAAAACATCTAAAAAGGTTGGCTCAAAGCCAACCTTTTTTATGTCTGAAGCTGAGTGTATAACCGCTCTTACTGCGAATTAACTGACGAGATTCTGCGGCTTACCAGAAACAAAGGCATCAATGTTATCGATTAAGATATCAGACAGCTTTTGAATTGAGCTATCACTGCCCCACGCTACATGTGGCGTTAATAGTAAATTTGGCAAATGACTATTAGCCAGTAATGGATTTGAGTTGTCAGCCGGTTCTTGTGTGAACACATCCATACCCGCGCCCGCAATCTCTTGATTTTTCAAAGCTTCAACTAAGGCTTGTTCATCCACGAGTCCACCGCGGCCAGCATTAACTAACACCGCATTTGGTTTCATCATTGCTAGCTCTCGCTCTGAAATCAGGTCTCGAGTCGCTTTGGTCAATGGACAATGTAAGCTGATTGCATCTGCTTGTTGTAACACCGTATCAAAAGGCAGATACCCTTCTCGACAAGAGTCAGCCCCTTTACGCTCAGCAAAGATGACATTCATACCAATTGCTTTAGCCAATATCGCTGTTGCTTGTCCTAAGCCACCACTACCGATTAAGCCTAATGTACTGCCTGCAACATCTTGAATCGGATGAGTAAAGAAGCAGAATTGTTGATCCTTTTGCCACTCGCCGGCTTCGATGTCTTGATGATAACCAACGAGATTTCGTTTTAACGCAAACAACATAGCGATAACATGTTCAGGTACCGATTGAGTCGCGTAGCCTTGCACGTTTGTCACCGCGATATTGTTACTCTTACAGTAGCCAACATCGACATTGTTTACACCTGTAGCTGAAACGGCTATTAGCTTGAGCTGTTGTGCTTGAGCTAAATTCGATTCGTTGATCACCACCTTATTGGTAATAACCACATCAGCGCCTTCAATTCGTTCAGACACTTGCTCCGGCGAAGTGAAATCATATTCAACCCACTGATGTTCAAAGCGGAGAGGTTTTAAATGAATTTGAGATGGGATGGTGGCTCGGTCGAGAAAGACCACTTTCAACTTCGGCATTGTACGTCCTTGCATTGGTATTGATTTAACCATTCTAAGCTTTTAGCTTGCTGTAGTCTGGAAGCTCTGGCGCAATTTCAAAGTGCTGTTCAATTTGCGGTGATGCTTGAGGGTAAAACTCACACGGAACAAAGGCTTTGAAAAGCTGATGATTAGCCGGATGATAAAAGCTCAGTTCACACGCGTGCAGAGCTAACCTGTCACTATAGTTAAACGCATCTGGCGTTGCATAAAACTCGTCGCCAACGATTGGATTCCCTAGTTCCATGCAGTGAACACGTAACTGATGAGAGCGGCCAGTGATCGGAAGCAACTTCAACAATGCCGTTTGAGCCTCTTGTTGCTCCACCACATAGCGAGTCTGTGATGGCTTGCCATCCTCGAAGCACACCTTTTGTCTTGGTCGATTTGGCCAATCACAAATGAGCGGCAGATCAATCAAACCTTCTGCTTCTTCTACTGAACCCCATACTCGGGCGTAATAGAGTTTGTGTGTCAGTCGATATTGAAATTGCTTCTTCAAATGACGCTCAGCTTGTTTGTGTTTAGCGAGCAGCATCAAGCCCGATGTCGACATGTCCAGTCGATGCACCACCTGAATCTCCGCAAATTCGACAACCAACCGACTCCACATACTGTCGTAGTGCTCAGGCAATCTCCCCGGCACCGAAAGTAGGCCAGCAGGTTTGTTCACCACTAGAATATCGTCATCTTGATAAACAATATCGATCCACGGTTCACGCGGTGGTGTGTACTGTTCTAACGCCATTAAAGCCTCTTAATTACTAGTAAATAAATAATTTACGGTTGATTCGTTTATGAATAAATACAATTTTCGACATTTTTGTACATAAAAGTTGACGACCTTACAAAACATGGTATTGATAGGGTAACGGATAATAAGAAGTCAGCATCAAAGGAAAAATGATGGAAAGTACGGTTAAAACTACCAGCACAAAAACACCAACCTCAGCTCCCCTATCAAGTTTAATTAAGTCTCTTGGCCCAGGCATTATGATGGCCGCAGCAGCGGTAGGTGGCTCTCACTTAGTAGCCTCAACCAAGGCTGGTGCGATTTATGGTTGGCAGCTAGCCGCGCTTATTATCCTCGTAAACATATTTAAGTACCCGTTCTTCAAAGCTGGTATCCAATACACACTAGGAACGGGGCAAAGCTTGGTGGAAGGTTACTCTAACCTAGGCCGCCCATACCTTGTGATCTTTTCGATACTGAGTGCTATTTCCGCAGTCGTGAATACCGCAGCCTTGCTGTTATTCAGTGCGAGCCTACTCAGTTACTTTATTCCTTTCGATTTAGCCACCAGCACCTTGTGCATGATCGTTTTAGCGACCTGTTTGATCATTCTTTTTGCGGGCCATTACCGCGCGCTCGACACTCTCTCTAAAGCGATAATGGCGATCCTGACCATCACAACCTTAGCTGCTGTTGCGATTGCTATTGGCTCTCCAGTCGAACCTGATGCCGCTTTTGTGCCACCATCACCTTGGTCATTGGCAGCTATCGGATTTATCGTGGTGACGATGGGTTGGATGCCTGCGCCTATCGAGATCTCAAGCATCACTTCTATGTGGCTAAAAAGCCAAAAAGAGAAACAAGACGTGACCGCTCAATCAGCACTGTTCGATTTCAATGTAGGCTACATTGGTACGGCATTGCTTGCATTGGTATTCGTTGCTTTAGGTGCTCTGGTACTTCACGGCTCGGGAGTTGAATTGTCTCGCTCTGGCGTTGGCTTCACTCATCAGTTGGTCGGTATTTACGCCTCGACAATTGGTGAATGGTCTCGTCCACTGATCGCAATCGTCGCCTTCTTCTGTATTTTTGGCAGTACCATTACCGTTATCGATGGCTACTCACGCGTACTTGCTGAATCACAGCGTCTACTGCTTAAAAAAGAGAGCAGCCCAAGAATGCTACAAGGGTGGATAATCATCGTATCTATCGCTGCGCTAGCAATCGTAATGTTCTTTAGTGCAGCCTTGATGCCAATGCTCGATTTCGCGATGATACTCGCCTTTATCACGACCCCATTCTTCGCATTACTGAATTTCATTTTGGTGAGCAAAGCAGAGCTACCTAAAGCGCTTGCGATTGGCACTAAGCTAAAATGGTTGTCTGTAGCAGGCCTGGTTTACCTATTTGGCTTCTTAGCTCTGTTCGTTTGGTGGAAATGGTTGATGTAATCAGCTCTCCAAATTATTAGCCAAACTGCTAACCGAACTCAGAACTAAACTGTTAACCAAGCTACAGATACAAATAAGGCCTTCGTGATGAAGGCCTTATTTCGTTAAAGCGTAAAGCTAGCGATATTCGAGTTCTTGGCTTAGTTGTGAGAAACCACAATCAAGCGTAACGAATCCAGCTGAACCTGAGCCTTACTGATGTAACCCGTCAGTTCATTGATTTGAGCTTCGATAACTTCTAGCTCTTCATCACGAATGTTAGGGTTCACCGCTTTAAGCGCTTGTAGACGCTCTAGCTCACCGTTCAAGTTGGTTTGCATATCTTTCTGGGCTTGCTGACGAACTTCTTCAACCTTCGGCAGTACATGCGTCTCACCAGCTTCAATTAGCTTGTGAATTTCACCCTGTACTGAATTCACCAACTTGCTTGCCAAGTGACGGTTCACAGGACTTAGCTGACGGTTAAAGCTATCGAACTCAACCTGAGCAGATAAATCGTTACCACGACCATCCATCATCAAACGAATCGGCGTCTTAGGTAAGAACTGGCTGATACCGCTGCGCTTTGGCGCTTGTGCATCAACAAGGTAAACCAGCTCAAGCAGGATAGTACCAACAGGTAACGCTTTGTTTTTCAATAGCGATACCGCAGACGCACCCACACCTTCGCTCAATAGCAGATCAATACCGCCCTGAATCATTGGGTGTTCCCAGCTAATGAAGTTCATGTCTTCACGAGAAAGCGCAGTTTCACGATCAAACGTGATGGTTGCACCTTCATAAGGTAGACCTGGGTAGCTTGGAACCATCATGTGCTCAGATGGCGTTACAACTAGCGCATTTTCACCTTTATCGTCTTGGTTCAAACCAATGGTATCGAACAGACTCAGTGCAAAAGACACTAGATTAGTATCACCGTCAGTCGACGCGATCTTTTCTGCAATCTCATGCGCTTTTTCGCCGCCATTTGAGTGCATTTCTAGTAGGCGATCTCGGCCTTTTTCTAGATCCGATTTCAGGCTTTGGTTTAGCTTCGCTGACTCTTCAATCACTTCATCAAGTTGTTCGGTGTTACCAGAAGCCAACATCTCAATAAGAACATCAGAGTACTTGTCGTAAACTGTGCGACCCGTCGGACAAGTTTCCGCAAATGCATTCAGACCTTCATCGAACCAACGCGCTAGAATCGCTTGCGATGTGCCTTTTAGGTAAGGAACGTGAATGTCGATATCACGCAGCTGACCGATACGGTCCAAACGACCAATACGTTGCTCAAGCAAGTCTGGGTTGAATGGCAAATCGAACATCACTAACTGGTTAGCAAACTGGAAGTTACGACCTTCAGAGCCGATTTCACTACAGATAAGAACCTGAGCACCACCCTCTTCTTGAGCAAAGTAAGCCGCGGCTTTATCACGCTCTAGAATTGACATGCCTTCGTGGAATACGGTTGCACGCACACCTTCACGCTCACGCAGTGCTTGCTCTAATTGAAGAGCAGTACTCGCACGAGAGGCGATCACTAGGATCTTTTCGCTGCGCTTATCTTGAATCTTTTCAATCAACCAGTTAACACGTGAATCGAACTGCCACCAGCTTGAATCTTCACCTTCAAACTCTTGGAAGATCTCTTCTGGGTACAGCATCTTCATCGCACGAGCTTCGGGAGCCATTTTGCCACCGATCATGCCTGATACACGCATAGAGGTTGTGTACTGCGTTGGGATATCCATCGGCAGTAAGTTTACATTGCGCTTAGGAAAGCCTTTGATTGCAGCACGTGTGTTTCTGAAAAGAACACGACCTGTACCATGGCGATCCATAAGATTATCAATCAGTTCTTGGCGAGCTAACGCTTGCTCTTCTTCGCTGCTATCGCCCTCGATAACGCGGAATAGAGGCTCAACATCTTGTTCAGATAGAAGCTCAGTGATCTGATTCTTCGCGCTGTTTTCAAGCTTCACGCCAGAGAACAATGCCGTTACAGCATCAGCAACTGGCGCATATTGGTCTTCTTCTTCAACGAATGCTTCGTAATCGTAGAAGCGATCAGGATCAAGCAGACGCAGACGTGCAAAGTGACTCTCACGACCCAGCTGTTCAGGGGTTGCTGTCAGTAGCAGTACGCCAGAAGTATTTTCAGCTAATCCTTCAACCACTTGGTATTCGCGGCTCGGTTTATCTTGGCTCCACTCAAGGTGGTGCGCTTCATCGACAACCAACAGATCCCACTCACCTTCAAGTGCTTGCTCGTAGCGCTTGCGGCTCTTACGTAGGAAATCCAGTGAACACAGAACGTATTGCTGAGTATCAAATGGGTTATCTGATTCAGCAAAAGATTCAATGCAGCGCTCTTCATCAAAGATAGAAAAGTGTAGATTGAAACGACGCATCATCTCGACAAGCCATTGGTGTTGTAGCGTTTCAGGTACCACAATCAGAATGCGTTCAGCACGGCCAGACAACACCTGTTGGTGAATGATCATGCCTGCTTCGATGGTTTTACCTAGACCCACTTCATCAGCCAGTAAAACGCGTGGTGCGTGACGACGACCTACTTCATGAGCAATGTACAACTGGTGAGGAATCAAACCAGCGCGCATACCACACAAGCCACGCATCGGGCTCTTATGTTGTTGGTATTGATTGCTTAACGCGCGGTAACGTAGGACAAAGTTATCCATACGGTCGATTTGACCTGCGTACAGCTTATCTTGCGGTTTGTTAAAGCGGATCTGGTTGCTTAAGAATATTTCACGCAGAGTCACCTCTGTCTCTTGAGTGTCTTCACGAGTGCCCAAATAAGTCAGTAGCCCTTTATCTTCGATAACTTCTTCGACAGTTAGAGACCAACCTTCTTGGCATTCGATGACATCGCCAACATTAAACGTTACTCGGGTTACGGGAGCATCAGTGCGTGCATAGACACGATTCTCTTCTGATGCTGCAAACATTACTGTCACTGTTCGAGCATCCATTGCTACAACGGTACCTAAACCTAAATCGCTCTCCGTATCGCTTATCCAGCGTTGCCCCAAAGCAAATGTCATGAATCGACTACCTCAATCTTATAGTTGGAATTTGGTCATGTTAACTGCAGTTTTAAACAAGAGCGTTATCGCGCTTGAACTAAAAATATAGCTAAAGATGCCTAGTTTGCAGCCACTTTTTAAGTGCGCTCTTAATAATAAATATCTCGAGAAAATGGTGCAGAAAAAGGTCGCTAATCTTACTCGATGCTGTGATTTAGGTCACGCCTAAAGGAGATGATTTCATACTTTTTTTCTGTTTTCGCCAGTGCAATCAAACTGTCAAAAAATCATGGGTAATCTATAGGTAGCAGATTGCTGCTCTCAAACGAATACGCCATATTCATTCACAACGATATGGCGATATTTCTCTAGATGAAGTTTAGGTGAGTAGTTGACTATCACCGGAATGAGATACTAATCTTTATATGAGCTTTATCTACGTTCAATGAATGCAAGGCAAGCCGCACGTCGGCAAGGAGATGCTATGGGCGAGACCAACCGGAAGCTATTTGTTTTAGACACTAATATCCTACTTCACGAACCCTTCGCTATATTTTCTTTCCAAGAGCACGATGTCGTTATCCCCATGACCGTGCTAGAAGAACTCGACAGAATCAAAGACAGTAAAAGAGACGTTGCTCGAGATGCGAGAATTGCGATTCGAACGCTCGAAGACTTGTTCAGGGAAGCCACACCAGACCAAATATCGGAAGGCATTCCTTTTTCTAAAGACATAAACGCATCTGGCAGTATTTCAATACTCGCTGATTACGAACTTCAAGAAAGCATCAAAGCGTTCGCCGATGACAAGGCAGGCGATAACCGAATCCTCAACGCAGTCCTCTACCTTCAAAACAAACGCGCGCCACGCGAAGTGGTTCTTATCACTAAAGACATCAACATGCGCTTACGAGCCAAAGGCGCTGGGGTCCGCTTTGTTGAAGACTATCAAACCGACCAATTGATTGATGACATCCAATACCTCACTAAAGGCTTTCAACAACTCGAAGGCTCATTCTGGGATGGCGTCGATAACGTCGAGAGTAGAAGTTTAGGCGGAAAAACGCTGCACACCCTCGCAAGAGCACCTTTCGACCCAACCTTCCTCAACCAATATGTGATTGACGAAGAAAGTGACTTTGCTGGTCGTGTAGAAGAGATTGAGGCCGAACGCATTACGCTCAGAGATCTCAGTAGAGAAAGGTTAATGAACCGCAAGACATGGGACATTACACCTAAGAATGTCTATCAAGGGATGGCGATTGATGCACTGCTCGACCCTGACATCGATCTGGTGATTCTAACGGGCGCTGCAGGTAGTGGTAAAACACTGTTAGCCATGGCTGCCGCACTTGAACAAACCATAGAGCGTAAACAATTCGATAAGATCATCGTAACCCGAAACACGCCCGATATCGGTGAGTCGATTGGGTTCCTTCCCGGCACCGAGGAAGAGAAAATGCTGCCTTGGTTAGCGGCGGTGACCGATACACTGGAAGCTCTGCACAAGAACGATCACTGCACCGAAGGGTCAATGAAGTACATCTGTGACAAAGCCAATATCCAGTTCAAATCGATTAACTTCATGCGAGGCCGCTCAATTCAAAATGCCTTTGTCCTTTTGGATGAGTGTCAGAACCTCACCGCTTCACAAATCAAAACCATCATCACCCGTTGTGGTGAAGGCACCAAGATCGTCTGTTCAGGAAACCTAGCTCAGATAGATTCATCCTACTTAACCCCTGTAACTTCAGGCTTAACCTACATGGTCGAGCGTTTTAAAGACTTCGAAGGCAGTGCCAATATTCACCTCAATGGTGTGGTACGAAGCCGACTGGCCGAGTTTGCTGAAGAGAACATGTAACGGTTCGGTTTAGTAAATCGTACTCCATAAACAGAAAAACCAGAAACAGAAAAGCGCCTCACATTGGAGGCGCTTTTAACTTTTAGCTTTTAGCTTTTAGCTTTTAGCTTTAACTGCAACTGTAATTTCAACTAGCTTGCTATCACAAATTTGCTGAAGTTGGTCTGAATTACTCAGTACCACCAACCGTTAACGAGTCTAGTTTCAATGTTGGTTGACCAACACCGACTGGTACGCTTTGGCCAGCTTTACCACACACACCAACACCACGGTCAAGGCTTAGGTCGTTACCCACCATAGACACTTGCTGCATCGCTTCGATACCCGAACCGATTAGCGTTGCACCTTTCACTGGGTGAGTGATCTTACCGTTTTCAATCATGTACGCTTCAGAAGCGGAGAACACAAACTTACCAGAAGTAATATCCACCTGACCGCCACCAAAGTTCGGCGCGTAGATGCCTCTTTCAACCGTCGAGATAATCTCTTCAGGAGTATGCTCACCTGGCAGCATGTAAGTGTTGGTCATGCGCGGCATAGGAAGGTGTGCATAAGACTCACGACGACCATTACCTGTAGGCGCTACACCCATTAGACGAGCATTAAGCTTATCTTGCATGTAACCTTTTAGGATGCCGTTTTCGATTAGCGTGTTGTACTGACCATTAACGCCTTCATCATCGACGTTCAATGAACCACGTAGATCCGTTAATGTACCGTCATCAACAATCGTACATAGGCTTGATGTAACTTGCTCGCCCACTTTGCCAGAAAATACTGAAGACTCTTTACGGTTGAAGTCACCTTCTAACCCGTGGCCTACCGCTTCATGCAGAAGAACGCCCGGCCAACCCGAACCAAGAACGACAGGCATTGCACCAGCAGGTGCAGCAACCGCTTCAAGGTTAACTAACGCTTGGCGGATTGCTTCATCAGCAAATTGATAAGCAACCTGAGAACCATTAGCATCACTTAAGAAGAAGTCGTAACCAAAACGACCACCGCCACCAGCACTGCCACGTTCACGACGATCGCCTTTCTGAGCTAGTACGCTAATAGACAAGCGAACCAGCGGGCGAATATCACCAGCGAAAGTACCATCAGTTGCCGCAACCAGCATCTGCTCATGTACCCCACTTAAGCTTACCGATACTTCAGTTACCATCGGCTCTTTAGTACGAATGTAAGCATCAAGCGCTTTAAGCAATTCTGTCTTTTGCTGCTTTTCCCAGCTTGCTAGCGGGTTTACCGCGTCATAGTAAGCTTGGTTAGAGTTGCGCTTGAAAGCTTGTACCTTGCCGTTTTGGCCTTGTTTAGCGATACCGCGAGCCGCGATTGCACTCTGTTTAAGGCCATCCAATTGGATTTGGTCAGAGTAAGCAAAACCGGTTTTTTCACCAGAGACTGCTCGTACACCAAGACCACAATCGATATTGAAAGAGCCGTCTTTAATAATGCTGTCTTCTAGCACTAATGACTCGTGCCAGCTTGACTGAAAGTAAATATCAGCATAATCAATTTGGCGGGTAGCAATGCTCGCCAATGTATCTGCGATATTTTGCTCCGTCAGCCCTGTTGGGGTAAGTAGCGCTTCTTCAATTTGATTAATGCTCATAAATGGCTCTTGTTTGTAATTAAAATTGATTGGTAAATCGAGAGTGTTGCGCGATTGGCATATTTTGCCTAATTGATTCGCAACTGGATGTGTCTATCTCAACCACCATACTTTTAGGATCTTGGTCTAGCTGTGCGACCACTCGTCCCCATGGATCAACCACCATTGAGTGTCCCCATGTTTCTCTTTGACAAGGATGTTTCCCCCCTTGCCCCACCGCGACAATCCACGATTGTGTTTCGATCGCGCGGCATCTTAATAATGCTTCCCAATGCGCTTGACCCGTTACTGCCGTAAACGCTGCTGGTACCACTATGATTTGCGCACCTTGCTTGCGTAACTCTGAATACAAGTGAGGAAAGCGCACATCATAACAAATACTCAAACCTAAGCGACCAAAAGGCGTTTCCGTCGTCACAACTCGTTCACCCGGCGTGAAAATATCCGACTCTCGATAGCACTTGTGCGCATCGGCGACATCCACATCAAACATGTGTAGCTTATCGTAATGAGTCACTAGGCACCCAAAGTCATCAATCACTAGGGTTGTAGTGGTCACACCTTCAGTTGTGCTTATCGGCATACTACCGACAACGATCCACATTCGGTGAAGCTTAGCTAACTCAAATAATTTCTTTTGTAGTGGGCCATCATTTAGAGGCTCTGCATACTGGTGATAGTCGGCTTTACTGCCAAAAACTAACGCGTTTTCAGGACACACAACCCACTTAGCCCCCAACGCTTTGCACTTTGCTACTTCTTGAGCAAGGTAAGCAAGGTTCAATTCAGGGCTAGGGCCAGATGTCATTTGAATCAACCCAACACTATCCATGTGTCTCGCTCCTCTATTCATTATGATTCAGAAATCGGCATTTGACCGTATATTAACCGACTGGCTTGTTATCAACTACTCAGCTAATTTTCTCAATTTTTCGGGTAGCTGGAACTCGCCAGAACTACGAGAAAGCTCACTTACCGTAGGTGAATCCAATGGGCCTTTTACCGAGTAATTCACTTGAGTAAAGACTTCAACCACCGGCGATATAACCGTAGTCACGGCCAATACATACAGCGCCGTTTGAGGCGTTACCGCAAAGGCCGTTAATACTGGAATACCCGAGGTAATATCAGGAGTAAAGTTCACCTCAGCATCGACCAAGCGCGTGTTGAGGTTAGCGATTCCTTTGATCTTCATCTCACCCGCGACCGCATCCATATTCAGATCGTTCGTCAGGAAGATACCATTTTGAATCTTGCCCGTTCCTGTGATGCTATTGAATGCCATGCCTTTATCAAACACATCCGAGAAATCGAGCTGCATCTTACGGATAATCGAATCTAGGCTAAACAACCCCAGCAATCGAGCCGCGCCACTGACATCCGAGATGATACCTTTACCAAACTTAGTTTTAACGTTGCCATCAAGGGTATCCATTTTGATCCCCCATGGCGAACCATCCCAGTTCAGTTGGCCTTCTAACTCGAATGGCGCTTTTTGAATTCCGGATGTAATGCCGAAGCGCTCCATGAGTTCGCTATTGTTTTCACCTTCAATATCAACGGTTAGCGATGAGTGACTCTTGTCACCATTCAGTGCCCACCAGCCACTCACGTCGGCTTTATTGCTCCCGCTACGAACTTGAATCTTGTTCCACTCAAGCCGATCGTCTTGTCTAGTTAACTCAACATCGACGGTACCGACCTTATAGCCTTGTAGCCAAAAATCGTTCAGCGCTAACTTCAGATTAGGCATCGCATCATAGATTTCTCTATCTAGCTTAGAGATCAATGGTGCTTCTTGTTCTTTACGTTGCAGTAGTTGTTCTTGGTTTGTCTTATCACTCCATTCAGGAACAAACAGATGCAGGCGATCCAGAGAAACGGTTAAATCGTAAGGAGGCAGATAATTAATATCTCCTTCGATCTCTTGGCTAGACACTTCCATTTGCCAAGCTTGTTTGTTCTTGCGGGCGCTAAAGTCGACATCATTCCAAGAAATACCACCTAAGATCAGCTCTTTACTCTCAAAGGTAATACGGCTTGGCGCTGGAATGGTTGGCGTGTTCATTTGGCTAAGTATTGCATCTGACGGTTGCACTGGCTCCATCACCACTGATAACCAATCATCAGCATTGAATTTATCCGTACGAATCAACGCATGATGCCCAACGACAGGGCTAATTTTATAGCCACCACGACCCAGCACTAAATTAGTCGCCGTTAACTCGGGAACATCGCCGGTAATATCAATCTCAGCTTGGTATTTAGTGTTCGGCAGTTGCAGACGCGCGGTAATAGCTTCTTGATTACCTGATGCTTGTAGTCGAGCAGAGCCGCTCTCCAAGGATTTTTTAGCCAATGGATACGGGTAATCACTGGCTAAATATTTAAGATCTGACTGTAAGTCTAACTGGTAGCTAAAACCGATATCGTTAAGTTGAATTTCAATCTGGCTTTGCCATTGCGCATGACCTGACAAGCGACTCATCCACTGTTCACCAATATATGGTTCTAAAGGCTTAACGTCCCAATCGCCCAATACATCAATATCAACGGCATAACCAGGCCCATCATTGAGCCCTTTAAAATCGACAGAAATCCCTTGCTTTAATAAATCGGCAGCGAGACCGTTGGCCGTAATCACATCATTATCAAATTCAATACGCCCAGTGGTATTTTCAAGCACCATTGGCGGCGCTTCAATCTCTACATGGTTATCTTTGAGATCAGCATAACCCCATGCTCTTGGCTCTTTTTCGGAATCAAAAGGAATATTGAGTTGGAATTCAGACGATACATCACCACTCACTTGCAGCGCCGTTAAGGCGGCACCCACAGAATCAACCAATGGTGAAGCCGTCATGTAATCACGAACCGCATTACCTGACGCCGTCGCTTTAGCTTCAATTTCAATATGGCCGCCTTCCCCTAAATAAGGAATGCGTCCTGTGATTCGGTCTGCCGTCACATCCATCAATTGAGCGGAACGAGAATCTAAATGCATCGCATCATTTTCAAACAACAGATCAAGTTGAAGATCGGTAATCAATGGCCAGGCGGTATCAAAGCTGAACTTAGCGTCCTCTAAGCCAACCCAAACTTGGAAAATACCATCGTGGTTGGTGTATGGATACTGAGACAAATCGCCATGCCACAACAGTTTTACGGTATCCGCTTTACCCGCTTGAATCGCAGTAGAAAGGTAGTCGGTGAGATCTTGTCCAAGTGCCAATGTAGGTAAGTAACGCCATGTCTCGCCGACATTGTAAGCATCAGCTTCGCCGTAGAAGGATAAGAATGGGCTAGCATCCTTTGGAAAGTCCAAGCGAAATGCGCCTAGGACTTGTAAATCTGGCGTGGCTGCTGTGATTTTATCGGACCAAAGCTTCCAACCGTTTTCATCTTGCTGCCAAACAATATCAACCTGACCTTGTTTGATATTCAAAGGGGCTTGGAATACATCACCATAAGGAAACACATCGTCAATCACATGCAGGCTAGCTTTCGCTTGTGACGCCGAGCCAAACACACTGCCTGAAACTTGGCTAAAGCCCGGAACCAACTCCCATTGCTCAATGGCAAGATCACTAAAACTCGCTGAATAACGTAAGCTTTCGATGCCAGAATCCATTGAGACCCGAATATCAGAAACGGAGCCACCAGGCTTCAACGAATTGATCATTTTGGTTGATTGCGCAGAATCTGGCAGCAACTTGATTAACGGGGTAATAGTTTCTACATCAAGCTCAGAAACATTAAGTTCCCATGGGCCTTTATTCCACTTGAAGGCAACATCTAACTCAGGCCAAGGCCTATCATCCGTTCTGAGATTAAGTGAGTGACCATTCACTTGCCATCCATCATCAATTGGAGACAACTTAAAGACCCCTGACTCAAGCATCAGATCATGTTGGCCATCTTCGTTCCAAGTCAATTCAGAAGGTAACACCTCAACATACGCACTCACTGGTTTGCTGTTTCTCAAGGTCAGCCAGCTATTCAAACTCACTGTACCGGTTTCAACACCAGACTCAGCCTGCATGTAACGGGTTAGCCATGGTTTAACCGAGATGTTATCTGCACTCACATAGAACTCACCGGTTACATCGGTTAATGAGCCACCATCGATAAAGTTAGCACTTACTGACAACGAGTTAAGATTGGCGTCTTTAATGCTAACAACCCCTTCAGCAAGGTGATGTTTATCTGTGTTTTGCCATTTTAAAATGTCGATATCGAGCTGACGATCTTCGCCCGAGACTGAACGATAGAGAAGTGAAGAATCTTTAGCGGTCACATCCACCAAAGTTTTCAATAGTAAATTATCCAGCTCTTTCATCACACGCTTCGAAGAACCGGGATCTTTAGGTTCGTCTGTACCGTTTCCAGCAAACAGATCAATTGAGCGAATATCAAGATACATTTGATTCATGACCAGATCGGCCACAACTGGACGCATCTGAACGAGCGATTGAATCAAGTCAAACTCGACTTCAACACGCTCAACAGAGAAGGTCACATCTTCTGCATTTGGGAGGCTGGCTTTAACGCCTTGTAGAGCAATAGAAGGGTGAGTGTTGCGCCAAAAACCGCCCACATCTTGAATAGAAAACTCAAAACCGGAATGTTGGTTTACCCAAAGCTCAATTTCAGATTGATACTTATTTAAATTGGGTAAGGCTACACGCAGTGTAGTAACAGCAATGGCTAGCGTTACTAAGAGAGTAACCACTAACCATAGACATGCACGAAGAATCAGAGTAACGCTTGAACTCACAAAATATCCATTACATCATAACAACATCAAACTGCTCTTGTATGTACAGAGGCTCAGCTTGGATTTTAACTTGTTTACCAATAAACACTTCAAGCTCCGCAAGCGCATGTGACTCATCGCCCTCTAGCGCTTCGGCAACGGCAGCTGCCGCATAGACCACAAACTTATCAGCGTCATACGCACGATTCACTCGAGTGATCTCTCGAAGGATTTCATAACAAACGGTTTCAACTGTTTTCACACTGCCACGCCCTTCACAGGCAGGACAACTCGAACACAGAATATGCTCAATACTTTCACGAGTACGTTTACGCGTCATCTCAACCAAGCCAAGCTGTGTAAAGCCATTGATATTGGTTTTCACACGATCTTTGTCTAGCGCCGCCTCTAAAGAAGTTAGTACTCGCTTACGATGTTCCTCAGACAACATATCGATAAAGTCGATAATGATGATGCCACCTAAGTTACGCAAACGCAGCTGACGAGCAATGGCTTGCGTCGCTTCTACGTTGGTGTTGAAAATCGTCTCTTCTAGATTACGACGACCGACAAAGGCACCGGTGTTGATGTCGACGGTCGTCATCGCTTCCGTTTGGTCGATAATCAGATACCCACCAGACTTCAATTCGACTTTACGATCCAAAGAGCGTTGAACTTCGTTCTCGGTATCGTACATATCAAAGATAGGCTTGTCGCCTTCATACAACTCAAGCTTTTCAGTCAGCTCTGGCACGTACTCAGAAGTAAATTCTTTTAGGTTTTCATATTCTAAACGCGAATCGACCTGGATTCGGCTCAGCTCAGTACCCACAAAGTCACGTAAGATACGCTGGCTTAGGCAAAGTTCACCGTATAGACGAGTACGAGCTTTGTGTTTACCACGACGCTCTAACACTTTTAGCCATAATCGCTTCAAGAATGCGGCATCTTGTGCCAATTCATTCGAGTCTGCGCCTTCAGCTGCAGTACGGATAATAAAGCCACCGTGTTCGTCGCAGTAACGAGACACCACTTTTTTAAGGCGGTTACGTTCAGACTCACTGTCGATTCGTTGAGATACGCCAACATGGCTTGCGCCCGGCATAAAGACCAAATAACGAGACGGTAAAGTAATATCAGTCGTTAAGCGGGCACCTTTGGTACCAAGAGGATCTTTGACGACTTGAACCACAATGTCTTGTCCTTGGCGAACAAGCTCAGAGATGTCACGAACCTGAAATTGCTTCTTTTCGTTTTCAGCGACACATTCAGTGTGTGGAACAATATCAGAGGCGTGTAGAAAAGCTGCTTTCTCAAGGCCTATATCCACAAAAGCCGCCTGCATTCCCGGAAGAACACGGCTTACACGTCCTTTATAGATATTTCCTACGATACCGCGTCGAGCATCTCGTTCGACATGGATCTCTTGAAGAGCCCCCCCTTCAATCATGGCCACGCGAGTTTCACTCGGGGTCACGTTCAGCAACAATTCAGCACTCATGGTGCACCTCAGATTAGTAATTATAAGAATTCTTGCAGTAGCTGGTCCGTTTCATATAAAGGCAAGCCGACAACGGCGTAATAACTACCTTCGATTCGGGTAACAAAGCGCCCACCCAAACCTTGGATCCCATAGCTACCGGCTTTATCGCATGGCTCCCCTGTTTGCCAGTATTGTTCTATTTCTTGTTCACTGAGGGGTTTAAACCATACGTCGGTAATAATGATTTCTGTTCTTTGTTTTTCTTCTGAAACCACAGAAACCGCCGTCATCACTTGGTGACGCTCGTTTGCTAACTGAGTAAGCATGCGCTTAGAGTCGGCAAAATCGGTGGGTTTCTCGAGCACTTGCCCTTGGCTTACGACGACTGTGTCAGAACCAAGAACCACTGTTTCAGAATCAAGAGAAATAGCATCAGAGTCAAGAGCTACGATGCCAGAGCCAACAGCTACATTATCAACACTAGAAACTACATTATCAGAACTAGGAACGACATGCTGCTTTTCAGAAGGGTTATCTTTCAATAAAGACAACGCAGCTAAAGCTTTATCTAAAGATAGTCGCTTAACGTACTCTTCGGCGGTTTCTTGGGCGTGTTTACACTCTTCAACATCAGTTACAAGGACAGAAAACTCATAACCAAGTTGAGATAGCAGTTCTTTGCGGCGTGGTGAACCGGATGCCAAAACTAAATGCTTCTTTTCCATTGTCACTCTACCTTACATGCCAATGACGACGTACGCGTCTCATTAATAGAAACATCCACGGCCAAAGTATACAGTTTATCAATGCGCTCCATAACGATAATGGATTGAAAACGACATCTTGGATCAAATATTCACCAAAGAAGATCAACACCTCAAACAATACCGTTAACGCAGCAATAATCATCGCTTGTTGCCATAGCGCCATATTACGAATGACTAGGAAATTCATCGCAATAATGTACATAACGATTGCCATCATCATGCCTCGAATACCTAACGTCGAGCCTATCAATAGGTCCCACAATAAGCCAAGAATCAAAGCGCTACCCACGTTAACACGGTGAGGTAGAGCCAAAACCCAATAACAGGTAACCAGTAGCAACCAAGATGGTCTAAATAGATCCAAGCTACCAGGCCAAGGAATCGTTTGCAGAATAAGGGCTACTAAAAATGAGCAGCCAATGACTACCTTGCTTCTTAAAACGCTATTGGCCATCTTCACCCTCTAACAATGCTTGTTCTATGCTGGATTGATCCGCTTGCATCTGTTTGTTTTCATCAGGCCATACTAGCAGCAAGTATCTGAGCTTATCGAACTCAACCACAGGCTCCGCTTTGATAACGGCAAACTCACGTTTCGGGTCGTAATCAACGGCAGTAACGTAGGCGACTGGATAACCTTCTGGATATACGCCACCGAGTCCAGATGTCACCAATAGATCTTCTTCTTGTATATCGGTACTGGTTGGAATGTGCTCTAGCTGGATCTCATCAATCATGCCATTGCCCGAAGCGATCACTCGAATATCGTTACGAATAACCTGAACAGGAATTGCGTTGTTTGCGTCAGTCAGTAACAGAACACGACTATTGTGAGCAGCAACAAAAGTCACTTGGCCGACAATGCCTTTTTCGTTGATCACCGGTTGACCTTCATACACTCCATCAATCTGACCTTTGTCGATCACAACTTGATGACGATATGGTGAAGTGTCTACCGCCATAACTTCTGTGACGACTTTCTTCTCATCACGGATAAATGGAGATCCTAACAACTTACGGAGGCGCTTGTTTTCTTCTTGGTATTGCTCAAGCAGAATCAGCTCGCTCTTCAGACGCAAGACTTCTCGTTTAATATTATGGTTGGATTCGATTAGGCCTTTACGAGTACTAAAACGGTCATAGACACCATCGAACATAGTACGAGGTAAGTTGGCTGCATATTGAATAGGTGCAACCATGCTGTTCAATAGATAGCGTACATTTGAGAAAGCATCTAAACGACTATCAGCCAGCATAAGGCTGGCTGATAAAATTACAGCAAAAAACAGGCGCAATTGTAGAGAGGGACCTCTACCAAAAATTGGCTTCATTCTATATTTGGTCCTAGAGCTACATTTGATCCTATAGACAAGGTCCTAGGCTCTTTACATAAAACTAGATAAGAAAAGAGCCTAACACTAGATATTATTCTTCGCTGAACAGGTCGCCGCCGTGCATGTCGATCATCTCTAGAGCTTTACCGCCACCTAGAGCAACACACGTTAATGGCTCTTCTGCCACAACAACAGGGATACCCGTTTCTTCTGTTAGCAGACGATCAATATCTTTAAGCAGTGCACCACCACCTGTCAGTACCATACCGTTTTCTGAGATATCAGAAGCCAGCTCTGGTGGACACTGTTCTAGTGCAACCATTACTGCAGATACAATACCTGATAGCGGTTCTTGAAGCGCTTCTAGGATTTCGTTTGAGTTTAGGCTAAAGCTACGAGGAACACCTTCAGCAAGGTTACGACCACGTACTTCGATCTCATTGACTTCATCACCAGGGTAAGCTGAACCGATTTCGTGTTTGATCTTTTCTGCCGTTGCTTCACCGATCAAGCTGCCGTAGTTACGACGAACGTAGTTGATGATCGCTTCATCAAAACGGTCACCACCGATACGTACAGAAGACGAGTAAACCACACCGTTTAGTGAGATAACCGCAACTTCAGTCGTACCACCACCGATATCAACAACCATTGAACCCGTTGGCTCAGATACACGTAGGCCAGCACCAATCGCAGCAGCCATAGGCTCATCGATTAGGTAAACCTCACGAGCACCAGCACCTAGCGCTGATTCACGGATAGCACGACGCTCAACCTGAGTTGAACCACAAGGTACACAAACCAAAACACGAGGACTTGGTTTAAGCACACTGTTGTCATGCACTTGCTTAATAAAGTGCTGAAGCATTTTTTCGGTTACGTAAAAGTCAGCAATTACACCGTCTTTCATTGGACGGATCGCTGAAATGTTACCAGGCGTACGACCAAGCATTTGCTTAGCAGCGTGACCAACAGCAGCTACACTCTTTGCAGACCCCGTACGATCTTGGCGAATAGCGACAACGGAAGGCTCATCAAGAACAATGCCTTGGCCTTTTACATATATAAGGGTATTGGCTGTACCTAAATCAATCGATAGGTCGTTTGAAAACATGCCACGAAGTTTTTTAAACATATTCTTCGCTCATCCTGCAAGAATTAGAAGACAAAAATTGCACTAAATGTACCAATGCCTTGCTGTCACGGCAAGGCATTGAAGTATAAACATGGACTGAAACCCGCAATTTCTTACAGATTCCTAACTTAAGGGGCAAAAATTATATTTTTACTGACCTGTTAAACCACTTTCACCTCGGTAGATCACTCGATCGTTACCGCGGTAGATACCGAATGTGACGACGGTGGATGGATCTTCATCACCTAGTTGGCGCCAGTTGTAACGTAGCCATGGTTGATCTTGATCGCTACCTGAACAAACAACAGGGTTTTCACCAGTTTTAGCCGTTGGTGCAGAGTCATCCATTCTTAACCACAGACGGACTTGCTCACGTGGCGAATCTGTACCTGTTAGCGTATTTTGATTTGCTGTGACGTTTTCCTCTCCATCATCAACACTTCCACTGCCATTGAGTGAAGCTAGTGTAGTTTTGACTGCATTACTGGTCCAAATGACTTGCTTACAGAAATTTGAACCATTAAAGGTGCTACGATCATCATCGTCATTCACAACAAAGTCACTACCATCCCAAAACTCAGCACGAAGTGGAATCGTCAAAGTACTACCGGAGTTACCGCCAATATCATCAAGCGCCATTCGGCCATAGCGGGCTGGAGGTTGAATTGGGAAAGCTACCGAACTGGTAACAGGGTCAGAATCCGTAAATGACACCGGATCTGTTCCCTCGATTGTTAAGCCAAAGTTTGTAGCAGTCGAGTTAGCATCTGACGTATTAAACGGTGTGTCTCTGCGGCTAACATCATCTGAATCCACAACTCGTTGAAGCTCAGCTGCATTGTCATTAAGCAACCAATATTTACGATCAGCTGACCATGTTCCAGAGCCCGTATCTAGCAAGAAGCCGTTATCAGTGTTGCTATCATCTAAAACACCAAACTTTGCTTGTAACTCTGTATTAAAGAACCGGTAATTATTAAGAACATTATCCGTATCACCTTCACCAGAAGCCATTGGATATACTTGGTGAACTGTAGAATCATAAGGTTGACTTAGGTATGCGATATCCTTTTGATTGGCGACATTCCATTCCGGAGTACCTTGCACAAAGTATTTAGGGTAAAAGCGGCCAATAGATTTACTACCAGAGAAGCCGCCAAGGATACTTCCGTAGAAGCTGCCAGTTTCAGTTGCGATGAAATTAAAACTACCCACTTCTGAGTATTTTAAGCTCTCGAACTTATAACCTTTATTCGCCTGATCATTCGGCGAAATTTGTTTAGTTAGTTGAGCAACAGGGGTTAAATCACCTAGATCAGCAGCAGGATAATCCGTAATTGAAGGGGTATCTAAAGTTGTTGTAACTTTCACGCTTGCTGTCGACTCAAAGTAATTATTCGTCAACAAATTATCATCAGTACAAACCGAAGATGAGTCGGTATGCTTTATCGGGCGGGTATAAACATCAAATGGAGATCCGGCAGCAGCAAAACTATCTGAGTCTTTCTCGTTGCTGTTTCCATCGGAGCTCTTGTTGGTGCAAATCGCAAATTTCCAAGGGCGAGAGTAGACCGAGAAACTCCCCTCTACATCATAATTCCCATCTTCGGGACAACCAGCGAAACCAGTACAATCAAAACTATTGTCTTTTAAAGTGACATTGAAAAGACCTGATTCAGAAATAGTTAAGCCTGTTGAGGCGCTGCCTTTTTTGAACTCTGGTAAGTAAGTTAACGTTCCATCAGAGCCACTCCAAGAGCTATCAAGCTCATGAGCAATAGTAACTTCATCCCCAGCTTCACCCACATAGTTTTCAGCAACTACGATTGAATCACCAGAATCACACGCTAAAACTTTAGTTACTGTCGGTGTCGCCTGTCCCGCAATAACGTCAAGGCGATTTGTTGGAGTATTGCCATCCACTAAAGAGAATTTAAATGGCACGAACTTGAACTGACTTTCGACCTCTTTGCCAGAATCATCGACTAATGTCGCTGTTAGCTTATAAGCTGTATCAAAATCAATATTGGCAGTATCTTTAGCGACAACTTTTAAAGTTAATTCACCATCGTCATTTGAAACATAATTAGGGTAAGTACCTGAACCTTGTCCTTGTAGTACAGAAACTTCGAATTCATCAGCATCTGGCGCAATACCTACGGTAACGCCTAGACTTTCAGCCACACCATTATTAGAGGTATTAATGGTAAATTGAGGGGAGTCGTCGCCACACATCAAAGCTAAATCGGTTGCCGGTGATATCTCAATTTCATAATCATCCGCTGGTACAATACAGCTCGTTTCTGCATGTACTAAAGCACTTGATGACATATTAATATTTTGGGCAGAAACAGCACCGTAGACTTTCGCAGAGCCGCTCAAATCAACCAATTGTTCACTGTAAACCAATCCGACAAAAGTAGCCCCTTCGCCATTGAAGCTGACATGATTCGCGCCGTTTATTAAAACATTAACTCTAAAATGAGTATCTGCAGCAAGTACCGGCTTTTCACCAATGCTATTAACAATCGGAATACCCGCGTAACCATTATTGTTAACAGATAAATTTTTGGTAAAAATTGTTACGGTATCTCCAGTTTTAACTTTAAGTTTGCCCGTTTCATTGATATCTAGCTTACCAATTTTGTATTTACCTGCCTCAATTTCTACGACACCACCATCACCAATTGTAATGCTATCGTACTCATAAATTTTTACGCCATTCTTAATAATAGGCAAAGATGTGACGTTATTAACCTGTGGAATCACCAATGAGTTTCCAAGGTTATCAGGAACATCTTCTAAAGCCTCTTTGTTGATCAAAAGATCATCTAAACCAAGACACTTCTGACCTTCACAAGCAGAGTTTGTACGGTCAAAAGTATTTGTGTCTAAAAAACCAACATAACGTTGACCATCTTCACGCAACGCTCCAACAATCTGTGGCGACAAACCTTGAGAGCCATTTATCTCAAGCGAGCCACCGGATCCTAGCCAAGTTTGAACAGGGCTTTTGTTGTTAAAGCCCTCACAGATACCAAGTTCATTAGGTCGGTCAAACATGAAGAAGCCGACATCTTCAGCAACGTGAGAGCGTTCACTGTCCTTGTCCATGTCTTCCTCAACAATAAAATAAACTTTATCTTTCGTGATATCACAGCGACGAATCCAACCGCCATTATTTCCACTGCGAGAGTTTTTATTGGCAACTAATATAGGAGGGGCATCAAAGCCGGCATCTACTATTGAAGTAAATTCTTCACAACCAATTTCTATGGGAGAAATAACCTTTTCATTTAGCGTAGTTGTCACCCTTGTTTCAGCATTGCCAAGGAAAAAACGGGCACCTTGAATAAACCCAGAGCCTTCGCCAGCCACAAAAGCTACATTCTCTTTCGATGATATTGAGTTACTTTTGATGACTTCAGATTTCTCTAATGCCAAGGAAAAACTATCAACTCCTACACCGCGAGCCATTCCGGTAAACCACGCCGATGTGTTATTTTTTGTTTGAGGTTGAACTAAAATGCCTGGCTTAGAATTAAATGAGTCTAAACCATAATCCTCATAGCGAATAATATCTGCATTATTTCTTTCAGAAGAAATTTGAGAGGCGGCAGTGTTTGTATTTACAAGACCTGCAACAATTTGACTTTCACCATTATTTAAAGAGATCACACCTTCTTCGATAACAAAATAATCAATATGATTACTATTTTTTAAAGGGTCACTTTGCCCACTCATAGGGGCATTTAAGTAAGTAATGTTGTTTGTCTTTTTCTTAGCACTTGGTGCTATTTCTTGAACTATTGTCGCAGATTGCCAAGTTGTATTGATTACAGACGCTGTAGAAGGAAGCTCAGTTGTCCCATTACTCCTAACGGATAAGCTTGCATCAATGGTTGGCATGACAAACACGAGCGGCTTAGGTTTCGCTATGTCATAGGTATTATTAAAATTCAGCGTACAAGTCACGACTTGTTTGTTATCAGGCCCTGGAGATGAAATCGTACAATTATTATCCGTAAGAGTACCAAACTCGAATTGTGGATTTTGGTTGATAGGGGGAGTTCCTGAACATGCATCAACTGGATCTGTCCTATACAGACAGGTTCCATGAACCACACTATCATCATCTTTAAAGTATATCGTTGCCCAATTATTGTTAGCAGCAGTAGCATTTCCATGAATGATAGTGTCATCATCTAAGTTAATATTATGACTCCTACTATCAATATCACCCACAATCTCTGAATCAGAAATATTCAACTGCCCTATTGCAATAACGCTCCCACCAATACGAGAGTCATCAGTAATTATTATCTCGTTATTATTCCTATTTGACACATCACCCACAACTTCAGAATCATCAATGGTAATTTTTGTCCCTCCGTCGACATCGCCTTGCACTGTAGAACCATTTTTTATTTCTATTTCATTTAAAGAGCGATTCAACACATTATTATTAACAATTGAGTCATCGATAGTTATTTTTGAACCTGCATTGACGCTACCCCAAACCGAAGACTCATCTTTTATTTCGATGTCATTATTCGTTCTGTTAGTAACCCAACCGTTAACTTGTGAATCCGATATGGTAATTTTAGTACCACCATCAACGTTTCCTGAAACCCATGAATCCGACTCTAAAATAATCTCATGGTTACTAACATTAGATACTGAGCCTCTAATTATCGAATTTTTAGTTGTCACCTTGTTGTTTACAGCTATATCAGCACGCAAGTCTGAGTTTTCAAAATAACTAGAACCGCTGGCACCACCTTCTAAGAAAACTTTATTGTTATTGTGTGTGATATCACTGTTAATCAGTTTAAATCCACCACTAGCCCACAATGTTGAATCACTGTTCATTTTTATATATGCGTTATCTGCGTTAAATATTCCGTTACAGGAATAAGTCTTGGGATTACCACCACTAACACTTGTGTTACCAGAACATAGAGAGTCGAAGTGCCCCCCGTTATTTAAGTTGTAATTAGTCTGAGCGTAAGAACCAAAAGACCAGCACGAAAATAAAAAAAATAGGGGAAGGGTTCTTAGAAACTTTATACTATTCATGTCACTACTCCTTCACCCAAACTTCTTGAATTCGTTGCACTTGGTTAATACCTGAACCACAAATGGCAGTAGATTCTATTTTGAAAAAGCCAACACCATCTAACACTCCGATCTGACTGCAAGTTAACTCATCGACGGTACAGATAGTCGACATACCACTACTCACTTGGTTTGAGTTTAAGTTGCTACACACAGTGCTCACACTGGTTGAAACCGCAGGCGAAACCGTTAGTGGATAAACTTGAGTAAGTGCCCACTCATTCGCGGAGTGTGCAAGCAGCCAAGCCTGAGTTCCAAGCTGCTTACGTGTCAATGTGTCGTGATTTGACCACTGGACCTGTACTAAAGAAGTCGCAAGGAAGCCCATCACCACAATAACAAATATCGCGACGATCAAAACACTGCCTTGTTGAGATGATTTTCTATGGCGCATTGAGTACCTGCACATCTTGTTGGTAAACGCTTACTTCACTGTTTTGCTCAAGCACAAGATCGATGTGAATCACGCCACCTCGCTGCAAGCTTGGCTCTTCGTAGCGGAAGTTACTTTGAGCATAATTGATGCTATCCGCAACGGTGATTCCATTGCGCTGAATTAGGCCTTGGTTCTGAACGGTATCATTCACTAAACAGTAACTCACCGAAGCACTCTCATCGTAAATATAATGACGTTTAGCAATAGATTGACTACTCAAACTTACGGAAGAAACGGTAAACACATTGTTAGTTGAGACTAACCCCGACACAGGAATTCGCTTAGTCGAATCCTCTCCGAACTCTGAATAATCCGTTGGGTTAATAATTAGAAAATCGTCTGCGTCGAGTATTGGGGAGTCTTGGCCGATAATAAAATTCAACTCATCTGTCGCTTCATCAAGGTGATAAAAACCTGAGTATTTAATAGCGTAAAAGGTGAGACATTTTTGAGCAAAGGCCGAAGTAGGGGTAATACTCGAATCAAAACTGTTGGGAACCGCGTGACTGATTTCTCGCGACATTTTCTCAACAACAAATTGCCCTTTCACTTGCACCTTTTGCCGGTCAATAGTCTCAACATACCCTTTCATGCCATATTCAACAAAACCTGCGATAGCGAGACCGATGACGGCAACCACAACAATGGTTACGATCATTTCTATAAGAGTAAAACCACGTTGTTTCATTAGTAGTTCCCCTTATAGGCAATCACGCTGTAGCGGTTATTACCACCAAAGATCTGTACTTCAACGCGCTTCATCGTACCAATAGTATTATCGTTAACACCGTCCATGTTTTGATCATACACCACCGAAATCTCAACACGAAAATTGGCATAACTGTCTTCAATGTTTTCGTCTAGGATATTAGCGAGCGGGTACTTCGTTGATGAGACACACGCTGACTCCGTAGTATCGGTGTACCAACAACCGATATAGTCATCAACATCATTGAAAGCTGCGGGGGTTGCCTCTGAACCATCCACTCCGAGTTCATTGGGAGCAGAACAAGCGGTCGCACCTGCATCACCACAGCGCACCAGACCACCATCAAAGTCACTATGTTCGTCAAAGCCACGCGCCAAAATTTGATTCATCAAACTCTGCCCTAACGCCACTGAACGATTTTGATATTGCGGGTCGGCCGAGCTTGCCACTTGAGGTGCTAAAAAGCTGGTAATCGTGACCATCGCAATACCCAATACGATAATCACCACAATGCTTTCAATTAGAGTAAAGCCACGTGAGCGAATCATAGGCACGTCCCTTCACGCACATAGCCTTGAGAATTAATACACACCTGAGCGCTATTACTAGAGGCATTTGAATTAATAGTAATATTAACCCCAGCGCTCACCGAAGGATTACCTAATAAATCAAAATCGATAATTGTATTCGCTGGAGAAAATGAAATATCGGACTCACGTACATAGTCACTACGCGCATCAGCTTGTGATTTTTGAGCGCTATTCGATAGATTTAGACTGCATGCCGTAACTGAACCTAGACAATCACTATTGATAGCAAGACGAAAGCTGTCATTAGCAGCGGAAACGTTTGATTGCATTCGATTAACTTGGATTTGACGGATAACAGAGATGACCTGCTCTTGGGCAGCAAAGGTAGAAAAACTAGAGGTTCCAGCGAAACGACTCGCGGCAAAAGTTGAAATAATACCGAGGATAATGATAACGATGATCAGCTCTACCAGAGTAAAGCCTTTGGAGATGGGGCTGTTATCCATAATGAGCCTCTAACTGCCTAGCGAATACTGATTATACAAGATAACGAAGCTTACGATATTATGTATATGAATAGCTTTGATCTTTGTGTGCTTTGGATAGAAAAAAGGCCAGCAGGAGCTGGCCTTAAAATAACAATTTATCTTACTGACAAACTTTAGCATTACCCGTAGAAACACCATCAACAACACGTGCAGTTGCTTGTGCTGCAGACGTAGCAGCAGTGTAACGCACACATTGAGTAGTATAACCAGTTAGACCGTAGTCTACAGTCGCCCCTTCGGTTGCGGCAGTACCAGCTTTCAAGACAACAAAGCCATCTAGGTCTGTTGCAGCACCAATACCTGCAGATGTTGCTTCAGGATAACCATAAACGGTTTGGATAGTTGTATTCCCTTCTGAAACAGCTGAATCTGCAATCGCTTCAACACCATCAATCGCGGCCTTACCAAAAGTGATTCCTGCTGCACCGTTCATTGCTCCAGCTAAACCTTGAAGTGCAGATTCTTTTGCATCATCTTGCAGGTTAAGGAAACGTGGTGCCGCAGTTACAGCAAGAATACCCAGAATAACAATTACAACCACTAGTTCGATTAGGGTGAAACCGCCTTGTCTTTTCATAGTTAAGCTCTCTCTATGTTTAATTTTACGCAGACTTACTGCAAAGTTACGGTCACACGACCAGTTTTAATTTCGTAAACAAATTGGTGCTCGGTATTACCTTCTAACTGAATGTAAGTACACGTTGCATCACCTGAATTCGCTTGCGCTGAATATTTGTAATTTGAGTCGCTAGCAACATCTGAAACCGCACCGACTTTAGGGGGGTTTTGCAGTAAGTTTTCCATCAACTCAGAACAGGTTTCATCTGAAATATCTTGTGGTGCAGTGCTCGAATCGTTGTTCAGAGTCCATGGGTAGCCATCTCTAAAATCGGTATCGACATTGTTACTGTTCTTTGATCTTGTTAACCAAAAATCAACACCATCATAATTTACAGTATTGTATGTTTCAACACCTATATTCTCTGACGGCCTAGCTTCTGCTTCCCACTGTGCTCTTGCCGACAAAACGGCGGTTGCAAAACCACCAGCGACACCTTCAATACTTGATTTCTTGGCTGCATCCGTCACATCTAAGAAACGAGGTAAAGCAGCAACCGCCAATAAACCAACGACAACAATCACTATAACCAACTCGACTAGGGAGAAACCCTTTTGATTTTTAAGCATTTTCTACCTACTCATCTAATTGCTAACGCGCATTATACATTTGCACACGTATAAAACCACAGAAAAACTGTCAATATTCTCACAAAGCCAAAATATTGGCTTTTACACTAAATCTTTCTTTTTCGAGCAATATATCTATCTGATACTTATCACTATAATGATAACGACAATGAAACTGTATGTTATCACTTTTATCTTCAATACTCGGTGAACTGAGCCCTAAAATGCTCTCTTGAGGGTATAATTCCTCAAGCCAATAATGACAGTCTCGCTCATCTCCTTGAATCGGCATTATCCAGCCTGTTCGGCTATAACTTTTAGGATGTTCCGAGCTATTGTTTTGCTCAGCACTCGATAACAAATACTGTTGTTTGAACAAATTTGCTTGCTCTAAAATCCGCTTGCTCGCGACGATCAATGCCGTGTTAGTTGCTTCTTCTTCTACCGTTTTAAAGGCAGAGAGCACCCCCACAATAAGAAAAAGAATAACGACACTCCAAATAACAAAACGTGAGCGTTGTAGGTTATTTAGCATTCCCTAGCCTTTGATTGCATCCAGCATTCCCCACATCGGTAGGAAAATACCCAGAGCTAAGATCAGCACCATACCAGCTACAACCACCAATAAAATAGGTTCAATCCTTGCGGTTAAGGTCTTTAAGTCATAATCGACTTCTCGATCATAAAAATCGGATACCTCAAGTAGCAACTCATCAATACGGCCGGTTTCTTCACCCACCGAAATCATTTGTATCACCAGTGGGGTGAAAATTTCGCTATTGATCGCTGTTGAAGAAACCGTACTACCGGCTTCTATTGCGGCTTTCATCGCCTGAACTCTCAACTCAAGAAATCGATTATCCAATGCTTCCGCAGACAACGACAGTGATTGATTCAGTGGTACACCGGCTTTTAGCATCAAGGCGAATGTGCGTGAAAATCGCGAAAGTAGCGCTCGATTCACTACCCCACCAATCACGGGTATTTTTAAGCGTAACCTGTCCCACTTTTCCAATCCTTTGTCTGTCTTAACCCATGCTTTGAAAGCAAAAATAAGACCAAAGATAACCGCGAGCATTAAGCCCCAGTAATTAACAAAGAACTCGGACATTCCAATCAAGATACGAGTTGGGAGCGGCAGGTCGACACCAAAGCGCGCAAACATACTAGAGAACTGTGGAATAACCTTAATATTGAGAATGAACATCGCGACCAAAATAAAGCTGATCACAAAGGTTGGATAACGCATCGCAGTCTTGATTCTCTTACGAGTCTCGACTTCTTGCTCATAGTATCCAGCCAATTGCAGCAAAGATTGGTCTAGACGACCGGTATTCTCACCAACCCCTATCATAGAGACAAACAGCGGACTGAACACCTTGGGATGCATCTGCATTGATGCTGATAATCCACGACCATTGGTTAACTCAGCAACCACATCTTCTAAGGCTGCTTTCAACTGCTTATTTTCACAGTTTTGGGTCAGGCCTTTCATCGACCTTAATAGTGGTACACCCGCCTTGGTTAGGCTGTATAACTGTCGACAAAATAGAACCAAGACTTCAAGCGGAACATTGGGTGAAAACAGACTCGATACATCCATATCCAGCACTGAACCACCACTTTTACCCAGTTTGATTGAGGTGGGAATAATCCCCTTACTCATCAAACTTTCTGCGGCAAGATCTTCGTTATTCGCATCTAACTGGCCAGTCACTTGGCTGCCATCAGAACTGCGACCTACATAACGATACGTTGGCATATCGCTCTACCCCTACAGATAAATTGGGTCAGTGGCACCGGAAGCATCGCCTTCACCAAGGTGCATGATCTCATCGAGGCTCACGACACCTTGCAAAGCTAACTCCATCGCAGAAGCCAACAACGGTTTGTAGTTTTTAGACCGCCTTGCCGTTTGAGCAAAGCCAACCGCATCATTCGCTCTGAGTGCATCCATCATGTCTTGCTCTAGCTCCAACATTTCAAATACACCAATACGCCCTCGATAACCGGTTAGGTTACAGTTCTGGCAACCACGACCTTTCATGAATGGCACAGCCACTTGATTAGGGAAACGTACGCTCAACCACTGCTTACGAGGTTCATCCAATTCATCCTCAACCTTACAATCAGTACACACTTTACGAACTAATCGCTGTGCCACTACCGCTCTCACGGCACTTGCCACAAGATAACCGGGAGCACCCATGTCCATCATACGCAGCGCACTGTCTACTGCATCGTTGGTATGCAGCGTACTTAACACTAAGTGGCCAGTCAGTGCGGCTCTCAAGCCAATCTCAACGGTTTCGTGGTCGCGCATCTCACCAATAAGGATGATATCGGGATCCTGACGAAGGAAAGTTCTGAGGATAGTAGAGAAATCGAGATTGATCTTAGGGTTTACCTGAACTTGGTTCACACGAGGAAGGCGGTATTCCACCGGATCTTCCGCGGTAATGATCTTTTTGCCCGGCTCGTTTAATTCGCTTAGCGCACCATAAAGGGTGGTTGTTTTACCTGAACCCGTCGGGCCAGTGACCAAAATCATGCCATGTGGGCGGCGTAACTGTTGACGAAGTCGAACCAACAGATCACTTGGTATACCTGACGCCTCTAACTTACGAAGGCCGGCGGATTGGTTGAGAAGACGCATAACCACAGACTCACCATGTTGCACGGGCATAGTCGACATACGAATATCAACAGACTGACCTTTGGCTCGAATGTTAAAACGACCATCTTGAGGAAGACGCTTCTCTGAGATATCGAGGTTTGCCATTAACTTCAAGCGCAGTACGAGTGCAGAAGCAATATTGACTTCATTCAGCAGTGTTTCATGCAGCACGCCATCAATACGCTGACGAAGACGCAATACGTTTGAATCTGGCTCAATATGAATATCAGATGCACCGACTTGGATTGCATCTTCAAATAGCGAGTTGATCAGCTTAACGACCGTAACTTCGTCACTGTCTTCACCAGCAATATCAAAATCAAAGGCGTCATTGACTTGGTGTTCGGCATGAAGCTGCTCGGCGAAAGACGCTATTTCTTTGGTTCGGCGGTAATAGCGATCAAAGCCATCCACTAATTGTCTTTCTTGAGCGACAACGAATTCAAGCGCGTAGTCACCTAGTTGGCCAAGCAAAGATTCCTGAGCAAACAAGTCCGCAGGATCACTCATGGCGACACGTAACGTATCGCCTTGGCGTCCAATCACCAATGCACGAAGACGACGAGCATGCACTTCAGGTAAAAGCTGTACCGCTTCAACATCAACAACGGCTCGACTTAAATCAATCAGAGGAATAGCGAGTTGCTGAGACAAGAAACTCAACATCTGTTGTTCTGATAAGAAACCAAGTTCAATCAGCGCATCACCTAGCTTACGACCGGTACTTTTTTGAGCAGAAAGAGCTTGTTCAACTTGGGCCTCAGTGATGATTCCCTCTTCGACGAGCAAATCACCTAGCCTTTTTCTTAATCTAATTTGCATCGCCACTCTCCTCTAAAGCTTTGATTATTTTTAAGCGGTCACGCACAAAGTTTTGCGATTGAGATGAGATTCCAACTCTGGTTAAGGCACCTTGGTATGACTCTTTTGCAGCAGAAAAATCAAGTTGACGCTCTTGTTGAATCGCAAGGCCAAGCCACCAGCGAGCATTATCTGAATCAACCTCGACTAACTTTTGGTAACTCTCGAGCGCGATGTCTTCTTGCTGAGATTTTTGACTCAACGCCGCACGCATAGCTAAATAATCTTGAGTAGGATTTGGTGGCAGGTGGATTAACGGGCTTAAAGCTGCTTCTGCTTGGTTAGCTTTAACCAGAAGTTTAGATAACCCTAATCGCAGTTTTTCACTGTTGATGTTGAGCTTGATACCAGACTGATACAACTCATAGGCTTTGCGAGTATCGCCTTTACCAAAATAGAGAATCGCAAGTTTCTGACGGACATCTTCATTTCGTGGCGTGTAGCGTAGAGCTTCAGTGTAACCTTTCAAAGCACCAGTAAGATCATTCGCATCAAGCGCTTTCTGAGCTCGCCCTTGTGCATTCACTGATAACTGCTCAGGCGTTAGCTCTACCTGCTCAATCAACATTTCGCTATTTTCTGAACTGTCAGAAGATTCTTTCTCATTAGAGATAGGAGCCGGATCTTTTTTTGCCACGCTAGCAACGTAAATCGGCTTGGGAATGTCAATGTTACTCGCTTTAGCCGTGCTTAACGGTTTAGGCGTAACGTCAGGGGTTCTCGCTTTAGAAGTACTCGACGTTGTCGTTGGCTTAACTTGAACGTTATTTGCCGCTACTGTGCTTTCTGCGGAACGGGGCGTTAAATCTAGCGTCACTAATTTCTTGGTTGGCGATGAGAGTGTTTGAGTAACAACATCTTGCATTTCTCCAGAACTCTCTAAGACAGAGACCTGAACTTGTGCATCTCGAGTTGAGATTGAATGTTCAACGGTAGGGCCTTGTGATATCGCCCAACCACCCATCGCTAAACTCAAAGTAAAGCCCGCAACAACCCAAACCAATGGGGAACGCGTTTTTACTTTAGGTACGATTGCTGCTTCAATCGAAGTCGCTGACTTTTTCTTTGCCAATTCAGACAAGGCGTTATTTATGACGCTCATAATTAATTCCAACCCCACAATATTGGCGTTTTAAATTTAGGCTTACATACATCGTAAGTTTCATGCATGGCTGAAAACAGGTGCTGGTTGTCGATACTTTTCTTATCTTCACTGAACGAGAGCAAAAGAGCCTTATGGCATAGTTGATTTATCAATCTTGGAATACCTAACGAGGAGCGACAAATCGCCTTTTTTTGATTCAAACTGAACAATTCAGGATTGCCACCAGATTTAGCGATCCGATTATCAATATACGCCACCGTTTCATCGAGAGTGAGCGGCCTCAGTGTTGAACTAAACGTGATTCTTTGACGAAACTGCCTAAGGTGATAAGCCTCTAATCGATCATCCAACTCAGGTTGCCCTAATAAAACAATTTGCAGCAATTTTTTATCTTCAGTTTCAAGGTTACCGAACAACCTTAATGTTTCGAGAGCTTCATCCGATAGAGCTTGAGCTTCATCAAGAATCGCTACCACTCTTAAACCTGAGTTGTGTAACTCAATGAGCTTATGCTGAATGTTATCAACTAAGGTTGCTTCATTATCGATAGTCAAACCCAGTTCTTTCGCAACAGCTTGGCGTAAATCAGCACCAGAAAGTACAGGGTTTGGCAGGTAAATAAGAGCCGTACAATCATTTAGGTGATTGACCAACATCCGACAAACCATGGTTTTTCCAGTACCAACCTCTCCGGTGACCTTAATCACGCCCTCGCCCATTTCTAACGCTGAGATCACCGTCTGAATCGCTTCGAAATGAGGCGCTAAACCATAAAATAAATCGGTATTCGGCGTTAAAGTAAATGGCAGTTGTTCAAAACCAAAGTGAGCTTGATACATCAGTGACCTAGCTTAGTTAGATGCTGCCAATCTACATTGAGAAAGTGAGCGATTACTCTTCATCAGGGAACCACTGCTGCAGCAGATCTCGAGAGCGTTCTAACTCAGTTTGCCAAGTGTTGACGCCAACAATCGTTGGTTTTAGTAAGATCACAAGCTCAGTTTTTTGCGTCAACTGACTGGTATTACGGAACAAATGACCGAGTGCTGGGATATCGCCAAGGAATGGGACTTTCGACGTTATATCACTGGTGTTTGATTTCATTAATCCACCAATCACCACAACATCACCATCTTGTGCACGAATCACTGAGTCAGATTCACGAATAGAGCTTTTTGCCAATGGAAGTGAAACAATACCTGTAGTTGAACCAAGATTAAGCTCTTTCACCTCTTCTGCAACCTCAATAACGGCTGGGTGGACATGCAAGAACACACTGCCTTTATCATCGATCTGAGGTGTCACATCTAAAGAGATACCAGAGAAGAACGGAGTTAACTCAACCTCAGGGGCCACATTCGCGTTATCACCACTACCAACTGCACTTGATAAGTCAGTTACGTAGTATTCGTCGGTACCCACTTTTATCACTGCTTTTTGGTTATTAGCAGCAGTCACCCTTGGGCTAGATAGGACGTTCAAGTCACCCTGTGTACCCATGAAACTCAATACTGCTTCAAAGCTACCACCAGAGACAACAAGGTTAGATTGACCACCTAAAGCAGCACCGATTGGGTCCATACCTGGCAATGTACCCGGGATAATTGCACCAGCGGCATCTTTAACAATAGAGCCCATACCTATCGTATAGTTAGTACCATTCGACGAGAACATCTTGGTCCAGTTGATGCCTTGTTGATAGCCATCACTTAAGGTCACTTCCATGATTTTGGCTTCCAAGATAACTTGGCGCTGCAAACGCTTCTGAGAAATGCCTAAGAACTCTCGAACCTCACGAATTTCGTCAGGGTAAGCACGAACCGTAATCACGCTGGCTTGTGGCGTTACCACTACGCTTTGCCCATCACCAGAACCAATGAGGTGAGCAACTGCCGCTTCAAGCTGTGGCCAGAAATCACTTTCAGAGGTCGTTTCAATCTCTGTTCCGCCATTCGATGTCGAATTCGATGAGTTAGAAGAGTTGGATGAATTTGACGAGTTTGAGTTCGAGCTTGAAGAGCTCGATGAATTCGAATCTGAGTTAGAGATCGTTCCGGTGGTGATGGTCGTCAATGAGCGACCTGAACGCTTCACTTGTAAGTAATCAACCGGGATCGTAACCGTGCGCAGACCAGCAGGGTAAATCTGAATAACTTTGCCACGTTTTTCTATATCGTAGCCATACATATCCTGAGCAACAGCCAACACTTCATCTAACGTCACGTCAGTTAAATTAAGAGTAAGGTTTCCAGACACTCCAGGGTGAATAGCCGCGCTGTATTCAGTGCCTTTTACCAAGCTAGCAAAAAAGGTTCTCGCTTCAACACCTTTAGCTTGAATACGAAAACGCTTAACGGTTTCCATACCCGGAGACATGGCATCCGAATTAAGCTGAGGCATCAGGTCATCTTGTACCGACGAAGGAAGATCACGAAGCGCTTTGCTATTCGCTTCATTAATCGATTCGTTTAAAGACTCTTTGATCTCAACGGGATCTCGATGCCCCATCGAACAGCCGACTAAAGATGACACTAGGATTGCTACTACAAGTTTACGCATGTCTTCACTCTAACCTTAATTATTCTTAACATCTAAAGAGAACATCTCTAATTTCCACTGCTTAGAGCTTCTCTGCAGAGTGACGTATTCTGGATCTATGTTCTTAACTCGGTACCCTCTGATCGTTTCTCCTTGACCGAGAATCTGACCATTCATAATGGCATAGCAAGGTGTATCGCCTTTGCACACAATGCTTTCTAGAGAAGGTAAGCGGTAACGAGTTGGCGCCTTTTTAGCTGACGTTGTTTTTTGTTGTGGCGTCAACCAGCCTAATGGCGCTGTAGGATCCTGTTCGGCCCAAGCCATTTGGCTACTAAAAAGTAATGACAACAAAAGAGTTCTAACCACCGATAAACTCCTGTCTAGTACCTAGTGTGTAAACCTCAAACACCAGTCGAGCTTTAGGGTATTCTTCGACCGAATACTGAAATGTGCGCCAGTAATAACTGACAGGAAGAGACTCAAGCGCTTGAAGATAAGCGGAAATATCAAAGTAACTGCCCGTTAATTCCATTCTTACAGGGTGAAGAAAGTAGCCTGAATATTCACTGGTCTCTTGATTATTCGAAATTGCTTCTGGTTTTAACGACTCTAGCGATTCGAGCTTAAGTCCATTCCCGGCATTAAGAACACTCTCCAATAACTGAGACATTTGAGAAGGCGTGATCAGTCCATCGACAATCTGGGAAAGCTGAAGAGACAGATCTTGGCTCTCCACCAGCAGTTTTTTGTACTCTCGATTTATGTCTTTATCTGGGTCTTTGTTTAACTTAGCTTGAAGAACGAGCAACTCACCTTGCTGTCTCTGGTTTGACTGAGTCAGATTCATCGTCTTTGCATTTTTAGCCTGTAAATCGAGATACGCAGGCTCAACCAACAAGGTGAACAACAACATGAATAGGCCAACAAAACCACACACGAAAAGTAGCCATTTTTCTCTCTGACTTAATGCAAGAAACTTATCGCTGAGCTGGTTCCACTGCTGCATTATTTACTCTCCCTGCGAGTACTTAGCTCAAACGTCACCACATCCTGATCATTGCGACCAATTTTTAGTTTTTCAAAAGCACGTCCAACTAAATTAAGCTCACTTTTAAACTGACCAATCCAGTTAGGAACCACATTTGCGTTACGAGCAAAGCCACTAAGATCTAAAGTATCGTGAGTCATGTAGATGTGCGAAAGAGAGATGTCATTTCGGCCTAATTTAGCTAAGGAATTCATGACGCCAGAATACCCGACTTGTTGTGATTCGTCGTATTGTCCTACCGCCTTCAAAGCCTCTTTTTTAGCCTGAGTCTCACGTTTGAGACGCGCAACTGCCGCCACTTTCTCTGGAGACGGTTTATGCTGAGTTAACTTACTATTCAATTGGTTAACTTGCTTGTTAAGCTGGTTCGAGTCATGTTGCAAAGCTGTTAGGGCTTTATCTAGATTAGAAGCTTGATACTGCATTACAAAGTAACCACCAAGTAGCAGTACACAAACGAGCCCCCAACTCGCAACAACATTGGTCAGCGTAAAATATTCTTTCTTAGGCTTGAGATGTTCAGGGTAAAGATTGACATTAAAAGCCTCTTTTTCAGCCGCGAGCTTAACCAACAAACTCTCTGAATTATCACGCTCACCTTCAACGAGCAGAGAAACTGTCGAACTCAATGTGTTATTTAACGCGCCTTGTAACTCAGACTCATCTTCCTCATCACAGCAGATTTTCAACTGATGAAGTTGAGTACCTTTAATTTGAGAAGAAAGGTAATCAATCGAGCGTTGGAGTTCTAGAGCAAGGCCATCTAACTGCAGAGCGCTTGATGCAACACCCGTTAAAGGTGGAACAACACTACGGATGGTTCTTTGAAAGCAAACAGTATTTTCAACAAACGCACCCAGCTTAAAGTGTGAATTGGCGCTGCGCTGCAAAAGGATGAAATTAGACAGTTCGCCAGCACTGTAACCCCAGATTTCATCTTCAGGAGCAACGCCTATTAATTCAACCTGAACCGAATTAGCAATATTCAAAAGCTTGTCTAACAGTTTTTTAGGCAGAACATACACTTGTAGCTTATTCGACGTCGGTAACGCGACCGCACTCGCGATAATTTCAGTCACTCTTTCAGAGACAAGATCTTTGAGTAAAAAAGGCAGGGCAACCGACCATTCACTCTCTGGAATGTCCGGTTTATCAATTTGGTAGGTTTGGTAGTAGTTAGCACAGACAATCAGCTGGAGGCTATTACTGGTAAACACCTCACTGCTAAGCGATTTTTTTAGCGCACTCTCCCAGTCCCCATTAACCACGGGAATGCTGGTTACTTGAGGTTCTTGTTCTGTCGATGAAATATAAATGGCATCGTTGCCTAACATGACAACTTGAGAGCTGCCTTTATTATTCGTTGGCTTTATCTTGTCTAAAATCGCTTTAAAATTCATTGTTAACTACTACTCTTACGCCATCGATTTCTTCGTCCAACTTTCACAACAGATTCCGCTTTCGCGACCTTTTCAGCTTGATTAGGCAAAGGGATAATTTGTTGTTCTTCGTCGAAATATCTCCCTTGATAGCCGTTAATGCCTAACTCTATCAAGGTGTTCTTTTCTTGTTTTGTCTCGACTCCAACGGCAATAACTTGAGTTGGGGAGTCACCGCATGCCCCAATTAAGCTTCGGACAAACAGTTGGTTCTCATGCCTTTGATCGATTTTCTTTATTAAGCTTCGATGAAGCTTAATGTAATTAACCTTTAAGTCTTTTATATAGTGAGTGCTAACAATGGTTCGTCCAGCTTGGCCAACCACCACTTTACACCCTAAACCTCGCAGCATCTTTGCCACCGGTCTCATATAATCAAGATGGGCAATCAAGTGCCCTTCTGGAAACTCAAACGCAAGCTGAGAGCGGTGCTGAGCAGAGAGCTGTAACAACTCACTTCTAAACCACTTAAAATGCTGTTTATTCGCAAATGGAGTAACATTCAGATTCACCGAATAGTTGAGAGGCTGAGTTGACTCTTTCAGCGATTTCAACAATACCTTTAGAACCGATTGGTCCATTTGAGCTTGATAACCCACTTGCTCTACCGCAGGCATAAATCGAGACGATTTCAATAAACCTTTATCAGGATCCTGAATTCTAGTGAATATTTCTCTATGTAATTCATTAGCTTGACCAGATTCCGGCATAAGATAACATCGCTGAGCAAAGATTACTAAATTTTCAGGAAGCAGCGCTTTATCCAATAATGTTCTCCAACGAACACTGCCTCTATCCAACTCATTTGTATTCTGCTTAGGGTAACGGCTCCAGTTATTAATACGCTCCAGCTGGGCACTCTTTAATGCTGTTTCCGTTTCATCCATGATCTGACTGTGACGCTCACCTTCGGTATACATGGTTACGCCAATATGGCACCAATTATCAGAATCTAAAGGCTCTGGCGGGGTTAGTTTATCTAACTGTCTTAAACACTGAGCCGCCAAGGTACCAATATCTTTAGCCCCTTGATGCGGAATAAATACGGCAAAATCAGCATCGTAATAACGAGAAAAAATGACATCAGGATAGCGTTGAACAATATTCGACAATACTTCGCCAACTTCGATAATAAAGCCGTCAGTGATTTGCTTGTCATTAACATCACGAACTTGCTCCCATTCGTCGATACGTATCAATAACACACCACCTCGAGCACCGCTTTCATGCAAAGCCGATTCAAGCTTGTTATCGAATAAGACTCGGTTTGCCGTGCCTGTGAGTTTGTCTAGGAAGGTATGGGTACGAATAAAGGTATCGAAGCGGCTTCTTTCTTGACGAGCATCTTGCAGCTCTTCGATCAAGACATCCAAGGCTTCACTTGCCGTGTATGGCCATTCAAGTTCATCTCCCTTTGCATGAGCCTCAACTTGCCCTGCGAGGATCATTCTTCCTCGCTCTTCCAAGATCTCAGAACCCATCAACTGTTCCTTCAACCAACGAACACCACGAGCCAGACAGAAAAGGATCAATGCAACTGCCAAAGTAATTGACCACATTGCTTCCATTGAGTAGCTATAACCAATATAAGGAGGCAATGCTTTAAACTCGATTCGATAACCTTCATTGCGCTCTAAAATGAAGCTTCTTTCATAAAGACGGTTGGGATCAATTTGTGGGGAGGTATCTTTGAAACGATAAACGATGCCAGTCTGGTTCGAGAGTTTCATCTCAACAATATTGCTCGCCTGCAACATCTTAGGCATCCAACGTTGCATCGAATACGCGGCGTCAGGATCTTCCATCTCTTTATCTACAACGTCGACAATACCAACCAAATAATGGTCTAAATATTCCTGTCCGATACGCTTAAAGGAAAGTGTGCCACCAATAAAAAGAATGAACATCGCACTGATCACTATCACAGTGACAAATGCGACCAATCGAGTGCTCAATTTTAGTGTCGGGGTATATCTCATGAATAACGAAATCCTTTTCAACTCACATTATACCGTATTGCTACTTATACTATAAATTGACGTTGTAAATAAAGCGTTAAGAATTCTAGGTAACAAAAAGCCGCGATAAACGCGGCTTTTTCCAATTTAATACTGTCTTTATAATATATTAAAAACAGGGCTTAAAATGGGATGTCATCATCAAAATCCATTGGCGGCTCATTATATTGAGGTTGAGCCTGCTGAGGAGCTTGTTGAGGTGCTTTCGGCTGCTGTTGAGCTGGAGCACTGTATTGTTGTTGTGCTTGTTGCTGCTGTTGTGGCTGCTGTGGCTGACCCCAACTACCTTGCTGTTGGTTGTTACCCATACCACCTTGAGCAGGAGCACCGCCTTGAGCACGACCGCCAAGCATTTGCATTACACCGTTGAAGCCTTGAACAACGACTTCTGTTGTGTAGCGATCTTGACCGCTTTGATCTTGCCATTTACGCGTTTGAAGTTGACCTTCAATGTAAACTTGAGAACCTTTACGTAGGTACTCACCAGCAACTTCCGCCAGCTTGCCAAACAGAGCAACACGGTGCCATTCTGTTTTTTCACGCTGTTCGCCAGTTGCTTTATCACGCCATGACTCTGACGTTGCAATGGTAATGTTCGCTACTGCACCGCCATTGGGCATGTAACGAATTTCAGGGTCATTACCTAGGTTACCCACTAATATAACTTTGTTAACTCCACGGCTAGCCATGATTTGCTCCGTCTAAATTCATAGTCTCAGAAAATTTTAGCGCACAAGAATAGCATGCTTTTCTGCAGTGATAAATCGCATTCCTATTCTCGCCTCACTACAAAGAATAAAAACGTAACAAATCATGATATTCAGAGCGATGTTGCTTTTTTCTCCACTTACAAACCACTCATTTACTTTGATAATTGATATTCAACGCAAGTCACCATTAAGGCGCTAGAGAAGCGAGAGCCTGCATGACAACGTGGAATCTAATTCTACTTAAACAGGACGTTTCAATGAGAAAATCTCGATACGCTCGCACTTTGCATTTTCTGTGCATCGACCCAAACGACACCTATCTACATGTAAAAGAGATAGAAAAACACTTATCTATTATTCTCTACAAAATGACACCGGACGATTTGATGTTATTTGATCGAAAGCAGAGCAACCGAATTTTACTGGTTGATTACAAAGAGGTGCCTCGATTAATCAACCTTCATCCAAATCTACCTGTGATGTGGAAAAATCATGAGATCATTTTATTCAACGTCCCCAAAGCTCTTCCCACATCGGAGTTGATTACGTTTGGCGTATTAAAAGGTCTGTTTTACAACACTGAAGAGAAAGCCAAAATAGCAAAGGGGCTTGAAGAGGTCATTAATGGAGACAATTGGCTACCTAGAAAAGTGGCAAGCCAATTGTTGTTCTACTATCGAAATATCGTGAGCACCAATACCACCCCTACTAATGTCGACTTAACCATCAGAGAGCTGCAAGTGATTCGCTGCCTTCAATCAGGCTCATCAAACACGCAAATAGCCGATGACTTGTTTATTAGCGAATTCACCGTCAAATCTCATCTTTATCAGATATTTCGTAAGTTAGCCGTTAAGAATCGAGTCCAAGCTATTGCATGGGCAAACCAGAACTTGCTTGCATAATTGATCAGCCTCTTAAACTGACGATAATTTTGAGGAAAACTCTAGTGAACCATACGGATTGTTGCTGAATTTTCGACATAACTTATGCTAGAGTTGCCCTCAGAAATATCAACCACTCAGGTTGAATCCATAATTATTATAGATAAAGGGTCTTATCATGATCAAAAAGTGCCTTTTCCCGGCAGCTGGCTACGGTACTCGCTTCTTACCAGCAACTAAGTCAATGCCGAAAGAAATGATGCCTGTCGTCAACAAACCTCTGATTGAATACGGCGTTGAAGAAGCAATTGAAGCCGGTATGGATGGCATGTGCATTGTTACTGGCCGTGGTAAGCATTCATTGATGGACCACTTTGATAAGAACTATGAGCTTGAGCACCAGATCAGTGGCACCAATAAAGAAGATTTGCTGATCAATATCCGTGAGACGATTGAAGCAGCAAACTTCACGTACATTCGTCAACGTGAAATGAAAGGCCTTGGCCACGCTATCTTGACGGGTCGCGAGCTTGTGGGTGATGAACCTTTTGCAGTAGTGCTTGCTGATGACCTTTGTGTTAACGAACAGCAAGGTGTACTGGCTCAAATGGTTGCACTATACAAACAGTTCCGTTGCTCAATCGTTGCTGTACAGGAAGTACCTGAAAACGAGACTCACAAGTACGGTGTTATCTCTGGCGAAATGATTAAAGATGACCTTTTCCGTGTTGATGACATGGTAGAAAAGCCAGAACCAGGCACTGCGCCAAGCAACCTAGCAATCATTGGCCGTTACATTCTGACTCCAGATATCTTTGAGCTTATCGAACAGACTGAACCAGGCAAAGGCGGCGAAATCCAAATCACTGATGCATTGCTAAAACAAGCAAAAGCAGGTTGTGTGTTGGCTTACAAATTTAAAGGTCAACGTTTTGACTGCGGTAGTGTTGAAGGCTACATCGAAGCAACAAATTACTGCTTTGAAAACCTATACAAAAAAGACCAGCAACAAATCGAGCTAGGTAAGCACTCAACAACAAAAGAAGCTTAATCGCTAAATTTGGCTTACTCACTGTTTAGCTACTGAGCGGTTTAACTATTTAGCTATTTAGCTATTTAGCTATTTAGCTATTTAATTAATAGCAATTAGCGGTTAGTTAACAGCACATTAAATGATTCCAAGGGTGACTCAAAAGAGTCGCCCTTTTTTGTTTACTGTTTTTTTATCCAGTAAAACTTTGCACAAATCTCACTCTATGTAATACTTTAGCCACTTAAAATTACATGGTCTATTGAGATGGATAAAATAGAAATTAGAGGCGCTCGTACGCATAACCTCAAAGACATTAACCTAACCATACCCCGTGATAAGCTGACGGTTATCACTGGTTTATCAGGTTCTGGAAAGTCGTCACTTGCGTTTGATACTCTCTATGCGGAAGGTCAACGTCGTTATGTTGAGTCTTTGTCGGCCTACGCCCGTCAATTTCTATCTCTTATGGAAAAACCCGATGTCGACCACATCGAAGGTTTATCTCCAGCCATCTCGATAGAACAAAAATCGACCTCTCACAACCCTCGTTCAACCGTCGGTACTATCACTGAAGTCTATGATTACCTAAGACTGCTTTACGCTCGAGTCGGCGAGCCACGCTGCCCTGATCACAATATCCCCCTCGCGGCGCAAACCATCAGCCAAATGGTCGACAAGGTATTAGAACTGCCTGAAGGCTCAAAGATGATGCTGATGGCACCGATCGTCAAAGAACGTAAAGGTGAGCATGTAAAGACACTGGAAAACCTAGCCGCACAAGGCTTTATCCGAGCTCGTATTGATGGCGAGACCTGTGATTTGTCCGATCCACCCACATTGGAACTGCACAAGAAGCACACCATTGAAGTTGTGGTAGACAGATTCAAGGTTCGTCCTGATCTTCAACAACGTTTAGCCGAATCGTTCGAGACCACATTAGAACTATCTGGTGGTATCGCTGTTGTCGGTTGGATGGATGATAAAGAACAAGAAGAGATCGTGTTCTCAGCTAACTTTGCTTGTCCAAAGTGTGGCTACAGCATGCAAGAGCTTGAGCCGCGCCTATTCTCATTCAACAATCCTGCAGGTGCATGTGGTACGTGTGATGGACTTGGTGTTCAACAATATTTTGATCCAAGTCGAGTGATTTTAGATGAGAACCTAAGCATTGCAGAAGGTGCAATAAAAGGCTGGGATCAGAAGAATTATTACTATTTTCAGATGCTGACATCGCTGTCAGACCATTATGGTTTTGATCTGTATGTGCCATTCAACTCTCTGCCTAAAAAGACTCAAGAGATCATTCTTAAAGGATCAGGGCGTACTGAAGTGGAATTCAAGTACATCAATGACCGAGGTGATATTCGAGTCAAACGCCATCCGTTTGAAGGCATCTTAAATACGCTAGAACGTCGCTACCGCGATACTGAATCTAGCGCAGTACGTGAAGACCTTGCCAAGTACATATCAACGAAGTCGTGTTCTAGCTGTGATGGTACGCGCTTAAGATTAGAAGCTCGAAATGTCTTCATTGGCGATACCACACTGCCAGAAATCGTTCAGCTCAGCATTGCTGATGCACTAGAGTTTTTCCAAAACTTATCGCTCAGTGGTCAGCGTGGTCAGATCGCTGATAAAGTAATGAAAGAGATCAATGATCGTCTGCACTTCTTGGTGAACGTTGGTTTGAATTACCTGAACCTATCACGCAGTGCAGAAACGCTGTCTGGTGGTGAAGCGCAAAGGATTCGTCTAGCAAGTCAAATTGGTGCTGGTTTAGTGGGTGTTATGTATGTACTCGATGAACCATCAATTGGCCTCCACCAGCGCGATAATGAACGTCTACTGCAAACTTTGGTTCACCTCAGAGATCTAGGAAATACCGTGCTTGTTGTTGAACATGATGAAGACGCAATCCGTTGTGCTGACCATGTTATCGATATCGGCCCAGGTGCGGGTGTGCATGGTGGACACGTGGTCGCAGAAGGCACCATGCAAGACATCATCGAAAACCCGAATTCTTTAACCGGACAATACCTGAGCGGCGCTAAAGAAATTGCGATACCAAAACAAAGAACGCCTATCGACAAGAAAAAGGTCGTCGAGATCGTTGGCGCAACGGGGAACAACCTAAAGAATGTCACTGCGACGATCCCTGTAGGCTTATTCAGCTGTATTACGGGGGTATCGGGGTCAGGTAAATCTACACTAATCAATGACACCTTCTTTAAAGTTGCCCACACTCAATTAAACGGTGCAACAACTGCAGTTCCGGCAAAGCACAAAAAGATAAAAGGCTTAGAGCATTTCGACAAAGTGATCGATATTGACCAAAGCCCTATCGGTCGCACACCAAGATCAAACCCTGCAACCTACACTGGTATTTTCACGCCAATTCGAGAGTTATTTGCCGGTACCCAAGAATCACGATCTCGTGGCTACAAGCCAGGTCGATTCAGTTTTAACGTTCGTGGTGGTCGCTGTGAAGCGTGTCAGGGAGACGGTGTCATCAAAGTAGAGATGCACTTCTTGCCAGATGTGTATGTGCCGTGTGATGTGTGTAAAGGTAAGCGTTATAACCGTGAAACTTTAGAAGTTCGCTACAAAGGCAAAACCATTGACGAAGTTCTAGAGATGACAGTGGAAGATGCTCGAGAATACTTCAACCCTGTTCCTGTTATCGCTCGTAAGCTGCAAACATTGATGGATGTTGGCCTTTCCTACATTCGCCTCGGACAAGCAGCGACGACCTTATCTGGTGGTGAAGCGCAACGCGTTAAATTAGCGCGTGAATTGTCTAAACGAGACACGGGAAAAACCTTATACATTCTTGATGAACCAACAACAGGTCTTCATTTCCACGATATCCAGCAGCTATTGACGGTATTACATAGGCTGCGTGATCACGGTAATACGGTTGTCGTGATTGAGCACAACCTAGATGTCGTCAAAACAGCAGACTGGATCTTAGACCTTGGTCCAGAAGGTGGTCAAGGTGGTGGTGAGATTGTTGCAGAAGGTACACCTGAAGATGTGGCGTTAGTCGAAGGTTCGCACACTGCTCGCTTCCTTAAGCCTATGTTAAATTTGAAGTAGGTGTAAAATAGCGCCCTGCGAGCAGACAGAAAAATGTTAAAGTAACAGAGCTTGTTTCAGAAGGAACAAGCTCTGTTTTTATAAGGTTAGGGATTTATGGCAACAATACACACTAGCGGTACCCAACTAGAAAATCAGGTAACTCAGCTACCACTCAATAAAGCATTTCTGGCTTCTTTAGCTGTTGTATTCTTGTTAGCCATGCATTTTTTCATGCCGAATCCTGGAGGCTCAGGCCTTGCGTTATCGTTTAACCCAACCACCTGGTTAGCTCTTAGCTTTACGTTAGCAATTGGCTTCTACCAACTCGCGACTAACCGAGTACTTAAATATTCCAAGTTAACCGTTGGCTTGCTGATCAGTTGCGTGATACTTACGCTACCCACGCTCTACAGTAACGCCTTTCCTCAAGCCGCATCTGGTCGACTACTGGGATTGTGGGCGGGCTTCGCTTTATTCGTCGTACTTCAGCAATTTAAGTTCAGCAATAAACACAAGCAACGCATGTTGTGGTTCATTGTGCTTGCTGTGGTTATACAAGCACTCTTTGGTTACGTGCAATATTTCTTACTGGAACCCGGCAATCTATTTGGTTACAACACTGCGGCTAATCGACCTTATGGGATATTCCAACAACCGAATGTAATGGCTAGCTTTTTAGCTACTGGTTTTGTGCTTTCAGCGTATCTTTTAGCGAGACAGCCCGCTAAATATAATCACAAAATTAGCGAGTCATTCTTACTATACCTAACCCCGACCTTAACCGTACCTTTGCTGATCATCATTGCATCACGTACCGGATGGTTGGCTGCCGTCATTGGGTTTGTCTGCATTCTGCCTTATCTATACAAGTTCTCGACCAAGAAACGCTTCTACGGATGGTGCGCATCAGTGCTAGTCGGTATCGTGGTCGCTTTTTCGGTAATCAGCCTCAGTACAACTGATAGCCTCGCAAGTAAAAGGGCTAACTTAGAAAGCCCACGAGCTTATACCTTTCCACAAGCGCTCGATATGATGATCGAAAAGCCATTTACAGGGTATGGCTACGGGAAGTTCGAATCCGAGTACACGCTATACACAGCTCGCCAACATCAACTCAACCCAAATTATCATCCAGGCCTTCCTTCAATGGATCACCCGCACAATGAATTCATGTTTTGGGGGGTTGAAGGCGGAATAGTACCAATCATCGGGATCTTGATTGCTGCGTTCTTAGTCATGTCACGTATAGCAAACTCAGCGAAGGGAACACGTCTAGCACTGCTCGCACTATTTATACCGATACTCTTACATTCTCAGCTCGAGTACCCTTTTTACCACTCAGCGATTCACTGGATAACCTTTATCATTTTGATTTACTGGGTCGATCAACGAGCTTCTCGTCACTATCAACAGCCGTTCAGTATCGTTAGTAAAACCCTGTTTAGAGTGTCTAGCTTGGTGGTTCCGATCTTGGTGAGTTTCTATATGTTGAGCGCGCTGCATACCAATTATGTCCTGACTCAATTTGAACTTTCTAAACCCAGAAACCCGGATATTCTTAAGCAGGTAACGAACCCTGTAGTCTGGAAAGATCGCTATGATTGGGACGTATACAGCACCTATCTAAATATCGGCCTCTACAAAGCTGATCCTAGCTTGATCCAACCTTATATAGATTGGTCGTTAGAGATCATAAAACGTAAGCCAAGGCCTGCTTTCTACAGCAACCTGATTCTAGCGTATCAAGGATTAGGCGATCACAGTAAAGCCGAACAAATTCGTAGTGAAGCGAGCTTCTTGTTCCCAAATAGAGACTTTTCCAAGGTTCAATATAAGAAAATATCGGAAGCTGAAAACAACATTTCTTCTGCTAAATGACGTCACGGAATCTAGAGTTAATTCACCATATTGACGTTTAGTCTAGACACAAAAAAGCGCACGATCTCTCGTGCGCTTTTCTTTTGAACTTGAGTTTATTACCGCTATTTTAAAACGTCTTGCAACGCTTTTAAGCACAAAGCGACATTCTCTTTTCGAGCGCCATAACCCATTAAACCAATACGCCAAGCCTTGCCAGCCAAAGAACCAAGTCCTGCGCCAATTTCAAGGTTATATTCTTCTAGAAGTTGTGTTCTGATTTTGGCTTCATCGATTCCTTCAGGGAAATAAAGCGCATTGAGCTGCGGAAGACGACTCTCTTCATCAACCACAAACTTTAATCCTAGTGCTTCTACGCCTTCTTTAAGCTCTTGGTGCATCGCATGGTGACGTGACCACGCATTATCCAGGCCTTCATTTTTCAATAAAACCAACGACTCATGCAGAGCATACAGGCTATTCACGGGTGCCGTATGGTGGTAGCTACGCTTGCCTTCTCCACTCCAGTAACCCAATACTAAGCTTTGATCTAGGAACCAGCTTTGTACCGGAGTTTGACGTGCCTTCATCTTCTCAACCGCACGTTGAGAGAAAGTCACCGGAGACAGGCCAGGAACGCAAGATAGACACTTTTGGCTGCCAGAATAAACCGCATCAAGCTGCCATTCATCGACCAACAGTGGCACACCACCTAATGATGTCACTGCATCAACAATCGACAATGCATCAAACTGACGAGCGACGGCTGAAATCGCTTGAGCATCCGATAACGCTCCAGTAGACGTCTCTGCATGCACAAATGCAACAGCAACTGCATCGGGGTTTTCTGCCAATGCCTTTTCGACCTTTTCAACGGAAACGGGCTTGCCCCACTCATCATCTACAAGGATCGCTTCACCACCACAGCGCACAACATTCTCTCGCATACGTTCACCAAAAACGCCATTGCGACAAACAATTACCTTCTCACCGGGCTCAATCAAGTTAACAAAACAGGTTTCCATACCTGCGCTGCCCGGCGCAGAAACAGCAATCGTAAACTCATTTTCAGTTTGGAATGCATACTTAAGAAGTTGTTTCAGTTCATCCATCATCGCGATAAATAACGGGTCGAGGTGACCAATAGTTGGACGGCTCAAGGCCTGTAAAACTTGAGGAGAAATGTCTGAAGGCCCCGGCCCCATTAACGTTCGGTGTGGCGGATAAAAGCTCTCGATAGCAGTAGTGAGTGTTAAATTAGACATGTACATCCCTTACGTTAATGTTGTGAACAATCCACCCTAAAGCAAATCGATACCGTCATCAATTAGCTAAAAGTATTGAGGTCACACCAGTGTCACATAATTGTTAAAATTATTTTTTAAATATCTCCAGTTACGGATTGACATTGTTACCGCAAACACGTTCAATGAAATGGCTATCTAGCAGAAGAGGAGCACTGCCCAGGCAGATGTTTTGTGGAACCGCATTTCCAATACAAAGCATCAAGGGGGAGCAGTGCCGAGATAATAAAAGGATGCAGGACCTTTATTATCGGTTGAGCGGGCTGAATCCCGGCAACTGTCGCCATTTCTATATGGTGAAGAGCTTCTGAGGTTACTATTCTAATAATTCCTCTCTTTTTGCTCTAAATACTCTCTTCGAAAAACATCGGACGTTGGATTACCCAACAGTAATTTTATTTTAGGAAGTCGTGGGAGATATATCGTGAGTGCATCTAATGTAGCTGGTTCTTTTAATGTCGCTAAGTTTGGTGGAACAAGTGTTGCCAACTTTGAAGCAATGAGCCGTTGTGCTGCCATTATTGAAAATAACTCGAATACTAAACTGGTTGTGAGCAGCGCGTGCTCAGGCGTCACCAACTTGCTGGTTGAACTAGCGAATGGTGTCCAAGACAAAACTCGTCGTCAGGAATTATTGACGCAATTGACTGACATTCATAACGCGATTCTTGATCAGCTAGCTGACCCAATTAGCATTGAAAAAGATGTGCACTGTATTCTCGATGACATTGCGAGTGCAGCCGAAGCGGCATCATTCCAAGCCAGTACTAAACTCACCGATCACCTAGTGGCATGTGGCGAACTGATGTCGACACATATCCTCGCTCAAATCATTCGCGAGCGTGGCACACCCGCTGTCCGTTTTGATATCAGAGAAGTGATGCGCACCAATGGTGACTTCGGCAAAGCAGAACCACAGTTAAAAGATATTGCAGCCTTAGCGCAACAGAAATTGATTCCACTATGCCAGCAGCAAGTTGTCGTTACCCAAGGCTTTATCGGCGCCGATAGCGAAGGTAACACCACAACGCTAGGTCGTGGTGGTAGTGATTACTCAGCAGCACTGATTGCAGAATCTGTACAAGCGATTGGTTTAGAAATCTGGACTGATGTTCCGGGCATCTACACCACGGATCCACGTATCGCATCGAAAGCATCTCCTATCCCAGAGATCAGCTTCAGCGAAGCATCGGAAATGGCAAACTTTGGCGCGAAGATCTTACACCCATCGACTCTAGTCCCGGCACTACGCCATCAAATTCCGGTATTTGTCGGCTCATCAAAAGCACCAGAGCTCGGTGGCACATGGATTCGTCAACAAGTTGAAAGCTCCCCTCTGTTCAGAGCGCTTGCCCTACGCTGCAACCAAACCATGGTTACGCTACGCAGCGCCAATATGTTCCATGCTTATGGCTTCCTCGCAAAAGTGTTCGAGATCCTCGCTAAGCATAAGATCTCTGTCGATCTTATCACTACCTCAGAGATCAGTGTCTCACTCACTCTCGATCAAACAGATACATCGGGTGGTGCTCCTCAGCTACCAGAAGCCGCTCGAATTGAGCTTGAAGAGCTGTGTTCTGTGGATATTGAACACGACCTATGCCTTGTTGCTCTTATTGGCAATAACATGAGTGAAAGCAAAGGCTATGCGAAGCAAGTATTCGGCACGCTTGAAGACTTCAACCTACGTATGATTTGTTACGGAGCGAGCCCACATAACCTGTGCTTCTTGCTTGATGAATCTGTCTCCAAGTTAGCGATTCAAAAGCTGCATCAAGAGCTGTTTGAATAAAACGACGGTTGCTCGATTAGTTTAAAATCACCAAACGACAGATACAAAAAGGGTTGCTCTTAAGCAACCCTTTTATTTTTACGAATCAAAACCCGTTATAGATTCAAACTAGTTAATGTTTGGACCTAACCACTTCTCAGCTTCCAACATATCCCAACCTTTACGATCAGCATAGCTATCCACTTGATCCTGTTGAATCTGTGCAATAGCAAAGTATCGGGCATCAGGATGAGAGAAGTACATACCAGACACTGAGGCACCTGGCCACATTGCGTAACTCGTGGTTAGCGACATGTCGATTGCTTTTTCAACGTCCATCAACTCCCACAACGTGCCTTTCTCTGTATGCTCTGGGCAAGCAGGGTAACCCGGGGCTGGACGAATACCTTGGTACTTCTCTCGAATCAAATCGTCGTTAGACAAATTCTCATCAGGTGAGTAGCCCCAAATGTCCTTTCTCACTTCTTTATGCAAGTATTCAGCGAACGCTTCAGCCAATCGGTCTGCAACCGCCTGAATCATGATCGCGTTATAGTCGTCGCCTTTCGCTTTGTAATCATCAGCCAGCTCTCGCTCACCAATACCACCCGTTACTGCAAAACCACCAATCCAATCCGCTTTACCGCTGTCTTTTGGCGCAATGTAATCTGACAAACAGTAGTTAAATCCTTTGGGCTTTTCGGTTTGCTGACGAAGGTTGTGCAGAACCTTTAATACTTCAGTACGCGATTCATCGGTATACACTTCAATATCATCGCCAACACTGTTCGCTGGGAACATGGCACACATACCACGAGCTTCAAGCAACTTCTCTCTTTGTACTCGATCTAACAAATCATTGGCGTCTTTAAATAAGCGCTTCGCCTCTTCGCCTACTTCTTCATGATCAAAAATTGCCGGGTACTTACCAACCAAAGACCACGTCATAAAGAACGGAGTCCAGTCGATGTACTGACGTAAAGTAGCCACATCAAAGTCCTTGAAGATGTGTACTCCCGGTTTAGCGGGTGCAGGGGGAGTATACGCATTCCAATCGATAGCAACTTTATTGGCACGCGCTCTCTCTAGCGAGACTGGCTTAGTGCGCGGCTTTTTGCGGTTGTGTTGATCGCGAACGCGATCGTAATCAATATCCAACTTCTCAACAAATGCAGGCTTCAGTTCGTTAGAGAGTAGAGAAGTACACACACCAACAGCACGTGAGGCATTGTTTACGTAGACCACAGGTTCAGAGTAGTTCTGTTCAATCTTAACGGCTGTATGCGCTTTAGATGTTGTTGCTCCGCCAATCAGAAGAGGCAGTTTAAAACCTTGTCTCTCCATCTCTTTAGCCACATGAACCATCTCATCCAATGAAGGAGTGATCAAACCCGAAAGACCAATGATATCGACGTTCTCTTCTTTAGCGACCTTAAGGATCTTTTCACATGAAACCATCACGCCTAAATCGATAATTTCATAGTTATTACACTGCAAGACAACGCCCACAATGTTTTTACCAATATCGTGAACATCGCCTTTTACGGTCGCCAGTAAGATTTTTCCGTTAGTCGCACCAACGTCTTTGGTTGCATTAATAAATGGTTCTAGATGGGCTACCGCTTGCTTCATAACACGGGCAGATTTCACCACTTGAGGAAGGAACATCTTACCTTCACCAAAGAGGTCACCAACTACGTTCATGCCATCCATTAATGGACCTTCAATTACCTCGATAGGACGAGAAGCATTAACACGAGCTTCTTCGGTATCTTCAACAATAAAGTCGGTAATACCTTTCACTAAAGAGTGTTCTAAGCGCTTTTCTACTGGCCAAGTACGCCACTCTAAAGCCGATTTATCTTCAACTTTTCCCACTGCACGCTCTAGATACTCAGTCGCAATATCGAGCAAGCGCTCTGTTGAATCGTCTCGACGGTTTAGAACCACATCTTCAACGGCTTCACGTAAATCCTCAGGCACATTATCGTAAATCTCTAATTGCCCCGCATTTACAATGCCCATATCCATACCATTTTTAAAACAGTGATATAGGAAGACCGCGTGGATTGCCTCACGAACGTAGTTATTACCGCGGAAAGAGAATGAAACATTCGACACACCACCCGAGATCATCGCATGCGGAAGATCGCGTTTGATGTCCCCTACTGCTTCAATGAAGTCGACCGCATAGTTGTTATGCTCATCAATACCAGTAGCCACTGCGAAAATGTTCGGGTCAAAAATAATATCTTCTGGCGGGAAACCGACTTCATCAACAAGAATATTGTAGGCATTAGTACAAATCTCGACTTTACGCTCTCGAGTATCAGCCTGTCCTAGTTCATCGAACGCCATCACAATGACAGCTGCGCCATAACGACGAACCAGTTTAGCTTGCTCGACAAACTTCTCTTTCCCTTCCTTCAATGAGATAGAGTTAACGATGCCTTTACCCTGAATACATTTCAGGCCAGCTTCGATAACTTCCCATTTTGAAGAATCGACCATGACTGGTACTTTCGAGATCTCTGGCTCAGACGCACATAGATTAAGGAATTTAACCATACACGCTTCAGCGTCTAGCATCCCTTCATCCATGTTGATATCGATGATCTGAGCGCCGTTCTCAACTTGCTCTCGAGCAACACTCAAGGCTTCGTCGTAAAGCTCTTCTTTAATCAATCGCTTAAATCGAGCAGAGCCGGTAACGTTAGTACGCTCACCGACGTTTACAAACAATGATTCTTTAGCAATCGTTAATGGTTCTAAGCCAGATAAACGGCAAGACACAGGCAAATCAGGTAATTGACGTGGAGTTACGCCTTCAACGGCCTCTGCCATGTGACGTATATGTTCTGGCGTTGTACCACAACAACCACCAATTAGGTTCAAGAAGCCACTCTCGGCCCATTCCTTAACGTGTTCAGCCATATCTTCAGGAGAAAGGTCATACTCACCGAATGCATTAGGTAAACCCGCGTTAGGGTGAGCGGAAACGTTACATTCTGAGATACGAGACATCTCACCAACGTACTCTCGCAGTTCGTCAGGGCCTAATGCACAGTTCAATCCAAATGAGATAGGTTTAACATGACGAAGGGCGTTGTAGAAAGCTTCTGTTGTTTGCCCTGAAAGCGTACGACCTGATGCGTCAGTAATGGTACCGGAGATCATCACTGGAAGAGTAATACCCACTTCTTCAAAAACAGATTCAACCGCAAAAGAACATGCTTTTGCATTTAACGTATCGAAGATAGTTTCGATAAGAATAAGATCTGAGCCGCCTTTGATAAGTGCTCGTGTCGATTCGGAGTAAGCTTCAACAAGCTCATCAAAGCTAACATTACGATAGCCCGGATCATTAACGTCTGGAGAGATAGAACAAGTTCGGTTAGTTGGACCTAACACACCCGCCACGAAACGGGGTTTGTCTGGGGTCTTTGCCGTCCATTCGTCTGCCGCTTCACGAGCTAATTTTGCAGCTGTAAAGTTAATTTCTTCGCTAAGACTTTCCATATCGTAGTCGGCCATAGCGATGGTTGTAGAGTTAAAGGTATTGGTCTCGAGGATATCAGCACCGGCTTCCAAATATTCCATATGGATATCTTTGATAAGCTTAGGTTGTGTAAGTACCAAAAGGTCGTTGTTACCTTTTAAATCACTATGCCAATCAGCAAAGCGCTCACCACGATAGTCTTGCTCTTCCAATTTATAATCCTGAATCATGGTACCCATGCCACCATCAATCAGTAAAATTCGTTGCTTCAACAGAGCGTCAATCTTTTGCCTTACATTACTTCCCACGGTACAACCTCATTCCTTTAATTATCTCTCCATCCTACCACACATTAAAAAGGAGTCTAGACGTCTAAAAGATGAAATTGATTACCAAGTCATGACAAAAAAATGTTTGCTATTTGAGCATGAGACAACGAAAATTCATATTCATACTTTGTTACATGTTGGAATCCCAATGTCGGTCTATTACACCTTATGCTTCTTGTCCGCAGCTGCCATGCTTATTGCTTTCGTGAATACCAAAATTGGTAAAATGCAGACAACCATCGCCATTACAGCTGGCTCAATGATGTTATCTCTATTAATTATCATTGCGGGACAAAACAATTGGTTCCAATTGGCTGACATCGCCTCAGAAACCGTTGCCAGTATCAACTTTGAAGATTTCCTCCTGAAAGGAATACTGGGATTCTTACTCTTTGCAGGTGGTTTGGGGATTAAATTACCTAATCTAAAAGATCAGAAATGGGAAATAACGGTACTCGCTCTTGGCGCTACACTATTTTCGACATTCTTTATTGGCTTTGTACTGTATGGATTCTGTCAGTTTATCGGTATTCAATTTGACTTAATTTATTGCTTACTTTTTGGTTCTCTAATCTCTCCAACCGATCCAATCGCTGTATTAGCAATAGTGAAGAAGCTCGATGCACCCAGACGAATCTCTACTCAAATCGAGGGAGAATCTCTATTCAACGATGGTTTTGGCCTAGTGATCTTCGTTACCCTATTTACCATTGCGTTCGGTACAGAAGCACCGACTGTAGGTAGCGTGACCATGTTATTCGTCCAAGAGGCTATCGGTGGTATCGTCTATGGCTTTGTTCTAGGTTTAATATTCCATTACCTAATCAGCAACACCGATGACCACTCGATGGAGTTGCTATTAACCATAGGTATTCCTACAGCTGGTTATGCCTTTGCTGAAGTCCTACATGTATCAGGACCGTTAGCAATGGTGGTATCAGGTATCATGATTGGCAACTGGACGCGCTTTATTGGGTTCTCGAAAGAGAGTGAGGATCACTTAGACCACTTCTGGGAATTAATCGATGAATTCTTAAATGGCGTATTGTTCTTATTGATCGGCATGTCGATGTTGTTATTCAAATTCCACCAAGAAGACTGGATCTTAATGGCGTTCGCAGTACCTCTAGTGCTAAGTGCACGCTACCTAAGTGTTTTCTTGTCTTATATCGGATTCAAACGCTTTAGAACTTACAACCCTTGGTCAATCAAGATCTTAACTTGGGGTGGTTTGCGTGGTGGACTAGCTCTAGCCATGGCACTTTCAATCCCTTCAGGTATCTGGGTTATTGAAGACAAGGCAATAGATGTTAAAGAGATTATCCTTGTCATGACATACGCTGTTGTTGTGTTCTCAATCTTAGTCCAAGGTTCAACAATTACTCCGATGATAGAGAAAGCGAAACAAGCTGAGAAAGAGTTAGATTAACATCTCAAAATATCAAACTAGGCTGCCTAATTTAGGTGGCCTTTTTTATAACTGATGAAAGTCAGATTCGCCGATTCCCTCACTGAAGATCTAGCTGAAAGGTATACATAAACAATAGAACTTACCACGGCGTTTACTGCACTGTTATTGAAGCAACCAAAAGCCTTTATGTTGGGTAAACATTAGATTTAATCGGGACTAAAGCGAAGACGAATGGTGTTTAATCACGCTGCCGACGATATGATAAAACGCTCTTAGCCAGCAATCTTTCCGGAAAAATAATGAGACTCAAGGCCTAACAGGTATAGCTTTAGTCACTACCAGAACTACGGAGCGAGATGAGTGCTGAACGAAAGCTTCTAGTGTTCGACTAAGCCTTTAAATACGGCAAGGTTTTATTTAGTAGGTATTAAGCGATTCGATTAAATAGGGGGAGCTAAAGGAGCACTTAATACTTCTACCGTTACATTAAAGGTGACAGGTATAAAAAAGACTCTAGCATTTCTGCCGGGACGCGCAGTCTAGAGCCTTAAATATGGTAGGACTGAACTGAGCCAGTACTCCGGAGAGTCGACTGGGCTGGCGAACCTGAACCTGGGACTCGCCTAGTTCTCCCAACATTGCTTCTAGAAGCAACAGATGCAAAAAAGCCTCAGCATTTCTGCTGAGGCTTCGTATATGGCAGGGGTGGAGAGATTCGAACTCCCAACACGCGGATTTGGAATCCGCTGCTCTGCCAATTGGAGCTACACCCCTAAAACTTTTTATTACTTCAGATTCGAAAAAACCTCGCACTAGGCGAGGTTATCGAATAAGTGGCGGAGTGGACGGGACTCGAACCCGCGACCCCCGGCGTGACAGGCCGGTATTCTAACCAACTGAACTACCACTCCGCAGTGGTCAACTCACTAAGTGAGCGTCCATATCCCCAGGTCGGTCAACCTAAAGATTTAATTTAAAGCCTGGCGATGT
>NZ_JANVFC010000027.1:0-57945 GCF_025195005.1 Vibrio sp. NC2
GTAGTTCAGTTGGTTAGAATACCGGCCTGTCACGCCGGGGGTCGCGGGTTCGAGTCCCGTCCACTCCGCCACTTATTAGAAAATCCCTGCTAGAAATAGCAGGGCTTTTTTACATCTCAAGAAAAGTGTTTTGTCCTTCGGCCGAGTGAGTCCTACAAAGGGTTTGCCAGAAGTCCACAATCCCGTCCATTCCGCTACTTATTAGAAAGCCTAGTCTGACGACTAGGCTTTCGTCGTTTCTGGGGTATGTGTTTTAACTCTTGGCTTTGGCTTCCGTAAAAGGTTGTTTTGGCTAGTAATCGTTGAATCGACGATTGATTAGAAAGCTATGCTAAGCAATAGCAGGGCTTTGCGCTCTAACATGACAAATTGATATTAATTAATAAGTTAGCAGGAGTTCTCTAAGTGGCTGTGGCTTCTTAATTACTTCTGTTGAGTAATTAAGCCGCGCTTTAAACTTCGGAGTTTTGTTGTGTCTCAGCATTGATTTCGTCTAGAGTCTGAAACTCCGCTACTATACATTCACTTCTTCAATCTTAAACTAAGCTATCTGATCGTTATTCCTTCAAAAATCTATATAAAGGTTGTCAGTCAGCTCAAATGGATTCTAAACAACTTGTTTTATAATTGGCAAAAACTACATACGGATAGATCTAAAGTATCCCTCAGTGTTTTTTAGGAAACCTTGCGGGGGATTCCATGAAGATTTAACCTCATGACTTAAAATCAGTACTTATAAAGCATTAATAGCATTTCAAAACCCATGATCAAGATGATGACTTATGGATTGTTACGAACTAGGTAGGTCTTATTAAAAATGGACGGTGCTTCGGTCAGCAATAAGCTGGGTGTGAAGAAGGGATTTGGATGGAAGACTTTTACTATCATCTCTAGTGTTTGCTTATTAGTACTTAGCAAGTTATCTAAGGTAAACAGTAGATACAAAAAAGCCGATGCTTGGCATCGGCTTCATGATAGTTGTAACAGTTTAAGCTGGTTGAACGAGAGCGAGTGCCTTACGAGAAACTTCGTGAGCTGCCTTCGTTAAGTTTTGCTTTTCTAGTGCATCAGATAGGTATCCGTAATCTGATACGTTTGAGCGAAGTGCTAGTGCTTTCTCGAAGTGGGTTTGTGCTTCTGACCACTTCTGTTCTCTTAGGTAGAACTGAGCCAATGCGCTGTGTGCTTCGGCATTGTCACCATCTTTACTGATGGCGCGCTCTAGCATCACAACGACTGGGTGGTGATCGGCAAGGTTAAGCTCTGGAAGCAACATGTAGAGCTCATTTGAACCACTCTTCGCAATGTTCTCTTTGATCACAGTGAAGGCTTCTGAGTCAGCTTTACGAGCGATCAGTTGCTTCACAAAGCAGGAAACAAGGTGAGAGCTTTGTTTCTGCTTTCTTGAAAGCTTGTTCCAATGGCTGATTAAACCTTCGCTACCTTGCTGCTGTGCCACATCGTGAAGCAAGCCGCATTGTGCTTTTTGTTCTAACTCAACTTGCTCATCAGCCGTAAGAAGCTTGTTTTTAGCTAGCTTAGGCGTTAACTCTAGTAATGGTTGCCAGAGTTTAAGTTGCATGTAGGTGGCTTTTAATAGGCCAAGTACAGCGGTGTTATTAGGGTACGTACCTTTTAAGGTCGAAAGTGTATCGAATGCGGCTTCGTAGTTCGACTCACTGATCTGTTGTTTTGCTTTAGTTAGCTCAACGGCCAGTAGAGAGTCCTCTTGTTGGCTAGCAAGTTCGATGTACTTATCACGCTCACTCGTATTGCCTTGTTCATGAGCAGCTTGAGAAGCGACTAAATAGCAAAGTAGAGGCATGTCGTGATGATTAGCCCAACGAGTTACTTTCCTCTCTGCGCCTTTCCAATCACCTTCAAGAAGCTTGATGATGCCTTCATTGGTATAACGACGAGAGCGTTTTAGTTTACGAACACTGAACCAGTTCCAAGTAGTTGAGCTTGCGTACATAAGCTTTTTGAATAGGTACTCCAAGCCGAATAGAGCAGCTAGAAGAGCAATGACAAAAATAACCAGTGTTGTCACGCTCATCTCAATGGTCTTATTTGCTATCGAGATCAGGACATAACCTTGTTGACCTGAGAACTGGGTACCGACAACTAATCCGGCACCTAGAACGAGAAAAAGAAAAATCCAGCGAATCATTATTTCTCCTCCGTGGTCATAACGGTTACTTCACGACGTAGGCGCTCACGTATAACATCTGACAACTCATTTTGAGACTCAAGTTTTACAGGGTATTTCACAGAGATATTCTGCTCACTTAACTGTTTAATCGCCTTCTCAAATTCAATCACTGAGTTGTTATCTTGGTTTAGGTACGCTTTCGACCACTCGCTAGCGGTATTAAGTGCTGCACTGTAGACATCACCTTGCTCTTTATAGACAGCGCGAATTGCAGTCTCTAATTTGCCCTTGATATTCTCACGTAGGTAGAAGTGTTGCTCAGGAGATAGTAAAGGGATGACCTCACCATCACGGCTACGGAAGGTGATGAAGTTTTCTGAGAAGTCTTTCATCGACGTCATCAGGTTGTTCTGCCAATCATTAATATCTTTTGATACCGCTTTTTTCTCAACAACTGCAGCTTCTGGAAGAATTGCATTGGCAAGCGGTAGCGTATCGACTTGCTGTTGTAGGCTTGTGATGCGTAAAACTAAGCCATCGCGGTCGACAAGAGGGATAGTGCGAAGCTTAGTAATGTCATTGGCCATTGATTGGCGCAGTGATACTAAGCTTGGGTCATTTAGTGCGGCGATACGTTGATCGGCGCTTTCCATTAGTTTGGTTGCGCTAACGGCATCATGCTCAAGGAACAATTTACGACCTGCTAGTTTTACTAGGTAATCGGCTTCAGCAAGCAACCAGTCATTTGGTCGACGGCCTTTAACGTCAGCTACTGCTAACTGCAGGCTTTGAATACTCTTTTGTTGCTGGGATTGTACGACCTGAGTTTTCTCCACTGCGTGAGAAGCTTCTTGGATAGTCTCTTGCTTGATGGTTTGCAGGTCTTTATTTACTGCAGATTGGGTATTTTGCAGTTGTGTTTGAAGAGCAGCGATTTGAGTTGAGTACTCAGCGCTCTTTTGCTGCATTTGAAATGCGATGCCGCCACTGAAAATAATAGAAATAGCGATCGCAATAGCGCCTAGTTTGACACCGCGCTTACCTTGTTTTTCTGCTTTCTCGATTTGCTCTTTATGCTCAGCTTGAGGCTGTTCACTTTTAACCATATTTGACGCAGAGGCATCAAGTTTTTTTTCAGGCTGTTTTGTCTCTGTAGATTCAGCTTTTTCGTTTTCAACAACTACTGGCTGAGTGTCTGGTTTCTTTTCAGGTTCAATATGCTCATTATTTTTTTTGCTTGTCATGCTTATTTCCTGTTTCTAGCTAGGGCCGGAGAGCAGCCAGTAATATTTGGTTCGTAGCACTGTGAGTATTGGTCACGTTCGAGAAACCGAGTTGTTGTGCTCGTTCTACTATGCGCTGGCTTGGGACAAATAGTTGTCTCGTTGAAAGCCAAGCCAAATACTCATCAGGGGTAATTGAGCAGAGATACTCCAATTGTTCCTGACTAGTGATGACAACTTTGGACGTTTTTTTGTTTATCCATGTTTGATAGATATTGTGATCGTTAATGGGAATATATTCTCTACGGTAGGTCTCACAATAAGAGACTTGTGCACCTCGATTGAGTAAAGAATCTCTAATGAGCTCACGCCCACCATTTCCACGCAGTATCAAAATGGATTTATTATCTACGCCATTAAGTTCAGTAAGTTTGAGAAGATGTTCACTATCACTCACTTGAGGATAGTTTACTTTTTGTTTACTAACTTTGCTTAAAACGTGCGCAGTTTTTTGACCAACGCCAAGATAAAGCGGCGAAGTTGGCCAAATAGATGAAGTTTTCGAAAGGATGCTTTGGGCAGCGGTCACAGCGTGGTGACTGACTGCAATAATGATATCGCTGTTATTAAGCTGGGTGCTTAAATCCGATGAGTGTGGATTATCAACGATACGAATAAGCGGATGATGGATTGCTTGAATCCCTTCATCCGCTAGTTGTTGGCAAAGCGATTGTCCCTCTGAGCCGGGACGTGTCACCAACACTGTCATGATTATTCTTGGTCAGCGTAGAGCTTGGTTAAGATTTCTCTCGCGCCATCATCCAGCAATTGATTTGCCAGAGTAACGCCAAGCGCTTCTGCATCTTTGCGAAGGCCAGAGATCTCACCACGAACCATTTTAGAACCATCTGGTTCGCCTACTAATGCACGTAGCCAGATATTATCGCCATCTAATAATGAATAGCTGCCGATAGGAACCTGACAACCACCTTCTAAGGTAAGGTTCATTGCACGTTCGCACAGGACACGATCAGCCGTGTCTTTATGATTCAGTGGTTCAAGGAGTTTAATCAGACGCTCGTCATCAAGGCGACACTCAATACCAACAGCGCCTTGGCCAACAGCAGGGAGAGACTGCTCTGGTTCGATGAAGCTACGAATACGCTCTTCTAGCTCTAGACGTTTAAGACCTGCAGCAGCCAGTACGATCGCATCGTATTGACCATCATCGAGTTTACCTAGACGAGTACCAACATTGCCGCGCAGTTCTTTGATGATCAGATCTGGGCGGTATTCTAGCAACTGACATTGACGACGCAGGCTACACGTACCCACGACAGCACCTTGTGGTAGCTCGTCGATGTTGTTGTAAGTGTTTGAAACGAAAGCATCACGAGGGTCTTCGCGTTCACAGATAGTTACTAGACCTAGACCTTCAGGGAAGTCGACCGGTACATCTTTCATTGAGTGAACGGCTAGGTCAGCACGGCCTTCTAGCATGGCTACTTCGAGTTCTTTAACGAACAGCCCTTTACCACCCACTTTAGCCAGCGGTGTATCTAGGATGATGTCACCTTTGGTCACCATAGTTACCAACTCAACCTCTAAACCAGGGTGAGCAGCTTGCAGTGCATCCCTTACAAAGTATGCCTGCCAAAGGGCAAGAGGGCTTTTTCTGGTCGCGATACGGATTGGTGCTGAATTTGTCATGGTGTTTCCGATATAGGTTCTGTAATAGGCTAATCCTACCATTGTGAGGCGAAAATTCTTACTGTTTGATCATTCCATGCTTTGATAGCTGAGGGATTTTCATGAGTTCACCAAAATAGTGTGATTGGCATCTCATTTGAAACATGGGCTATTATTAGAAATAGGTAATAAAGAGGACACTACGGCGCCGTGAGTTTAACTTTTTGTCATCAAGGTATTGGCCAGTATGACAGGTTCCTTTGCTTTACCATTAAGGGTAAAAGTGTTAAATTGATCACGTTTTGTTGCTCCTTTCGTTCAGTAACTAAACAGAAGTGCATTTAATCTCAAACCAAGGACTTACCTTGCAGGCTTACACTCAGACTTTGATTCAACGATTAGACAATCTTAATCAGCAGCGCATTGATCGTGCGTTGGCGTTGATGAATGTCCAAGGCCAGCGAGTTTTCAATCTTATTCCTGCACTACTTCACTTCAATCATCCCATGATGCCTGGTTATTATGACCAACAAGTTCCTTTTGGAATTCGTAGCTTCACGCCTAATGAATTCCAAAAACAATTTGTCTCTGATACCGAATTAACGCTGGGTGGCAAACTCACTGAGGCTGCTGAACCGGCGATCCTGGGCTTGTACACCATGGGCAGTACTTCTTCTATTGGCCAAAGCACTTCAAGTGATCTCGATATCTGGGTGTGTGTTTCTCCAGATATGGATGGCGCATCTCGCGACAGCCTGACCAACAAATGTTTGTTGATTACCGACTGGGCTGAAACCTTAGGGGTTGAAGCTAACTTCTTCTTGATGGATGAACAGCGTTTCCGCTCAAACCATTCTGAAGAGATGACCGGTGATAACTGTGGTTCTTCACAGCACTTATTACTGCTTGATGAGTTCTATCGCTCTGCCGTTCGTTTGGCTGGCCAGCGTTTGTTGTGGCAAATAATTCCGCCAGAAATGGAAGAGTGTTACGACGAGTATGTCCAAGGCCTGTGTCAGGATGGTTATCTTGATTGCTCGCAGTGGATCGATTTCGGCAAGCTGAACCGCATCCCTGCTGAAGAGTACTTTGGTTCAAACCTATGGCAGCTCTATAAGAGTATCGACTCACCGTATAAATCGGTTTTGAAGGCGATCCTGTTAGAAGCTTATTCATGGGAATACCCAAACACCCAACTGCTTAGTATTGATACCAAGCGTCGCTTCTTCGCGGATGAACCGGATCTGTATGGCATGGATAGCTACTATCTGATGCTTGAGAAGGTAACGCGCTATCTAGAACGTATTAACGACCACACTCGATTGGACTTGGTGAGACGCTGTTTCTACCTTAAGACCCACGAGAAGTTGTCACGAGATGCGGGCATTGGTTCTGTTGCGTGGCGTCGTGAAGCCTTAACTGAGATGACTAAGTCTTGGAATTGGGGACATGAAACCATTGCTGAGCTCGATAACCGCCGTAACTGGAAGGTAGAGCAGGTTAAAGTGGTACACCATGCATTACTTGATGCCTTGATGCTGAGCTACCGCAATCTGATTCAATTTGCGCGTCGTAACGACATCACTTCGGCAATCAGCCCACAAGATATCAGTATCTTGGCTCGTAAGCTTTACGCTGCGTTTGAGGTGTTGCCGGGTAAAGTGACACTACTGAACCCACAAATCTCTCCTGATCTGCACGAACCAGACTTGAGCTTCATCGAAGTTCGTCAGGGTCAGTCGAATAAAGCCGGTTGGTACTTGTATAAGCAGCCACTGGTAGCGCATCGTATTCTTGGTCAGCCTTCTCTGGAACACCATGAGTACTTGAGTAAGTTGGTTGCTTGGTCGTTTTTTAATGGCTTGATTACCGAGTCGACGCGTTTGCACTCTGTGGTACGTGACGCTCAGATTGATATCGATAAGTTCTACCAAATGGTGAGCGACCTGCGTAATACCTTCTCTTTACGTAAGCGCCGCCCGAGTATGCAAGCTCTGGCGAGCCCGTGTGAAATAAGCCAACTGGCGATGTTCATCAACTTTGAAAGTGACCCAACTTCTGAATTAAGTGGTCGTGCGTTGAAGGTTGATCTTAAGAACGCCGATATCTTCAGTTTTGGTGAAGAGGGTAAGAGTTTAGTCGGCAGTGTTGATCTGGTTTATCGTAACTCTTGGCATGAAGTACGTACGCTTCATTTCCAAGGTGATACTGCAATGCTCGACGCGTTGAAGACGGTACTTGGTAAAATGCACCAAGATGCTTTACCACCAGAATCGGTCGATGTGTTTTGTTACAGCAAAAACCTGCGTGGTGTGATGCGTAATATGGTGTATCAACTGCTTGCTGAATGTATCGACTTACGTTTGAAACCGATTGAGCCGGAGAAGCGCCGCCGCTTCAAGGCTATTCGTCTGGCAAACAAGATGTTTGGCCTGTTCTTTGAACGTCGTGGCGTTTCGGTGCAGATGCTGGAAAACTCGGTCGATTTCTATCGTAGTATCTCGACGAATAAGCTGAAGGGCTCACCTTTACTGATGCTCGATAAAGAGCAAGAGTATCAGTTACCAGAAGTGGTTGATGGTTTTGCGAGTGAAGGTTTAATTCAGTTTTTCTTTGAGGATACCGACAAAGGTTTCAATATTTATGTATTGGACGAGTCGAATCAAGTTGAGGTGTATCACCAATACAGCGGTGAAAAAGATGAGATGATCGCGAGCGTGAATTCTTTCTACACTTCAGTAAAAGATGAGTCGAAGGTGTCATCTAAGTTGATTAATTTCAATCTACCTCAGTACTACCAAATTGTTCATCCTGAAGAAGGTAACTCTTACGTGGTGCCTTACCGTAATGATGCGACTTTAGCTTCTCGGAGCTCAAAGATAGTCAACATCTAGGCTTATTCTCGATAATTGATATTAAGAAAGGAGTGATTGATTCACTCCTTTTTGTTTTTTTACCAATAATTAGACCCAATTGATCTCTTCACCTGCGTGCTTTACGCATTCTTCTTTTACCATCTCAAACAATTCCATGCCCGTCTTTGAGCATGTCCACTTGTCATCAATTAGCTTGAAGTGAAAGCCACCAGATTTAGACGCTAGCCAGATCTCACGCATTGGTTCTTGGCGGTTGATGATAATTTGGCTGCGGTTTTCAAACTCCAGCGTCATCACGTTACCAGTCACTTCGTAATCAACATCTGCCTCTGATTCATCGATAGCTTCTTCGATGTTTTGCATCTGTATATCGACTAGCTGATGAAATTCAGTATCGTTCATCCTTTCTATCCTATTGCTTTTCTTGAGTGTGGTGCGATTATAGGGGGCATTGAGTTAATAATCACGATATGCAAAATGAAAAAATTAATTACCGCTCTGTTTATGGTGTCCGTTATTGGACTTTCTGGTTGTGGTCAAACGGGTCCGTTGTACGATCCTGATGAAGTTCAGCAGACTGAACAATCACAATAAGTGAAACACGCAGAAATCGTTATTTATAAGGGATAAGAACTTTGGATTACTTCAACTATCAGGAAGATGGCCAGCTTTGGGCTGAGGACGTCGCACTTTCACAACTAGCAGAGCAATATGGTACTCCGTTGTACGTATATTCTCGTGCAACATTAGAACGCCACTGGAATGCGTTTGATTCATCGGTTGGTGAGCATCCACACTTGGTGTGTTATGCCGTTAAAGCTAACTCGAACCTTGGCGTGTTGAATACTTTGGCTCGCATGGGCTCAGGTTTCGACATCGTTTCTGGCGGTGAGCTAGAGCGTGTGGTTGCTGCAGGTGGCGATCCGGCTAAAGTTGTGTTTTCTGGTGTCGGCAAAACAGCCGCTGAAATGAAGCGTGCGCTTGAGTTGAACATAAAATGCTTCAACGTAGAGTCTGAGCCAGAACTGGAGCGACTGAATAAAGTGGCTGGTGAGCTTGGTGTTAAAGCGCCGATTTCACTGCGTATCAACCCAGATGTTGATGCGAACACTCACCCTTACATTTCTACGGGTCTGCGTGATAACAAGTTCGGCATTGCCTTCGACCGTGCTCCTGCAGTTTATGCGTTTGCAAAAACACTCGATAACTTGTCTATCCACGGTATTGATTGCCACATCGGTTCCCAATTAACGGATATCGAACCTTTTATCGATGCCACTGATCGTCTGCTTGCACTGATCGACCAACTACGTGCCAATGATATCAACATCAAGCATCTTGATGTTGGTGGCGGTTTGGGCGTGGTTTACCGAGATGAATTACCACCACAACCTTCAGATTACGCGAAGGCTTTGTTGGCTCGTTTAGACAATCATTCTGATCTAGAGTTGATTTTCGAGCCTGGAAGAGCGATTGCTGCGAACGCTGGTGTATTATTAACGAAAGTTGAGTTCCTGAAGCCAACAGAGCATAAAAACTTTGCCATCATCGATGCGGCAATGAACGATCTGATGCGCCCGGCACTTTACCAAGCTTGGCAGGATATTGTGCCAGTGAGCCCGCGTCAGGGTGAAGCGGTGACTTACGACTTGGTTGGCCCTATCTGTGAGACGGGTGACTTCCTAGGTAAAGACCGTGACCTTGTTCTTGAAGAAGGCGATCTACTGGCTGTTCGTTCTGCAGGTGCTTATGGCTTTGCTATGTCATCTAACTACAACACTCGTTCGCGTGCGGCTGAAGTGATGGTTGATGGCGATAAAACTCATTTGGTTCGTCAGCGTGAAGAGCTTACGAGTCTGTGGGAACTTGAAAACATTCTTCCGGAGTAATTTTAAGCGTTATGCACTTCCACTTTTCTAAAATGCATGGTTTGGGCAATGATTTCATGGTCGTGGACTGCATTACTCAAAATATTTTCTTTTCTCCAGATTTGATCCGTCGTTTGGCGGATCGTCACACTGGTGTGGGCTTTGATCAGCTACTTGTGGTCGAGGCTCCCTATGATCCAGAAACCGACTTCCATTACCGCATATTCAATGCGGATGGCAGTGAGGTGGAGCAGTGTGGTAATGGTGCGCGTTGTTTTGCTCGATTCGTTCGCATGAAAGGCTTAACGAATAAGTACAGCATCAACGTGAGCACCAAGAAAGGTAAAATGGTTCTCAAGATTGAAGACAATGACCAGATCACTGTCAACATGGGCATTCCTGAGTTTGAACCTGGCAAAATCCCATTCAAGGCAAAGCAGCCTGAGAAGACGTATATCTTAAGAACGGATGTACATACCTTGTTCTGTGGTGCCGTAAGCATGGGTAACCCGCATGTGGTTACCGTTGTTGATGATGTCGACACTGCAGATGTGGAGACCTTAGGTCCGCTTCTTGAATCACATGAACGCTTCCCTGAGCGTGTTAATGCTGGCTTTATGCAAGTGATTAACCGTGAAGAGGTTCGCTTGCGTGTTTATGAACGCGGTGCGGGTGAAACTCAGGCGTGTGGCAGCGGTGCATGTGGCGCGGTTGCGGTTGGTATCAATCAAGGTTTACTGGCTGAGAACGTGAAAGTTCGTCTACCTGGTGGTGATTTGCAGATTAGTTGGCAAGGTCCGGGTAAACCTCTGTTTATGACTGGCCCTGCAACCCATGTGTTTGATGGTCAACTTTCTTGCTAATAAACATTCATAACCAATAGATTCATAAAATAAAGGATAGGTTTTGTCTTACGTTGAAGCCGACGCACTCACCGCAGAAGTGGTCGCGGAATATTTACGTGATAACCCAGATTTTTTCCAAGACAGGAAAGGTTTGGTTGATCGCCTTGCTATCAATAATGTTGAGCAGGGCGCTGTTTCTCTGGTGGAGGTTCAGCTTAAACGCCAACGCCATCGAATCGAAGAGCTAGAGGAAGAAATCACTGGCTTGATGTCGTTGGCAGCGAATAACGATAAAACCTTCTATGAATTTATGGATCTGCAAGCTCACGTGCTGAAATGCAGTGACTTTATGCAGGTGATCAAAGCTGTTGAACAAAAAGCGTTAGATTTAGGGTTGAAGGCCCATGTACGAATTCTCTCGCAACCTGGCTTTTATAAGCTGAGTGAAGAGCGCTATTCGAAGTTTTCGCTCAACCATTTCAATGGTAAAGATGCTTATCTAGGGCGCTTGAGAAAAGCCGACAGACACGATTTGTTTGGTGATTTCCACGTTCCAGAGCTAGGCTCTTATGTAGTACTACCACTTGCTAAGCAGTCTCCATTGGGTTTGCTTGCCTTTTCTAGTGAAGATGGCGGACATTTCCAACCTCATATGGATACGCTATTTTTACGCCATTTAGCACTTGTTGTGTCTCATTTGGCGGACACCTTACCTTGGCAGATAAATAATGAGCCTAGAGCCCAAAGTACCTCTTCCTAACAGCCTTCAAAAGCCACTTTCTCGCTTCTATGAATATCTCAGAAGCGAGAAGGGACTCAGCCTACACACCCAACGTAATTACAAACAACAACTTGAAACTATGGCCGCTCATTTGGTCACACTTGGACTGAAAGATTGGGGCCAAGTAGACGCGGCGTGGGTAAGACAACTTGCCAGTAAAGGCATGCGTGAAGGAATGAAAGCGAGCAGTATTGCGACGCGCTTATCTTCATTACGCAGCTTCTTTGATTTCCTTGTGTTACGTGGCGAAATGACCGCAAACCCAGCCAAAGGGGTTTCTGCACCTCGCAAACAACGTCCTTTACCTAAAAATCTCGATGTCGATGAAGTCGGACAGTTGCTTGACGTGAATGAAGACGACCCATTATCGATTCGTGATCGAGCGATGATGGAGGTGATGTATGGTGCAGGTTTACGTCTCGCTGAACTGGTTGGCATCAATCTTAAAGATGTGCTGGGCCGGCAAGGCGAAATCCGAGTGATTGGTAAGGGCGACAAAGAACGCAAAGCACCGTTTTCAGGACTGGCTAAAGAGTGGGTCGATAAATGGCTCAAAGTGCGCGGTGATCTTGCTTCTCCGGGAGAAAAGGCCCTGTTTGTGTCCAAGTTAGGGACCCGGATCTCTCATCGTAGTGTGCAAAAGCGTATGGAAGAGTGGGGTAAGAAGCAATCCGTCGCGAGTCATATTAGCCCGCATAAACTGCGTCACTCCTTTGCAACTCACGTGCTTGAATCGAGCCAGAATCTTCGTGCTGTCCAAGAGTTGTTGGGGCATGAAAATATCTCGACAACCCAAATTTATACTCACTTGGACTTCCAACACTTAGCTCAAGCGTACGATGAGGCTCACCCTCGAGCACGTAAGAAGAATAAAGATTAGATTAAAGGTTTTACTATGCGAATTTATCGAGGGTTGAAGCCCATCAAAGCCATGACCTTTGACTTGGATGACACCCTGTATGACAACTGGCCTGTGATCATGAAGGTAGAAAAAGAGATGGCGCAGTGGCTTTACCAAAAGCACCCAGTGTCGGCTTCTTTATCGCTCGAAGAGTGGCAGGGCATTAAGCAGCAAGTCGCCTCTGAAAACCCAGCTTTAAAGCATGATGTTACCGTTTGGCGTGAAACACAGATTAAGAGTGGCTTACTGCAGTTGGGCTATTCTCAGCAGCAAGCTGAACAGGCGGCTCGTGAGGGGATAGAACATGCTTTGTGGTTGCGCAATCAAGTCGATGTTCCTCAAGAAACGCATCGAGTGATGGCAGAACTTAGCCAACGCATTCCTTTGGTTGCGATTACCAATGGCAATGTCGATCCACATAAAATTGGTTTAGGGCAGTATTTTCAACGAATTCTTAAAGCTGGCCCAAACGGTAGAGCAAAACCCTACCCAGATATGTTTGATAAAGCGCAGCAATACTTAGATGTTGATGCCATCAACATTCTTCATGTCGGCGATCATCTTAGAACGGATGTTTACGGAGCTAAGCAAAATGGCTTCCAAGCATGCTGGTTTAATGACATTGGTTCCAATTTATACCTCTCTTCGAAGGCGAGTGTGCTGCCTGATGTTGAAATAGAGCAACTTAGCGATCTTATGCGACTAATTTAAAGACTTCTGTAAGCTTATTGTGTCGCATTTATGATATTGAATTGTTACATTAGTCGCAATTAAATGCCTGTTTAGGCTAGGATAATTGGCGACTACTTTTTATCGATTCATTTCAGTCATAGCAGTGGTTGCGGGTTCTTCACTTCACTCTATTTCGATCAAGGGTTGGCATGCAAACATTTACATTTCTCGCAAATACTGAGGAGCTATTTAAATCTCAATTTGATCAGCGAGAGTGGTGTGACAGCAAACAATATCTTATTCAACTTTTCTCTGCCCAATCTTCTGATGTGGCTCGTCGAATCGCGAGTGTTGCTCTCAATCGCCTAAGCAATGCCACCCTAATTGGCCAGAGTGCTCGTCATGTTATCTGTGACAATTGTCTTGAGAGTAGTTGTACCTTAATCATTATCAGTGAGTTTAATGAAACCCGTTTAACCTCCGCGGTTCAGCCTTTTACAGGCAACCCAAACCAAGACAGCCAAGAGCTCGCTTCTCAACTAGACCTCTCGAAAGATGCTAAAACGGTCATCAGCCTATGCGATCAGGTTGAAGGTCGTGATTATCCTATCTATAGCGCCTTTGAAAACCTACCCTACACATTGCCTGTTGCTGGTGGCTTGTGTCATGAGAATGAATACGGGCGTTGGGTTATGCATAACGAACAGACCTACCAACACGCTTGTGTGGCGGTGGCTCTGACTAACCCCAGATTGAAGGTTTGGTCAGATGCCTATTCTGAGTGGAACCCGATCGGGATGAAGCTGCGAGTGACTCACGCAGTCGGAAATCGCTTATACGCGTTGAACGACAAGCCGGCTATTGAAGTATTCAAACATTACCTTGCGGATGGTAAAGATCTCCCTTTCAGTCAGTTGATGAGCTTTCCGCTTTATCGAGAGCTTGGCAGAAAGAAGGGCATATCGACACCGCTGCGCATTAATGATGATGGCAGTATCGAGTTTGATAGTCCTTGGCATGTCGGCGAAGAGGCACAGTTTTGTTATAACCATCCTTCTTTGACCGCAGAAAAAGTGCGTCACGGCGCTGAGATGCTTGCCATGCATCAACCGGAATCGGTGATCATCTATAACTGCGTCTCTCGACTTGAATTCATCGACAGTAAACTTGAACTCAAGCCATTTGAGGGGATAGTAAATGCGTGCGGCGCATACTGCATGGGTGAGCTATACCGCAACGACGATCGCCAAGAGATACTGCATCACAGTCTCACCTATATTGCGATGAGAGAGTCGGATGAGATTAATGAGTTTCGTTGTGAAGATTTCCAGCGTGACTCAACGGTATCGCCACTGCTTAATCTCGTCAGAAATGCGGTGGCTGATCTCGACAGTATGAACACGCAGATGGAGAAAAAACTTCATCAACAGGCGCGTCGTTTAACCGAAAGCTACCGTATTGATTCTCGCACCGGGCTGCCCAACCGTATCGTATTAAAAGAGCGCCTCAATACGATTCTCTTCAGTGAGCACTTACTGACGTTAAAGCTGACTAATTTCCATCAAGTTAACGAGAAGTATGGTTACCAAGTGGGTGACCAGTTGTTACTTGATTTATCTAATCATTTTGTCGAGCGATTACACCTTAGTGTGGCTAAGGAATCTCAGGTGAAAGTAGAGCTGTTCAGCATTGGTGTCGGCGAATGGGCGATCATTTTTAACGCCAATGTTGGCTGCGAGAAGATAGAGCAACGTTTCGTTGAGTTTGCTGACGATATTGAGCACATCAATTTTGAGCCGTATGGCTTGGCTGATATTGATTATCTGTCAGTTTCTCTGTGTGGCGGCTTCGCTAGTCGTTGCGATTTCCTAACCGATAGTGGTGATGAGATCTTATTGAAAGCGATCGAAGCTCGACGTTATGGGGTCAGGAATAACACTCACATCACCAATGCTAAAGACATTCAGGTGAGTGAAGAAGATCGCAAAGAGCAACTAGGCTGGCTGAGCTGTGTAAGTCGTGCGATTTTAGATCAGAACATCATCACTTATTCCCAGCCAATTGTCGCGTCCGGTACTCACGAAATGATTGGCCAAGAGTGCTTGGTCAGAATCATGGAGTCAGACGGTACCATTGTGCCACCAGGTAAGTTCTTACCTATCATTGCCGACACGCACCTTTACACTCGCCTCAGCCGACACATGATTAAGAACACAATAGGTTATATGGCGGATAAGCAAAGCCCATTTTCTATCAACCTATCCCCGCAAGATTTGTTGAGCGACAAGACGCTTGAGGTGCTCGAGACCGCCATCAGTGCTATGAACGATCCCACTCGACTTGGCCTAGAGGTTCTCGAGTCTGAGCAGATTAAAGATTACGGTCGCATGATTGAGGTGTGTGATCACTTCCGTGCTCTCGGGGCGAGAATCATTGTTGATGACTTTGGGTCTGGCTATTCCAATATTGATGAGATCATTAAGCTTGAGCCGCAGATTATCAAGCTCGACGGTAGTCTGATCCGCAACATCGACAAAGACCAAAAGCAAAGAAACATCGCCTCTCAGTTGGTTCGCTTATGCCAGGTGTTTAATGCACAAACCGTTGCTGAATTTGTCCATAACCAACAGGTTTGTGAGATAGCAGAGCAAATGGGTGTCGATTATCTGCAAGGTTATTACTTTGGTGAGCCTAAGCGACTGTTTTAGTTGTTAAAGCTTTCCGTATCCTATTGTGACTTGCTTTAAAAAGTGTTCTGCCGCTATTGGTGACTGTTTTAAGTGGAATCAATGATGTCTAACTAACGTCACAATATTTATAAGACGATCGTAAGTATTCCGTGCAAGCCTTATCTATAATAAGCACAATAACCAATCATTAACGTAACGATTAATGTGAATATGCAATCGACCTCTCTCCTGATACAAGATATAGAGCAAACCCAGCGTGAATTGCAAAAGATAGATTTTCATCAACATGAAGACCTACTGATTCAGGTGTTTTCTTCTTTCGAGAAAGGTTCGGTTTTGGCTGCCTGCCAAGTGATTCAAGCGACTTTCCCTAATGCTAGGCTGATTGGCTGTAGTGCAAACCACTACATCAGCCAAGGTGTCATCCTGCATCAAGGTCTCTATATTATTGTCACTCGCTTCGATGCGACCTCTTATACTTGTGGCGTTGTCGAATACAGCAAGCAACCACTATTAGATAGTCAATCGATGTGGCAGCAGCTTGAGTGCAATACCAATACTCAAAGTATCATCTGTTTCGCGGATCGCTTGCAGATAAACAACCGCGACTTATTTTCAGCGTTTGAACAATCGAGATATTCATTGCCTATTTGTGGCGGTGCATCGACCATCACAGATAATGGGCGATGGGTAATGCTAGACGGCATTTGCTATGAGAATGCTTATGTGATGTTGGCGTTGCACAGTGTCGAGCTCGCAACCACCAAGGGTTATTACACCGAGTGGAACCCTATTGGCCGCACCTTCCGTGTTACTGGTGCTCAAGATAACCGGTTAGCTGAATTGGATGGTATGCCTGTTCGCGATCTTTATAATCGCTACCTTGCAGATGGCCTCGAAGTACCTTTCGAGCAACTGCATAATTTCCCCTTGATGGTCGGTGACCCGAAAGAACAAAACATTCACTTGCCACTCAAGGTGAGAGATTGTGGAGAGATAGAATTTAGTGGTCATTTTCAGATTGGTGATGAGGTCAGGTTTTGTTACGACCATCCTTCACTGACCTTGGAGCAGATCCGACTCGGTGTTCAACAGATTGCCTCTCATAAACCGGAGCAGTTTTTTATCTACAACTGCACCTCTCGTATCGATTTTATTGATGGTAACCAAGAAGTAGAGGTCTTCCAGAAGCTCGCAGACACCTATGGTGTGTACTGCATGGGAGAACTCTATCAAGAGCGTGGCCAACAACGAATCCTGCATCATAGCCTCACTTATCTCGCGCTTAGAGAAGGTGAAGGCAAGGCCATACAGCCATTAGAGACACAACCCGCGACCAATATATCGCCTCTGTTTTCATTGATTCGAAATGCACTGCTTGATGTTGATGACATGAACAACAGCATGGCGAGTAAGATTCAGCAACAAGCGACCGCATTAACGGCGAGCTACCGAATTGATCGTCGCACTGGGCTACCCAATAGAAGTGTACTGCGTGAGAAGCTGTCACAAATGAGCTCTGACAGTCATTTGTTGGCTTTGAAGGTCACCACATTTGGTCAAATCAATGAGAAGTATGGTTATCGAGTAGGTGACAAACTTCTGCATGATCTGAGTGATTACTTTCAGAAAGCGCTGTGGCAGTTTTTTGATGAGGGTTGCCAGCTCTACAGTATTGGTATTGGTGAGTGGGCGGTGGTGTTTGATAGTTGGGCCAGCCAAGAACACATTCATCAGCGTTTCTCTGAATTTTCAGACCAAACCGAGCATGTCAATTTTGAGCCGATGGGGCTACCCGATATCGATTATCTTTCGGTTTCAATCTGTGCGGGTGTCGCGAGTCGTCGAGATTTTCCTGCGACCTCGATTGATGACTTGTTACTGAAAGCGATTGAAGCTCGACGCAGTGCGGTGAGCCAGAATAAACATCTGGTGAGTGCCAAGACGTTAATTCAATTGGAGAAGCATCGCCAAGAGCAACTCGGCTGGCTGTCGTGTGTGAGCCGCGCAGTGCTCAATCAAAATATTGTTGCGTGCTCTCAACCTATTGTATCGGCGCATAGCCACCAGGTAGAAAGCTATGAGTGCTTAGTTCGAATTGAAGAGGACGGTCAGTTGATTGCGCCGGGTAAGTTCTTGCCGATCATTGAGGGAACTCATCTCTATACGCGTTTAAGTCGCCAGATGATAACGCGCACCTTTGATTTTATGAGCCAGAGAACCGATTCGTTCTCAATTAACTTGGCGCCACAAGATTTCAGCAATGAGAAAACCATTCTTCACCTTGAACAAGCCATCAAAAAAATCAGTCACCCACAGCGTATTGGTTTAGAGGTGTTGGAAACCGAGCAAATTCAGGATTACGGCCGCTTGATCGAGGTGTGTAATCACTTCCGCGATCTTGGTGTGAATATTATTGTCGATGACTTTGGTTCGGGCTACTCGAACATTGATGAGATATTGAAACTGGAACCACAAGTGATAAAGCTTGATGGCAGTTTAATTCGCAATATCGATAAGGATAAAAAGCAACGCAAGATAGCGCAACAGCTGGTGAGCTTATGTCAGATTCTGAATGCTAAGACGGTGGCGGAGTTCGTACATAATGAACAGGTGTGTCGTATTGCAGAAGACATGGGCGTCGATTACCTGCAAGGGTATTACTTTGGTCAACCTCAACGCTTATTCTGATAGGGAGAGTAAAATCTCTTTTCAACGAACAGCTAGAGTGTGCGTTTCACGTGAAACACTAAATGGTTCAATAGATTAAAGTACGATGTGAAAAGGGTGAGCTTATTGCTCACCCTTTTTGTTTTTAGTATCGGTCCCGTCCTGAAATGTGCATATTACTTTCCCGCGCACCTGCTTGATCTATTTGAGGGCGTGGCCACATTTGTCGGCGTGGAATACTTTTAGATACTGTTGGTAGTAGTCATCAATCAGTTTGGCAGGTTCGCCTTCACCTAAAGATTTGAGTAACTCAATACCCACTTCGCAAGTACACAGATGGCCACTGTCTTGATTGCGGCGCAAGGTGTAAGACGATTCAGTCGTGATATCGAGATGGACTTGAGGAATGGTGTTTAACCACGCGCTCTTGTTGAGCATTTTCTTCGCTTCTTGCCATGTGCCATCCAAGATGATGAATAACGGCTTACGATTTCCAGCTACAGATGACACGGCTTGCTGGCACTCAATACTGTTGCCACTTGGAAACAGCAAAAAAGGCTGCAATGCTTTGTCTTCGAGTAAGGCAATCAACTCTTCTGGTGGTGTTTTTCGTTGCCACACGAAGGACTGACATTGCTGAATAGATTGCTCAAGCAACTTTCCGGTATTGGTGTCTCGCGACAGTTCATTCTCATGAGTCAGTAGGACAAGATCGGTTTGGCTTTCAACCGTCGGTATTAGATGACAAACGCACTGGTGAGTGAAGCCACAACCATGGCAAGCTTGTTGGTTACTCATCTTTACAGCTTAACTCCACTTTGTGCAGGTGATACACCATCAGCAAACAAAACCACGTCGCTGATATCAGCATCATCTGCAACTGGAGCAACACTTGGGTTAAGTGGGTAGCTCACTCCAGAGTATGACAGTGTGTGTTTTGCAGGTGTTGCACCGCCGCCACTGACATTGAAGATCAGATCCTGCCAGCCGTGGTTTTGCGATTTACCTAAGCGTATGTCGCCCTTAACCAGTGTCACTCGGCTATTGAAGCGCCAGTTATCTTGATGGTTTTCGAAAATTAGCAGTGTACAGCCACCAGAACCACACCAATCGAGCTGGGCAAACAGTTCTTCTTTACCATCGCCATTTAAGTCGTAGGTTAACCAGCGGTACTTAGTATTGTCTGGTGAGGTGTTATTGATCTTAAAGTATTCGCGGATCGCTTGGTCGACTTTTTGATCAAGTTGATCACTGGAGTTCACCTGCTTTGCGGTTAGATCAACGTTAGCGGTGGTGTTGACTTGCGCTTGTGCACTCTTAGCTTCGAATAGCACCAGACCGCCATTGGCAATCGGGTAGACAACGTTGCCCACTTTCTCTTTTTGAGCGACCAGTTTGCCGTTATCGAGCGTGAAGATACGCTCAGAGATCAAATACTGTTGCTGGTGGCGAGTCATAACCACTTGTACCTGATTTTGGTTCAGTTGCTGCCAGAAGCCTTGTTCAACAATAGAAGGGTCTCCATTGCTGTACGAGTATGTCGTAATGGCGCTGTGGTCATCGTTGAGCTCAAGGTTGATAGAGAATCCAGTGTTCTGCGTTGAGCTAGCGAAGTAGAGCCCGCTCCAGTCCAATGTTGGATCTTGGTTAGAAACCGTTGCACAGCCATTATAGTTACTGTCATTGAGGTTAAGCTTGGCATGCCATCCATAGATAGAATCGCTCATGCCGTCGCTGCAACTCTCTTTTGTAAGGTTGAGTTTGCCTTGCGCTGCTTTACCTTCTAATTGGTAATCACGACTGCTTGGTGTGGTGCGACTTGATTCAATATCGAGGATCTGTGGCTGTTCGCCCATCTTAGTGTATTTGAGCTGGTCTTTATCGAAGCTTGCTGACCAGAAGGGTTCATTGCCGAATACACGTGTTGAACGCAGGGGTTGGTCACAACGATCAGGGTTTTCTGCGGTGAGGATATTCACTTGATCAACCACGAAACGTGCCGTGAAATCTGCGTTATAACCTGTTTGGCTCGGTACGGTTAGATGACCAATCAGCTCGCCGTATAAGGCTTGGTAAGGTCTCGTTGAGAGCCCTTGTGCTTCTAATGCGAGTTCTGGCGTTAAATCTAACCAGTATTGTTGTTGGCTACCGCAAGGAGTGAAGGTTCGGCTTTCGTGGCCAACCACAACCTGACCACGCATGATGAAGGTTTGCGGTTGAATGCTCAGTGGCTCATCCAAGGTTGCTGGTGGTAGTTCTGGCTTTTGGGGGGCATCTGGCGCTGTGACACAGCCTTGTAGAGCGAATGCGACTAGCCATGTCACTGGGTTTTTCATTACCTTCATGTTATATCTTCCTCGGAGCAACCGTTAATTGGATTTATTATGGCATATTGGTTATTTAAAACAGAACCCGACACCTTCTCTATTCAGACTCTGAGAGTACAAAAAAACTCTTGTTGGGAGGGTGTACGCAACTATCAGGCTCGAAACATGATGCGCGATGACGTTAAGCTTGGAGACCTGGTGATGATATACCATTCATCATGTAAGAAAGTTGGCGTAGCGGGGATCGCTAAAGTAACCAGAGAAGCCTACCCAGACCATTTTCAATTCGATCCAGAAAGTGATTACTACGATGCCAAGTCTTCGCCAGACAACCCGCGCTGGATAATGGTGGATGTCGAGTTTGTGCGAGTGACTGAGCGCTTAATTCCTTTGGCAACGCTTAAAGCGATGCCTGAGCTAGCAGAAATGCCGTTGGTTAAACGGGGCAATCGCTTATCCATCATGCCAGTTACAGGGCAAGAGTGGCAGGCGATCTTAAGCAAAGAAGTGCTAGGTTCTCGTTAGCGTTAGAGAGAGCTTTTTACGTAAGGTTCAAAAAAGGCAGCCATTGGCTGCCTTTTTATTTATTCAGATCTCTTCGACGAGAAGAGGTTAGAGCAAGTGCTTTTCTAGGTAGTGAGCAACGGCGTCGTCTGCGCTGCTGCCAATCACTTCATTGTCTGGCAAAGCTTTAAATACTTTCTCATGCGATGTACCCATCACTAAGCCTTTGCCTGCCATAGCCAGCATCTCGGCATCGTTCATTCCGTCACCAAAGGCAATACAGTTATCCAGTGTCAGGTTCAGTGACTTCGCAACAGCGTCTAAGGCATGGCCTTTAGAAACTTCAGCGGCCATCACTTCTAAACACCAAGGCGTTGAAAAGGCGATGTTCAGCTTGTCGCCAAAAGCATCTCTTAGCTTTTGTTCAAACGTGACCAGATATTCGTGGTCCTGTTCTGGGTGAGTGAAAAAGACTTTCGCAATACCTTCGCTTGGTGCATTTTCTGCTTCAAAGCGCTTGTAGCTAAAGCCAGACTCACTGTGGAATTTTGCCAGCATTTCGTCTTCACGGTCCAGTAGCCAATCTTCATTCTGGTACATGTGAATAAAGAGGTTTGGATCTTGGCGAACAATATCGATAACAGGTTGAACGAGTTCCTGAGGCACGTTCTGGCTATACATCAGTTGATCGTTCTGGTCATGCACGCGTGCACCGTTTGAAGTGATCATGTACGCCGGAATACCTGCGATCTGACGAATACCCGCCACATCGACGTGGTGACGACCCGTAGCGAAGATAAAGGTATAACCTTGGTCGTGTAATTTCTTAAGTGTTAGCTTGGTAAAGTCGCTTAGCTGATGGTTGGGAGCCAAAAGCGTACCATCTAAATCAGAAGCAACAATTTTCACGGAATCTTTTAGTGCAGGAATACTCATTTAACCCTCATTGCAAAAATGCTTAACCAATATCGACGCTAGCCAACGCTAGAATCGTTTTAACTACAATATCTCTAGGTAGAAATTGTATGCCAATTTCATGCAAGAAAAGAGGGCAAAGCTCACTTACTTCTCTTCCTCTTTAGCGCTTATGTTCTTGGTCGGTTACTCAGCTTATTAGCTTATTCGCTCTAGGCAAAAAACTGATTGATAGCATTCAGTGTTTGATTGCGATATTCGTCTTTCTCAAACAACACCTCATGCTTAGACCCTTCAATGGCCTTAAACTGGCAGGCTGAGTTGGTTTTCTTCAGTTTATTGATGAACTTCACTTGAGCGCTGTTGCTGACAATCTTCTCCTCTCCAGCTTGAATCAATAGCAGTGGGATCTTGATTTGACGAGTTTGTTGTATCGCCTGCTTGGCTGCCATTAACCCTTGCCATACCCAGCGAGTGCTTGGTCCGCCAACCTGCAAAGAAGGGGAGCCGTCATACAAGCAACGGAACCAGTGATAGCGTACCTTGCTGTGGCTGAGTAAGTTATTTTCGAAGGGCTTAGAGTAGTACGCTTGCTGCCCCGGGGCATAAGTCGGCTTAGCATAGAAAGCGGTGAGTACTTGTCCAACAACCATCGCGATGGGCTTGAAGTACCATTCAGTCTTAATCCCAAACATCGGAGCGCACAGAGTAACTTTGTCAAACGGGTGATCGGGGTGAGTTTGTAGATAGCGAGTGGCTATGGTGCAGCCCATTGAGTGTGCCAGTAGGTAGCGATTGGCGTATCGGCTTAGGTCAAAACTGGCAATGACGTCAGACATGTCTGAGGCGTAATCATCAAACTCATGAATGTGACCAATGTCAGAGTCTGTTACCATACGTTCCGACTGGCCTTGACCTTGGTGGTCAAATGAATAAACGTCATAGCCTTGCTGATAAAAATCATAAAAGAGTTCTTGGTATTTCAAACAACACTCAATGCGGCCATTTGAAATAACAATGGCTTTGGTGTGCGTTGGTGAGGTTAGGCTACACCAGTACAGCTTCTTTTTACCTGATGATGTGACATACCCATCTTTACGTTGTTGCCAAAGGGCAGGGATCGGGTGTTTAATCGCTTGCTCGAACTCAGGTTCTTGCGTGTACGAAAATGGGGCGGCACTGTGGTTTTCCATGGGAAATTACCTGAACTGATGCATGTGAGAGCTTTATCGCTACTAATGTTGTTAGATTAAAGAACTAGTAAGGAAATGCAAATGGATACTCATGTTTGGCTTGCTTATGTCGTCACGGCGATATTGTTTAGTTTGGCTCCGGGCTCAGGTACCGTTAACTCAATCAGCAATGGGCTAAGTTATGGCACCAAGAAGTCACTTGCGTCGATCGCCGGCTTACAGCTCGGTCTTGCATTTCACATCATGCTGGTGGGTGCAGGTATTGGTGCATTGGTGGCTCAATCTGCGTTGGCGTTCACCATCATCAAATGGGTAGGCGTGGTTTACCTTGTTTGGTTGGGTATTCAAAAATGGCGTGATAATTCTAGCTTGGTGGCTTCAGAAGAGAGCTCAACGCTATCGAGTGGTAAGCTGCTTAGAAATGCCGTGCTTATCAATCTAACTAACCCAAAATCTATCGTGTTTTTGGTGGCTTTGTTTCCTCAATTTATCGATCCTACACAACCGCAAGCACCGCAGTTATTAGTGCTAGGAGTTACAACAGTATTCATTGATAGTGTTGTTATGTTGGGCTACACCTCATTAGCTTCACAAATGGGACGTTTTATTCGTTCTGATCGTATAATGAGTAAGATAAATAAAATATTTGGTGGTATGTTCATGGGTTGCGGTGCCTTGCTTGCTGCCGCTAAAGCTTAGTAAAGCAATACAGTTATAGATAAATCAATAGAGTTATAGATAAATGACCGCTACCTACGTTGCTCGCCAACCTATCTTAAACCGTAACAAGAACACGCTTGGTTATGAGCTGTTGTTTCGCGACGGAGAAAGGAATGCCTACCCAGCGCATATTGAGTCTAATCGAGCAACGTATCGTCTGATTGTTGAGAACTTCTTATCGGTTGGGCATAACCCTTCGATTCCATCTTCGCGCTGTTTTATTAATTTCCCTCATCAAAGCTTGATTCGTCGACTTCCTTTAGGCTTGCCGAAAGACAAGGTGGTGGTCGAGATTCTTGAAACCTGCCAACCGACGGATGAGCTGTTAGAAGCGGTCAAAGAGCTCTATCAAGCGGGGTACATGATTGCCCTAGATGATTTTACCTCTACGCCAGAATGGGAACGATTCCTTAAATACACGCATATTGTTAAGCTCGATATCATGCAAATGGGCTTGAATGAAGCGTGTGATTTGGTAAGAGCTCATCAAGGGAAGAAGTTTAGCTTTCTGGCTGAAAGAGTCGAAACTGAGCAAGAGTTTAAGCAAGCGAAAGAGGCGGGTTTTAAGTTCTTCCAAGGGTACTTCTTCAGCAAACCTGAAATCATCAAGACCAAGTACATTAGCCCTGAGCAAGTGATTGCTATGGAGTTGTTCCAAGAAGTGTGTAAGCCGGAAGTTAACTTTCAACGTATCGAAAGCATCGTCGCGAAAGATGTCGCCTTGTCGTATAAGTTACTGCGTTTTGTGAATACCATGTCATCTCGCCTTGAGGTCACCATCTCTTCGTTCCGCCAGGCTTTGGTTTATCTGGGGCAAGAGAAGCTGAAAATGTTTGTCTCGTTGGCGGTGGCGTCTTATGTCTCTGATAAGAAGCCAAAAGAGCTATATGGCTTATCGCTTCAGCGAGCTCAGTTCTGCCAACGTATGTCTCGTTATCAGGCATTTGAAGGGCATGCCGAGCAAGCCTTTATGATTGGTTTGTTCTCGTTGCTTGATGCGCTGCTCGACTTGTCGTTAGAGAATTTAGTTGAGCAACTGCCCTTGTGTAAAAGTATCAAGGTGGCTCTGCTACGTAGAGAAGGGCCATATGGAACCTTGCTGGCCCTTGAAGAGAGCTTTGAGCATGCCGATTGGCAGCAGATGGATGAGCACTGTGCTCATTTAGGATTGAGTGTGGAACAGGTTAAAACTGAGCTCACCGAAGCTCGACGCTGGAGTCATAACGTAACCAATCAGCTCTGATTTATCTTCGTTAAACTTTTATGACAATTATAACGCACGCCTTGACGTGCGTTTTTTTATATCTAATATATATGCATATCCATATATGAGTATGTATTTATGCTTCCTCACCAATTTTTTAAATTACTGTCCGATGAAACGCGAGTGCGTTGCTTAATGTTGATAGTTCGCAATGAGTGCTTATCGGTTGGTGAGTTGACTCAGGCATTGCAAGAAAGTCAGCCAAAGGTTTCACGCCATCTTGCGCAGTTGCGTTCAAACGGCATTTTGACTGATGTTCGCCAAGGGCAGTGGGTGTTTTACCGCCTGTCACAAGATTTACCAGGTTGGATGCTAAAGTTAATTGACGACCTTATCGCATCGAACTGTTTGAAAACTGAATACCAGCAAGATATTGAGCGCTTAGAGTCGATGAACTCACGCCCAGTATGTTGCGTTTAAATACATTAAAACTTAATGCCGAAATAGTTGGAGTTGCAGCTAGGCGACAAGTGAACTTATCCCTGTGAGCATAGTGGCTCTATGTGATTAGGGAGGCCGGCGATCCGGTAAGTGAACGTAGTCAACAACGCTGCGGCTTCAAATATGAAGGCAATTAACTGAGAGAACAGAAAATGACAGTCAAAGTAGGTATTAATGGTTTTGGTCGTATCGGCCGTCTAGCACTTCGCGCAGCATTCGATTGGGATGAGCTAGAATTTGTTCAAATTAACGATGTGGCTGGCGACACAGCAACATTGGCTCACCTTCTTGAGTTCGATTCGGTTCAAGGTCGTTGGAATCACGAAGTGGCTGTTGAAGGCGACGAGATGATCATCAATGGTCAACGCATCAAAACCACAAAAGAGCGCGACATTGATGCGATCGATTGGTCTGGTTGTGATGTGGTTATCGAAGCGACAGGTGTTCACCGTAAGACCTCTTTCCTAAACAAATACCTAGAGCAAGGTGTGAAGCGCGTTGTGGTATCGGCTCCTGTGAAAGAAGAAGGCATCGCAAACATTGTTGTCGGTGTGAACGACAATATCTTCGATCCTGCGGTACATAAAATCGTAACGGCAGCGTCTTGTACAACGAACTGTCTCGCGCCAGTGGTTAAGGTGATCAACGAGAAGCTTGGTATCGAGAACGCAGCTTTCACCACTATTCATGATCTAACTAACACGCAAACGATTCTTGATGCGCCCCACAAAGACTTACGCCGTGCACGAGCATGTGGCATGAGCCTTATCCCAACAACAACGGGCAGCGCTAAAGCGATTGTTGAGATCTTCCCAGAGCTTGAAAACCGTATCAACGGCCACGCGGTTCGTGTACCACTAGCGAATGCTTCTCTGACAGACATCATCTTCGAAGTGAAGCAAGACACCACAGCAGAAGAAGTCAATGCGATGCTGAAAGAAGCGTCTGAGAATGAACTGAAAGGCATTCTTGGCTTTGAAGAGCGTCCACTGGTTTCTATCGATTACAAAGGCGACCAACGCTCAACAATCGTGGATGCACTATCAACGATGTTGGTCGGTAAGCGCATGGTTAAGATCTACGCTTGGTACGACAACGAGATGGGCTACGCGACACGTACCGCTGAGCTAGTTCGCACTGTCGGGTTAGCATAATACTCTTCATACTTGAAGCTGCAGCGTTGTTAACTGCGTAAGTTCACCGGAACGCCGGCCGCCCTAATCACATAGACCCACTATGCTCATAGGGCTGAACTTCATTCCTTTTTAGGGAAAAGGTTGCCTACCTGCAACTCCAATTATTTTGAGTATTGGTTCTATAAGAATTTTAAGAGGTTACACAATGACACATCCAACATGGCAACTAGACCTAGAGCAAGGCGCGCTAATCCTGACTCCATGCCCAGGTACAAAAGAAGCAACGCTTGATGCATCACTGGCTCAGCTAAAAGAGCAAGGCGTTGAAGCTATCGTGACAGCACTTGATGACCATGAGCTTGCAAGTAAAGACGTGGCGGCACTTGGCGAAAAAACACGTGCGCTAGGCATGCAATGGTTCCAGATCGAAATTGAAGACGACTGTGCACCGGGTGCTGATTTTGCTGCGAAATGGCAAGCGGCTAGCCCTGCGTTGCATCAAGTGGTTGATAACGGCGGCAAGGTAGCAATGCACTGTATGGGCGGTTCTGGCCGTACTGGCTTGCTGGCTGCACACCTGCTGTTAGAGAAGAGCTGGGACATGAGCAAGATTGTTCAAGAGGTGCAGGCACTGCGTCCGGGCGCATTCACTAAGCCCATTCAGGTTGAATACATTAATGGCGTAGCGAACAGCTAATAAGCCATTGTTGGAATACAAGGAGCTTTTGGTATCTGGAGTGTTGAACTTATCATGATCCAAAAGCTCTTTTTGTTTAGATTGCAGAGATAGCGTTATGTTTTCAAATCTAAGTAAGAGCGTTCGCCAATATATGTTGGTGACTTTCAACTACTGGAACTTCACCATTACTGATGGTGCACTTCGTATGCTGGTGGTTCTGTATTTTTACGACCTTGGTTACAGTTCACTAGAAATCGCCTCACTGTTCCTTTTCTATGAATTCTTTGGTGTGGTGACCAACCTAATCGGTGGCTGGTTAGGGGCGCGTCTTGGCCTCAACAAGACCATGAACATCGGGTTAGGGATGCAAGTCGTCGCCTTGGGTATGCTCGCGGTGCCATCAGCCATGTTGACCATTCCTTGGGTAATGGCGGCGCAGGCTTTGTCTGGTATTGCTAAAGACCTCAATAAGATGAGTGCCAAGAGCTCGATTAAGACTCTGGTACCTGATGAACAGCAGGGTGCGCTTTATAAGTGGATAGCGATTCTGACCGGCTCTAAGAATGCGCTTAAAGGCGCAGGGTTCTTTATTGGTGGTTTGCTGCTTTCAACAATTGGTTTCCAATATGCAGTGCTTGCGATGGCTGCTGTACTGACATTAGTGTTCATCGGCAGCTTGGTGAGCTTAGAAGCGGACATGGGTAAAGCTAAAACCAAACCTAAATTCAAACAGATCTTCTCTAAGTCTGAATCCATCAACATCCTATCTGCTGCGCGTATGTTCCTGTTTGGTGCTCGTGATGTGTGGTTTGTGATTGCTTTGCCGATTTACCTAGGCAGCGTGTTTGGATGGGATCACTCATGGGTGGGTGGCTTCTTAGCGGTTTGGACCATCGCATATGGCTTTGTGCAGGGCATTGCACCCAAGATTACTGGTAAAGCACAAGGCAAGGTGCCTGATGGACATGCAGCGCTATTATGGGCGGGGGCGTTGGCTATCGTGACTGCAGGTATTGCCTATGCGGTGCAAATTGGCTGGCAACCCGAGTTCGTTATTATCGGTGGCTTGATGGTGTTTGGTGCCATCTTTGCGGTGAATTCATCGCTGCACTCATACCTTATTGTGAGTTATGCGAAAGGCGATGGCGTTTCTCTTGATGTCGGTTTCTATTACATGGCAAATGCAATGGGCCGTTTGATTGGCACTATCTTGTCAGGGTTGGTATTCCAAATGGCCGGTTTGTCTGCGTGTCTGTGGGTATCTTTTGCGTTCTTAGCGATAACGACGGTGATCTCTCTGCGTTTACCTAAAGTGCCGCAAATTTCAGCGGCATAAGCTTCAGCCGCATGAGCTAAATTCGCGATAAGCCTCTCCTTTAACACTAAGCTGACTTGGTATTTATTCCGGTCAGCTTTTTTATTGCTATAGTAGAATGATTGAATATTAATCAGGCATTTACATGAAGCAGCGAATTCTCTTTTTTGATTTAGCACGATGTGTCGCGGCCATAGCAGTTATCGCGATTCATGTTTTGGCGCCTTATCGGAATGAATTAGGCACCATTCCTTTCGGTGAGTGGCTGACCGCCATTACGGTGAACGGTTTCAGTCGTTGGGCGGTGCCGGTGTTCATCTTGATTACTGGTGCTCTGATGCTGAGTGATCAGCGCCCGTTTGACGCCAAGTACTACCTCAAGCGTCGTCTGGGTAAGGTGCTGATCCCTTTCATTGTCTGGTCGCTGTTCTATACCTACCTATCGGGTTGGTCGGTAATGGGCTTCGATGCTGACGTCAGTTGGGATGTGCTACTCAATAGCTATCATCACTATACCTACTATCACCTTGGCTTCTTTTATTACTTTATCCCGCTCTACTTTGTGATTCCTTTTTTACAGATCATGGTCAGAAAGTACGGTGATAGATCTGTCTATGCCTTTACGGCGGTATGGTTGTTCACAACATTGCTGTTCTTACTAAAAATCGATGGCCCTTGGAGTCATGAGTTGTGGTTGTACACCGGGTACTTACCGTTGGGTTACCTGCTGTATAAGATTGTTCCACTTAATAAGATGACTGTCGGCGTGAGTGTATTACTGGGTGGGTTAGCGTTAATGACCACGGTTTACATGGTGGTTGATGCAAGCTTGGTAGCAGAAGAGTACACAGTAGGGCGTTGGTTATCTTACAAGACGTTGAATACCGTATTAGCGGCGAGCATGGTGTTCATGGTGTGCCGTTACTATGGTGAAGGTTTGTCTGAGAAGAGCAATCAAGTGGTTGGTTTTATCAGTAAACACAGCTTAGGTATTTATCTGCTGCACCCGATTTTCTTGTGGCCAATGAAAGAGTTCGGTTGGTACCAAGGACACCCTGCTTGGGTTATTCCATTATGGATCGTGATCAGCGGAGCAGGCGCGTTATGGATGAGCTGGTTGGTCTCTAAGTCAGAGAGAACGCGTTGGTTATTGCCTTAGCGGTGGGTGCTAAGGCTTTCTGATGGATTGCTTAGAAGAGAAAGTTGAGGCGGCTAGGGTTAGCGCTTCAACGCAAAGTGTAAGAACTTATCGCCTTGGTAGGTTAAGGTTCCTTTGTCGCCAGGGTTAAGGGCGTGGAAGTAGTGGATGCCGACTTGGAATTCTCGCTTCGGACCAACCACACCACGTTGAACGTAAATCCAGTACTCTTGATCTTCTTGGCCAGGTTCTGCGTCAGGAAGGTCGATGGATTGTTTGTCTAACACCGTGACATTCACTTTCTTTTCTGGCGCATTTTCACCTTGCGAGTGTTTTCGATAGAAACCAATAAATACCCAAGCCGCTAGACCAGCAAGTGCAAAGATGGCAAAAAAGAGTGAATTAGGCATATAACCTCCATGTAGTCGTGATGGTTATTCTAGTCTTTCAAGCAATAGGGATATGTGTTTAAAGCTGTTATTCGTGAACTGTTGTAAGCCAAGCTGATTATTTTTCGGCAGACATCACATTTAGTGGCTTGTTTGGGATAAAGCATTGTTATTTATTGTCTCTTTCTCACGTAAATATCAGTAAATTTGTATAAAAATAAGGGAATGCTCGACTAGAATTATAGTGTGGAGTGGGAGGGCCAAGATGACCGATATTGAAAAAGTGGTGACAAGAACTCGCAATATAGAGAAGTTATTGAGGCTTCAATATCATGCCGAAGGCGAAGGATTGCATGAGCTTGTAACAAGCTGTGAAGAAAGGCTACCGCACGATATGGTGAGCAAGCTGCGTTATATCGCAACGTGTCGTAATAAGGTAGTCAATGAACATGAGGCTAAGTTGGAAGACCAACATAAGTTCATCATGATGTGTAACGACTGTGAGAAGGAGCTGACTCCACGTAGTGGTCGTTTTATCTGGCGAGTTGCGATCTTACTGATGATGGCAATGACTTTAGCAGCCGCGGGTTTCTATTATGCGAACTGGGATGTGCTAACACTGCATCTGTTTTCGAAGTGAAAAAATTGAACAAAAAAAAGGGACGCTCATGGCGTCCCTTTTTTTATTTGTAACTTGCTTAGTACATCATCGGTAGTGTCATTAGACCTACAACTACCGCGATCATTACAAGTCCTTGTCTTTGCGAAGATGAAATCATAACACTACTCCTAAATTTGGTTGTCTCTCGCTATGTTTTAAAGAATAGCACTACTTATAGGTTTAGATCAAGAATTACTTTCGAAAGCTTTAAAAGTAGTAGAAAACTATTGGTTTTTGGCTTATTTGGGTGTGTTTAACTGTGTCTTTTGGTGTGTTCTTATTTTATACGTTGTGCTTCATGTTTATCCATTTTTGATTTAAGTTGTTGTTTTATAAGGGTCATTTTGTGTAATTTATATTGTTAAAGGTTGTTAAACTGTATTAATAGGGGTTGGTGGTTTCTGGCTTTGATTTTGTTCTGTTTTAAATTTTTCGGATTGATTTTTGTAGGGATTTTTACAGAGGACTTGAAAAAACCTGACAAAGTTGGGTTTTAAGAAAGCAAGCCACTTACTTTATAAGTCTAGAGTGATGTGGTGTTTTCATTTCCCTGTTAACTCTGGATTTGTTTGTTTAACTTATTGTTATAATTGATCTTAAATGCAGTGTTTTTAAATTTTTAAGTGTGGTATTTGATGATATATGGGGGTTTTATAAGGAGTCTGTAGGTTAGAAATGACTAAAATTCAAGTCTGGACGCTCTAATGCCAATTTAAATAAGTTTGTCGATGAATCGCTCTAGTTTTAAAAGAATAGCCATAGTCATCATAGTAATTGTTACGACTTCAATCTAAAGAGGCTCTTTTTAGTGGAAGCGTAATCAAGATCCAATTTTGAGGGGCTGAGGCTTTACATCAACACTCGTGTGCCTAGACTGGCGACGATTTAAAGCAATGGGGCAAATGGTATGTGGAGTTGGTTGGCGGTTTCCTTATCTGGTATCGGAGCAATAGCAGGAACGAAACATGGACATATCGGTCAGGCCTTGTCGTATAAGGTATTTACCTTTGTATTATTGGCGACCATTGCTTTAACTCAATCTGTCGTTGCTGACTTTACCTATTGGATAGTCGCTGGGTTGGCGATCTCTGCAATCGCAGATGTCCTTCATACGGTTACTCAAAAACGTCCTCTGCATTTTGTGTGCTTCTTATTGGCTCAGCTCTGTTACAGCAAAGCATTTTGGTTACAGCTATCAGGAGAAATGGTCTGGTGGTTGTTCGCGCTCCTATTAGCGGCTTGTGTCGTTGCTTTCTTCTTACTTCTGCCTCGTTTAGACAAACTCGTCTTTCCTGTGGTTATCATGGGTATCGTGCTTATTCAGCTTGCATGGGCTTCTGGTGAGCTCTGGTTGCTTGATCCTCAATTGTCACATGCGGTTGGTTTTGCTGGCTGTAGCGTTTTACTACTTTCGGCACTGGCGTATGCGCTAAATTTCTATCGTAGCCCAATCAAAGGTGCCTATTTTTGGGTGACGGGCAGTTACTTTCTCGCGCACGCTCTCATTGTTGCTTCCCTTACCATTTAGGGTAGAGCCAGCTTAATTCTGAGCTACATCAAGGCAGCTAAGATGAAAGTAGGTACTCTACGTCTACTTCATTAAACATGAGATAGAGTTATGACTACCGAAATTCATGCACACAACGTTTTAAACCTACTGAGTGAAAATCCCCTGACTCGTGAAGAGTTGACGCAAGAGCTCGCTCAAACTTACGGCGCAGAAGCTCGCTTCCATACGTGTAAGCTAAATGGTCTGGATTTGGATAGCTTGCTGAAATTTTTCCTGAAGATGGAAAAGGTCGTGGTTATTGATGACAAACTTTGCACCAATCGCGAACGTGTGTGTAACCACTAATCTTGAGTAACAACTGGTTTTTTGAGCCTTTTGGCTTTTATAGATAAGAAGAGTGGATGCGACGTTTCGGCTTCACTCTTAAATTATCTTTTTACTTTTCTCCTTTCTATTTGCTCTCGAAAAATTCCCTTCTAATTACATAAGTTAATCCTTTTATTACTGCGTTCGAAAATCAATGTTGAGGCTGCTATACTCCGCGCACTTACGCTTTTCGAGACAAACTTATGGAAATTTTATCTGCAGCAACCATGCTGTTTCTTATTATGGACCCGCTTGGCAATCTACCAATCGTGCTCTCTATCCTTAAGCATATTGATCCGAAGCGTCGCCGTATTGTTCTTGTTCGTGAACTGATGTTTGCGCTGATTATCCTGCTGTTGTTCTTGTTTGCCGGTCAAAGCATCATGAACTTCCTGCACGTGCAGCCTGAAACCTTGAGCATTTCTGGCGGTATTATTCTGTTCATCATCGCGATTAAGATGATTTTCCCAAGTGCGGGCAGTATTACCGGCCTAGCGGCGGGTGAAGAACCGTTTATCGTGCCGATGGCGATCCCTATGATTGCAGGACCGTCGGTGATTGCTGCATTGATTCTGTTGTCGACACAGCACCCTGACAACATGTTAGAGCTTTCAGGCGCAGTGATGCTGGCTTGGGGCGCGACCTTCTTTATTCTGATGTTTAATGGTTTCTTCCTGCGAGTGCTGGGTGAGCGAGGCCTTAAAGCCATCGAACGCTTGATGGGCTTGTTGTTGGTTATGTTGTCGACGCAAATGTTCCTAGATGGTGTAAAAGGCTACATGGGCTAACATCAGTATCATTGCTGAATAAAAAAAACGCCGCTCAAATGAGCGGCGTTCTTGTATTTAATGTTTCTGTCATGATGTTTTCTGTAGCTAAGCGTTTTATATCTGAGCTTAAGCTTGATTACATCATGTGCTTGCGTCGGATATCGAGGAGGGCAAAGACTCCGAAAATCAATATTGACCACTTCTCCCAACGTGACATTTCGATCTTATCGCCGAATGCACCGATAAAAATCAGCATCTGCAGGCCGTGCATGAAGAACAAGAACGCTGTCATGATATAAAGCGCAATCGCAGCATTACCCGGGAATGGGTAGAAAATATTTACGATTAAGATAAACCAAACAAAGGCGATGGCTACTTTTGCTAGTGGAAGTAAGAACTTCATTTAATAACTCCTATTCTTCAGTGGTTCGATTAAACAGTCGGTAGCTAGACTGGCCAGTGGTCTTATCGCGATGCAATTCCCAGTTCTCTGGCATAGCCTCAAGCTGCAGCTCTTTTTCTGTCTCGACGTAAATGATGGCGTTGTCTGCCAACCAGCCATTGCTCTCAAGCAGTTGTACAGTTTCTGCAAGTAAGCCTTTACGAAATGGTGGATCAAGGAAAACCATATCGTAAGGAGTACCTGGCTTCTTAAGGAAAGAGATAGCATCAGTATTCACGACATTGATGTTGTCTGCCTTAAGCTCTTTCGCGTTATCAGAAAGCTGTTTGGCCGCCTTTTGATTCATTTCGAGCAGTGTCACCATTTTTGCTTGGCGAGAAGCTGCTTCAAAACCTAGACCGCCAGAACCGGCAAATACATCCAAGCAAGTTGAATATGGGATATCTTGAGCCACCCAGTTAAAGAGTGTCTCTTTTACTCGGTCAATGGTTGGGCGTAATCCTTCTAAATCATGAACAGGTAGCTTTCTACCTCTCCACGAGCCACTAATAATTCGAACAAAGCCTCCGGATGGCTTTTTTTGTGATGTGTTTTGCTGGCGACGTCTTACCATAGATTTTTTGACCGCTAATAAAGTGATACTATACCGAGCCCAATTTAAGTGGGTTCGAGTATTAAATAAATTTGCAATGACAAAGTGTATCAAGCTAAAAGCAAACTTATCACTGCTTTGTCATTTTTCTTTACTATTCGTTTGTACAAGCTTGTATTGTATAACAATAGCAAAGAGTCGACGTGTATTAAGTCAATACAGCTAATTAGTAGATCTAGGAAACTCCTCTGATGACGGAAAAAAAGAAGCGCGGATTATTATCGTGGCTTGGTTTTGGTGACGAAGAACAAAGCCCAAAAACTCAGAATGAAGCGAACGTAGAAAACGTTGAAGATCAAACTGAAGTTGAATCACAAGTCGAGGCTGAACCGGTCGCGCCTGAAGCTGAACAAGCTAAGCCAACTGAATCTAAGTCGGTTGAATCTGAGCAAGCGCTTGAAGAAGCTCAACAAGATCAGCAACCTGTCGCAGCAGAAGCAGAAGCAGAACAGGAAGAAGTTGCTGTTCCTCAAGCTCAGGTTGAAGAAGTTCAAGATAAGCCGACAGAAAGCTTCTTTGCGCGCCTTAAGCGTAGCCTTAGCCGCACTAAAGCAAACATCGGTGCTGGCTTCTTTGGCTTGTTCAAGGGTAAACAAATCGATGAAGATCTGTTTGAAGAACTAGAAGAGCAACTTCTGATTGCAGACGTGGGTATGAATACCACGGTTAAGATCATTGAAAATCTGACAGAAAAAGCATCTCGTAATGACCTAAAAGACGGTGAAGCTTTATATGGTCTGCTCAAAGAAGAGATGGCGGATATCTTAAGCCAAGTGGAACAGCCATTGGTTGTTGATACCACTAAAACACCTTACGTTATTTTAATGGTTGGTGTGAACGGTGTCGGTAAGACAACCACCATCGGTAAGCTGGCTAAACAATTCCAAAGTGAAGGCAAGAAAGTGATGTTGGCGGCGGGTGATACCTTCCGTGCGGCAGCGGTTGAACAACTTCAGGTTTGGGGCCAACGTAATAATGTTCCTGTGATCGCTCAGCACACAGGTGCCGATAGCGCGTCTGTTATCTACGATGCCATTGAAGCGGCGAAAGCGCGTGGTGTTGATGTTGTGATTGCCGATACTGCAGGTCGTTTGCAGAACAAGAGCAACTTGATGGAAGAGCTGCGTAAGATTGTTCGTGTAATGAAGAAGATTGATGACTCTGCACCGCACGAAATCATGTTAACGCTAGATGCAGGTACCGGTCAGAATGCTATCAGCCAAGCGAAGCTGTTCAGTGACGTGGCACCAGTAACGGGTATTACGCTCACTAAGCTAGATGGTACGGCGAAAGGCGGCGTGATTTTCTCAATTGCTGATCAGTTCCAGATTCCAATCCGCTACATTGGTGTGGGTGAAGGCATTGATGACCTGCGTCCATTTGAGTCTAAAGACTTTATTGAAGCACTATTTAGCCGCGAAGAGTAACGCGAGTAGCAAAGTGGTTTATCCTTAACCTGCTACCGTTTTAAATTTGATATGAGTGATCGTAAGAGGAATTTTCGGTGATCAAATTTCAGCAAGTGAGCAAAGCCTACCGAGGCGGACGACAAGCGCTCCAAAAAGTGGACTTTCACCTTAAACGTGGAGAGATGGCTTTTTTGGGTGGGCACTCTGGCGCTGGTAAAAGTACCTTACTGAAGTTGATCTGCGCCATCGAGCGTCCAACTGACGGACGTGTTTGGTTTAACGATCACGATATCACTCGTATTCCAGCTAAAGATATTCCCTTCTTACGTCGTAACATCGGGATTGTCTTTCAAGACCATCGCCTACTGATGGATCGCTCGATTTTTGATAACGTCGCACTGCCTATGCGTATTGAATCTATTTCTGAAAATGAAATAAAACGCCGAGTCAGTGCTGCGTTGGATAAAACCGGCTTACTCGACAAAGCCCGTTGTTTGCCAAGCCAGCTTTCTGGTGGTGAGCAGCAACGCGTGGGTATCGCTCGCGCTGTGGTTAACCGTCCAACTCTGCTTTTAGCGGATGAGCCGACCGGTAACCTCGATCCTGAATTATCTAACCGTGTATTACGTTTGTTTGAAGAGTTCAACCGCGCAGGTGTCACGATCATCCTAGCGACGCACGATATCGGGTTAGTGAACACTCGCCCTCAGTACCGTCATCTTGAATTAAACCAAGGCTTTTTGAGTGAGGTTGAAGACTATGGCCTCGAATAAGCGCATCAAGAAACCTCAATCCAATCGAGCAGCAAACCGGGCTTCAAGCGACGGCTTCTTTGTTGTTCATTGGAAACAAGCTAAGTCATCGTTCTCGCAAATGTGGCAACGTCCGTTGGGCAACTTGTTGACCCTTGCGGTGATCTCAATGGCTTTGGCGATGCCAGCTTGTTTGTACCTACTGGGTAAGAACGTTGGTGAAGTGGCTCAAGATGTCACCAGCCCGTCACAAATAAGTGCTTATGTAGAGGATGGTATTCCTGAGCCGAGAGTAATGGTGCTTAAGGATGAAATTGAAAGTTGGGATCAAGTCGAGCTGGTGGAATACATTTCACCGCAACAAGGGCTTGCGGATCTAAGCCAGTATTCTGGTTTTGAAGATGCCCTGACTATCCTAGACGATTATTCATTGCCAGGTGTGTTGGTGATTACGCCAAGCGTGCACAGTGATGTCTTAATCAAAGAATTAGCAAGCAACGTTAAAAAGCAAGAGCTAGTGACCGATGTTCGTTTAGACGAAGATTGGTTAGCTCGATTGGATGCGATCAAAGCATTAGCAGCGGTCATCGTTATTACCCTAACGGTATTGATGTTGGGCGCGGTATTTTTGATTATTGGCAATACATTACGCTTTAATGTGCTGGCGCATAAAGACGAGATTCAAACCATGAAGCTGATTGGTGCTACCGACAGCTATATTCTTCGACCATACCTTTATGCTGGGATGTGGTTTGGCGTTTTAGGTTCGATTAGTGCTTGGGTAATGACGGCATTGATTACCGTATTGCTCAACAGTGCAGTGGATGATTTGGCTCAGCTTTATGATAGTCATTTTCGCTTAATTGGCCTGAGTTGGGATGAATCTTTATTACTTTTGATCGTCGGAACCCTGCTTGGTAGTGTGGCTGCGAAGCTTTCTGCACAGCGTCATCTAAAAGAAATTGAACCAGTTTAGGTGAATAGAGTCATATTTATACGAAAAATAGGCAGTTCTTAACCAGTTTTTGCCTTGTATAGAAGAATTGATTATGCATAATTACTTCCCCCTCCTTGAAACCTGTTCATTTTAGGTTCAAGATTGTCGGGTTTTAATAGATGTATTACTCCAGATCAGAGATTGATGAGGAACCGAATGGCAAACCAAGCGTATCAAATGGCTTTAGTCACACAAGATAGTTTAGATAGCTATATCCGCTCAGCGAACAGCTACCCTATGCTGACTCCTGAAGAGGAACGTGGACTTGCAGAGCGATTACATTACAAAGGTGAGATCGACGCTGCGAAAGGCTTGATCCTTTCCCACCTAAGATTCGTGGTACACGTTGCAAGAGGCTACTCTGGCTACGGGCTACCAATGGCTGATCTCGTCCAAGAAGGTAACATCGGCTTGATGAAGGCTGTTAAGCGCTTCAATCCAGAAGTTGGTGTTCGTCTAGTTTCTTTTGCTGTTCACTGGATCAAAGCTGAGATTCATGAGTACGTTTTGCGTAACTGGCGTATCGTTAAGATCGCAACAACGAAAGCACAACGTAAATTGTTCTTTAACCTTCGTAAGTCTAAAAAGCGTTTAGGTTGGTTCAATAACGGCGAAGTTGAGACGGTTGCACGTGAGTTGGGTGTTGAGCCTTCAGAAGTTCGTGAAATGGAATCTCGCTTAGCGGCACAAGACGCTACGTTTGAAGCCCCGATGGATGACGATGACGGTGGTTCTGCTTACACGGCTCCAGTTTACTACCTAGAAGACAAAGCATCAGACGTTGCTGAAACGGTTGAAGCGGCTAACTGGGAATCTCATACCAATAATCGCTTAGGACTCGCATTGAAGAGCTTAGACGAACGCAGCCAACACATTGTTCGCTCACGTTGGTTGGATGATAACAAGTCGACACTGCAAGACTTAGCGGATACCTACAGCATTTCTGCAGAACGTGTTCGCCAGTTAGAAAAGAATGCGATGAAGAAATTGAAACAAGCCGTTGGCGATTTCTAATAGCATCTAGTTTCTATCTAATAGTAGAGCTAACAAATAGCTGAATTTTTGAAAAGGCCGAGATCGAGAGATCTCGGCCTTTTTGTTTTGGATCGATTTCTCAATTTTTGCGATCGAAATTTGCAAAGTGATTTTGTGGATAACTCTGTGAGAAGTTTATTCGTCAGCTGTCTAAAAGCAGGGTGTAGTAAGGCTTTGAAGGGGTTTTTCGAGTGGGGATATGTTTCAGTTAACCCACAGTTAGATCAGGATCATTACTACATGTTGTGGATCTATTTTTAAAAAAGCACTTTATTCACGCAATTCACAGGTTTATCCACAAATGGTGTAAAAGTGATCGCTGGTGGATAACCTTATTAAGTGGATGTGATTGTTAGCCTTGGGATAGGTTACAATGGCAGCAAAGTAAATCAGTATAAAAGAGAAAGTCATGGACCAGTTTAAACATATCGATGTTAAAGGTGCTCAAGCCCTTATTGAACAAGGCGAAGCTCGACTTGTCGATATACGTGACCCGCAGTCTTTTGCGGTAGCTCACTCAAAAACCGCTTACCATCTTACTAACGATACCATGGTGTCGTTCATGGATGAGGTTGAGTTCGAACAGCCAATCTTAGTGATGTGTTATCACGGTATTAGTAGCCAAGGTGCGGCACAATATTTAGTGAACCAAGGCTTTGAAGAGGTATATAGTGTTGATGGTGGATTTGAAGCTTGGCATCGTGCTGAACTTCCAGTGATCGCGGGTTAATAGCCTTTATCACTTGAACAGCTTCAAGCATCTTTCATAGCATGAATAGGAAGTAACAATGATTAGATTGATGGTGTTAGACAATCCACGTCTTGCTCAAGCGTTTATTGATTATATGGCCTCTCGTCAGATCCCTATTCAGATGTCACCTGAGGGAGAAGGGCGTTTTGCTCTTTGGCTTCTTGATGGTCAATATCAGGTCGAAACCGAGGCCGAGCTCAATCGTTTCCTGTCGGAACCCAATCATAAGCGCTATCAAGCAGCATCTTGGGACATGGCAGAGACCAGAAAGAGCAACTTTCATTATCACACGCCAAGTTTTATGGGCATGATAAAAGCCAAAGCGGGCCCCGTGACACTCAGCCTGATGTTGGTGTGTGTGGTGATTTTTGCACTGCAGCAAGTCGGTTTTGGTCAAGCTATTTTCAACGCCCTACATTTCCCTGCGGTTGACGGACAACAATGGCAATTGTGGCGTTGGTTAAGCCATGCTGTTCTGCACTTCTCTGTTATGCATATCGCATTTAATATTTTGTGGTGGTGGCAGTTAGGTGGGGATATTGAGAAAAAACTAGGTAGCCTCAAGCTACTTCAGATCTTTGCTGTCTCTTCTGCGCTTTCAGGTGCAGGGCAGTACTGGGTTGAAGGGGCGAATTTCGGTGGTTTGTCTGGTGTTGTGTATGCCTTGGTTGGCTATCTATGGGTGGTGGGTGCAAAAGCCCCTCAGCTTGGTTTAGGTATTCCAAGACAGATCGTCGGCTTTATGTTGGTGTGGCTAGTGCTTGGGTACATGCAACCATTCATGGCCATTGCAAACACCGCGCATTTGGCCGGCTTAGCCGCTGGTGTCATTATTGGTTGGATTGATGCTATGAAAGCACCGAGTTCAGCACGAAGCGAGTAGATGCTTTTTGGCAGTAGTTAAATAATAGAGACAAAAAAGCGGCCAGATGAGCCGCTTTTTTATTTGGATTCGTTTTTACATCATTATTACTGATAAAGGTATTTGGTAAACAGTAGGTCAGCAATGAGGGTTTTGCCTGTTTCAGGAAGCAATACCTTGTTGAGATGTTCAACTAAGGTTTTTCTTAAATCTTCACGACCAGATAGAGACTTAATGGTTTCTTCGTTTTGTTTACCGAGCAATTCAATCACAGCATCACGAATCAGTGGTTGGTGGTGCTCAATGGCTGCCAAGTCGTTACTATTCGCAACCATAATATCGAGGCGAACCTGAATGTAGCCCAGTTTTTTACCTTTAGTGTAAAAATTGGTGGTCAGGTCAGGCTCTAGCGTGAAGTAGGCTAGTTTGGGTGCCGATTCCTCTTCAGCGAAACTTGATGCTGAAAAGAGTAGGGTAATCGCAAGAAATATTTGGGCTACATAACGTTTGTGCATATTTGTGACTTTTCTTTAGTTTATTCGCGATATTCGAAACGCATTAGTCTTGTTACAATGAGCGGTCTAAATCTAAATACGTTTACAATTCGAAGAACGCTTTAATTTTGTTCGAAAGTTGAAGCTTTATTGTACGTGTAAAGTCACCTATTGAATACTAGTATGAATCAGCCAATATCGCTGTATCTTAATTCGTTAATGAATGTAGATTGGCAAAGTACAGAAACATTTGATTTTCCTAATAAAATCACCAGAGAGTGGCTTTTGGAGCAAGGTTCTCTTTCCCGCAAGTTGGGCAAGAGCTGTCAGCACCTGTCTGTTGAGTTGCTTCATAATCAAGTTGTAGAGCGCTCAATGCTACAACAGGACGAGGAACTTCTTTTATCATCGTTTGATTGCTTACTGCGTAAAGTGATTTTGAAGGGTGATGATGAGCCGTGGGTGTTAGGGCGAACCTTGATTCCTCGAGTCACATTAGAAGATCATCAGCACTCTGACCTTTCTCAACAAGGTAATGTCCCACTTGGTTTAACCGTGTTCAGCGCTGAGAACGTGGAGCGAGATGCGCTGCAAGTCGGTTGGGTTATCGCTGGCGATGAGCGACTGCTCGCGCGTCGTTCTCGATTATGGATGAACCATAAACCGATGCTTGTGGCAGAACTATTTTTGCCAACATCACCCATTTACTCTAAGGAGAGTGTGTAAATGTTTGCCACCAAAGCGAAGGCGTATTGGCAATTAACGCGAATGAATCGCCCGATTGGTACCCTGTTACTCCTTTGGCCGACCTTATGGTCGTTGATTATCGCCGCGCAAGGCATGCCTGATTTTGATGTCTTGGTTGTTTTCGTACTCGGCGTGGTATTGATGCGTTCAGCTGGCTGTGTGATCAATGATTTTGCTGACCGTAAAGTGGATGGTCATGTAAAACGCACCAAGCAGCGTCCATTACCTTCCGGTTTGGTTTCCAGTAAGGAAGCTATTCTGCTCTTTTTAATGCTAGCCATGGTTTCGTTCTTACTGGTGCTAACCATGAATTCGCTGACGATTAAGCTTTCTGTTATCGGTGTTGGCTTAGCTTTCATTTATCCTTTTATGAAGCGTTTTACGCACCTTCCACAGTTGTTCCTCGGCTTAGCGTTTAGTTGGGCAATTCCAATGGCTTGGGCGGCGCAAACTAATGAGCTACCTAGTGTGGTCTGGTTTATTTTCATTATCAATGCGCTGTGGACGATTGCCTACGACACACAATATGCAATGGTTGACCGAGATGACGATTTAAAAATTGGCATCAAATCGACGGCTATTCTATTTGGTCGTTTCGATAAGCTTATCGTTGGCTTCTTACAGCTAGTGACACTGGCGATGTTAATAGCGTTAGGCATGCATTACCAATTAGGAGATACCTTTTATTGGGCACTGCTGGTTGCGGGAGGCTTGTTTGTGTATCAACAACATCTGATGCGCCACCGTGATCGAGACTTATGTTTCCAAGCTTTCCTAAACAACAATTATGTTGGAATGGCAGTGACAGCTGGCTTATTCATTACCTTCTGGTAAGCATGAGTTTTTTGCTAAACGAACGCTCAATAAAAAGGCACCCAATGGGTGCCTTTTTTGATCGTGTTCAGTCTAGTGATTAAAGCAATTGCTAACCAAGCGATTACTCTGCTTGGTGGATACTCTCTTGAATCGTCAGACGGACCTCTGGGTAAAGCATTGAGTAAAGAAGCTTAGCGAATTGCTGAGTCTTTTCTAAATCGCAGTTACCATCGTTATCCAAATATTGCTGCTGTTTCAAAGTTGCGAACATCGACGCAAACACACCTTTATCGAAGAACTCTGGTGCATTAATGCCTTGTAGACGCCCCAGTCGTTGTGCGATGTCTTGGCTCTTCTGCTCAAGATCAGATTTATCCAGATCAGGGTTCTCTGCCAATAGGTTCAGAGCAATAGAGTAGCGCTGTAGCGTTTCTGAAATCGTACGGCCTAACAGCATCAGTGCTTGGCTGTTTGACTGGTTGATGGTGACTTGGTTGTCCGACACCACAAGCATACCTTGGCCAACAAGCTCTTCAATGATGTTCGCCACCACGCTTTCAAGCTGATCTTCGTCGTAGCTTAAGAACAACTCTTTCTTCAATAACGGGTAGATAGCAGCAACGTTCTCTTGAATCGTGTCAATGGTTAGGCCGTGCTGACGAATGGTCATCTGAGCAATTAATGATGGTAGAGCAAACAAATGAATGATGTTATTACGGTAGTAGGTCATCAGAATTGACTGGTGACGGTCTAGCGAAATGATGTCGCCCATTGAGTCTGATTCAATTAGGAACTTGTTCAGCGATTCAGCGTGTTTTACCAGATCTTCAGCACTGTCTTTTGGTACCGTAAATGTATCAGAGTAAGGTACGTTCTTAAGCAGAGATAGGTAACAGTTGATCTGAGAAACCAAAGAATCACGAGACAATGCACGTTGTCTTGAAGCCAGTAACGCCGTTGCACAAAGTGTTAGTGCGTTGGTCGCTGCCGCATCGTTAATGTGTGTCATCATTTTGGTTGCCAGATCATTGACCACTGGATTCATCCATTGTGGCTTGCTGGTTCCCATTGGATCGATATCTTTAGTCCACTCTGGAGCGTGCTCGTTCAGATATTGGTTAAGCTGAATCGGCTCACCAAAGTTCACGTAGCCTTTACCAAAATTGCGCAGTTTACGGAGCGTACGAATCACTAGGCTCGCATTTTCTTTTTCTTTGCGCTTACCACGAAGTTCTTTTGCGTAGGTCGCCACTTCCATTACGTGCTCATAGCCGATGTACACAGGTACTAACGTCACTGGACGGTTCATGCCACGCAGCATAGCCTGAATAGTCATCGCCAACATGCCGGTTTTAGCTTGCAGCAGGCGACCCGTACGAGAGCGACCACCTTCACTGAAATACTCGACCGAGTAACCTTTGGCGAACAATTCCGCCAGATATTCACGGAAAATAGTTGAGTACAGCTTGTTGCCTTTGAAGCTACGACGAATAAAGAACGCACCACCATGACGGAAAATAGGACCGGCAGGGAAGAAATTCAGATTGATACCCGCAGCGATATGCGGCGGCACCATGCCTTCGTGGTAAAGCACGTAAGAAAGCAGTAAGTAATCCATGTGACTACGATGACAAGGCACATAAACAATCTCGTGACCATCTTGAGCCAGCTTACGAACGGTTGAAGCGTTGCTGATATGCAGGCCTTGGTACAACTTATTCCACAACCAACCAAGAATCTTCTCACCGCGTTTGATTAGCGAGTAAGAGAAGTTCGCAGCAATCTCGTCCATGATGTCTTGAGCTTCTTTGCTCGCTTTCTCGATCGAGATGTTCTTTGCTTGTGCTTCATCTTCAATCGCTTTCTTGATCGCTTCAGATTTTAGTAGGCGGTCAAACAGAGCTTGGCGACTTGGCAGGTTAGGACCTGATGCTGCCAGTTTTTGGCGAGAAAAGTGAATACGTGCCACGCGCGCCAGTTTGTGTGCGATGGTGTTGTCTGTGCCGTGTGAGTTAGCCATGTAACGCAGAGAAACCACAGGACTAAAGCGAACCAAGCAGTCACGACCTGCCAGTAATACTGCTTTTGATTTCTCTAAGCCGTTCATTGCTTGTAGGTAAGGTTTCTGGTTATTCTCTTTACCAGGCTTACGCCCCCACAATACAGTGGCAGGGATAACTTGAACGTCGAGCTCAGAGTCTTCAGCATGCAGTGAAAGCAGCTCAGAGAAGACTTCAATTGATGAGCTTGGTACATAATCATCGTCTTGCAGTAGAGTTTTGCGAGAAGAGATAAAAACGTAGCGTTGCAGTGATTTGCCATTGATTTCAAGCTTGCTCAACGGATCAGGTAACCCTAATTCAAGTGCATGTTTTTGCAATGTAAGAATGTCTACACTTGAGCGAAACGGTAAGGCGTATACAATCGGTTTGCTCAAATCAATGTTCAATTCCTCAACAGGGTTTGAAGGAATTGATGTGCCCTTTACCAATACGGATAAAGGTAGCTTCATTAATGAACGTGAAAAAGATTGTCCAGAAGACATATAGGTTCACTGCCTCAATAGTTATTTCAATGTGCTCAAGCGTATCTCTATTTCTATGATGAAAAGGATAAATCCTGTGAGTGAAATAGGGATAAGCCTAGGCGTAAATTTAGTCGATGCAAGAATACCAGAAACTGGTCTAACCTTTTAATGGAAATAGTCATATTGCCGTTAAGTTTGTGGAAAATCATTCATCGACTGATTGAGTATAGGGTTAAAAATGACCAAAAAATCAAACACTGGATTCAAACGTATCGTGAAAGCGGCGGGCTTTTCATGGCAAGGCATCACGAGCTCGTTTAAAAACGAGGCGGCATTTCGACAAGAAGTATTCATGGCCGCAGTGCTTATTCCGTTGGCGTTTTACTTAGATGTAAGCCAAGTTGAGAGAATCTTGATGATTTCAGCCGTTGTGTTGGTGATGGTTGTCGAGTTGATCAATACCGCGATTGAAGCGGTCGTTGACCGAATCGGTAGTGAACATCATGAGCTTTCTGGGATGGCGAAAGATGTTGGCTCAGCTGCAGTTTTTATCTGTTTAGTATTAGCGGGTTACGTGTGGCTAGAGATCTTGTTTTTGTAATTCGCTAAAAATGAACTAAAAACAACCAATTGCTTTGCTTTTGTTCAGTTACTGGATATACTCACAGTCAACTGTATAAAAAGACAGGTGAATCATGAAGCCGTTAACGCCCCGCCAGCAACAAGTTTTTGACCTTATCAAAAGTAAGATCGAAGATTTCGGTATGCCACCGACACGTGCAGAAATCGCGCGCGAACTTGGTTTCCGTTCTGCTAATGCTGCAGAAGAACATTTAAAAGCTCTTGCTCGTAAAGAAGCGATTGAGATTATCCCGGGTGCGTCTCGTGGTATTCGTATTTTGCTTGAAGATGCAGCGAATGAAGAGCAAGGTTTACCACTAATCGGTCAGGTTGCCGCTGGTGAGCCTATTTTGGCTCAAGAGCATGTAGAAATGCATTATCAAGTTGATCCAGGCATGTTTAAACCACAAGCTGACTTCTTACTTCGTGTAAATGGCGAAAGTATGAAAGACATCGGCATTATGGACGGTGATCTATTAGCTGTTCATAAAACACAAGATGTCCGCGATGGTCAGGTTGTCGTGGCCCGTGTCGATGATGATGTAACGGTAAAACGCCTAGAACGTAAAGGTTCAACGGTGCTGTTACACGCTGAAAATGAAGAGTTTTCTCCAATCCATGTCGATCTAGAATCTCAACACTTGTCTATTGAAGGACTGGCTGTTGGTATTATCCGCAACACTGACTGGATGTAATCAGTACAAACAGCTTATTGATATTTATTCTCAATAACTTGTTATTATAATTGATATTCATTATCATCTTCTTTGTCGAGATACAAGGAAGATGATGATGCCAAATCCAACCAAACCTCAAATAAAGCCGCTTATTCCTAAGCCGCGCTCTTCTGTTCAAAAGGCTCCTTTTGATCAAGGGTCTGCACATCAGGAATTCCAAGTTCCGACGGATCTCGTTCAACATCTTTGGTTTCGCAGCCGCGAAAGCCTTGCCGATGACGGCCTAGTCTATGACCCTATCGCAGCTCAAGCCTGCAAGCGCTGCCAATTAGCACCAGAATGTCTTACTGGTGAACTCGACCAACAACAACTTCTCTACGCAACATTGACTCAGCTTTGTGACTCTCAAGTTCAACAATTTCTATCTCATAACCCAGATGCTTGGATTATCAATGTTGGGGCAGGCCTCGATACTCGTTTCTACCGTTTAGATAATGGCCGCTGTCATTGGGTTGAATTGGATGTAACTGAAAATCTAGTTTGGCGCCAACGCCTGTTCCACAAGAATGAACGCTACCGTTTGGAGTGTGGTTCGGTTGATGATCTGACTTGGTTGGATGAGCTCAACATCCCAGAACAAGCCTCAGTGATGGTGGTGTGCGAACATGCTTTGCTTGATTGCAATGAACAACAAACCGCATATTTTATTCAGTCATTGAGTCGTTACTTTACTCATGCACACGCGTGTTTAGTGTTAGCTGGAGACAAAAGCTCTAGTGCTCTGGGGCAAAAGCTTGGTTCAGGGAAATATGCACATGGCTTATCTTCCCCAGTAGACAGTGTTCTTAATTGGCTGCCATGGGCGCAATGGGTAAAAGCGTTTTCTCCACTTGATCAACAATGCAATCGTTGGAAATTGTGGCAGCGATTACTGTGTAAGATCTCTCAGGTCAAAAAGCGCTTAACGCCACAGTTAGTGCTTGTTAAGTGGTAGTGCTAGCGACTTTGTTTGCAGGTAGCTGAATAGACGTATCAAGATAAGTAAAACCCCACAACATAGTGAAAGCCCACCCACTAGGTTAAACTATCGCCTCTAATTAAAGAGGTGATCGTGAAGCTATTTAATCCCCAAACTATTTTTCAAACGCTATCCAATCAGGCGATGCACAAAAAAGTGCTATTGCTCGCTATCCCGATGGTTCTCTCTAATATTACGGTTCCACTGCTGGGCTTAGTCGATGCTGCGGTTATCGGTCACCTAGAGCATTCTTGGTATTTAGGTGGTGTGGCCTTAGGCGGCACCATGATCAGTGTGACCTTCTGGTTGCTTGGTTTCCTGCGTATGTCGACGACTGGATTGGCCGCGCAATCTTATGGTGCGAATGATGGTAAGCAGCTTGGTTTAGTCTTTGTGCAAGGCGTGACTATGGCCTTAGGGTTTGCTGGTGTCTTTTTGCTTTTACACAGCTTTGTTGCGGATGCGGTTTTCTCATTGAGCAGTGCCAGCGAGCAAGTCAAACATTATGGCCTGCAGTACTTCTCTATCCGTGCCTGGAGTGCGCCTGCTGCGCTAACTAACTTTGTAATTTTAGGTTGGTTGCTCGGAACCCAAAATGCTAAAGCGCCAATGTGGATGGTGATTATCACTAATATCACCAACATTGTTTTAGATATCGTATTTGTGATTGGCCTCGGCTGGCAAGTTGAAGGTGCGGCATTGGCATCGGTGATAGCGGACTATGCGGGTCTAACGTTTGGCTTAATTTGTGTTTATCGAATCTGGATGAAGAGGCAACTGCCATCTCCATGGGAGCTGCTTAAGAAAACCAGCCAAGGTTTGAGTCGTTTCGTAAAACTGAATCGCGATATCTTTCTGCGCTCGCTTTGTCTGCAAGCGACTTTCACTTTTATGACCTTCCAAGGTGCAAGCTTTGGTGATGATGTGGTGGCGGCCAATGCGGTATTGATGAGCTTCTTGATGATCATCTCTTATGGGATGGATGGTTTTGCTTATGCAATGGAAGCTATGGTCGGAAAGGCGATTGGCGCGAAAGATAAAGAAGAGTTAAATCAGTCTTTGATTGGCACTTTCTTCTGGAGCTTCAATATTTGTTTGGTACTGACCATAGCGTTCGCGATTGCTGGGTCTAGTTTGATTAATATGATTACTACAATTCCAGAGGTTAAGAGTCAGGCTGAGGTGTATCTGCCATGGCTGATTGCGATGCCGCTCATTTCTATGTGGTGCTTCTTGCTAGACGGGATTTTCGTGGGCGCTACCAAAGGCAAAGATATGCGTAACAGTATGTTTGTGGCCACCTGCAGTTTCTTTGCGATTTTCTACTTAGCATCAGGTTTAGAGAACCATGCGCTGTGGCTAGCAATGTTGAGCTTTATGGCAATGCGCGGCATTGGTCTTGGTGTTCTATTTATCTCTCAGTGGAAGAAAGGGGAGTTTCTCGCTTAGCTTAGATTAGATAGATTAGTTCAGGGAGCGAAAAAGAGAATCTGTGCAGGTAAATTAGCATTTAGAACATCATGATCTAATTGCCTGCATAACTATATAAATCAGTAGTTTAAATGAAAACAGCAAGCTCATGGCTTGCTGTTTATGTATTTGGCCTACAGGTGGTCAAATAGTCCTATTGGTTCTTTGTTTAGAACAAACGGTTAAGTCCGTTCAGCGCTGCGACGCGATACGCTTCGGCCATTGTTGGATAGTTGAAGGTCGTATTCACAAAGTACTCGATGGTATTGGCTTCGCCTTTCTGTTCCATGATCGCCTGACCGATGTGGATGATCTCAGCAGCACGCTCACCAAAAACGTGGATACCTAAAATCTCTTTAGTTTCACGATGGAAAAGTATCTTCAAGCTACCAATATCTTTACCTGCGATTTGAGCACGAGCTAAGTGCTTGAATGAAGATCGTCCCACTTCATAAGGTACTTTAGCAGCGGTAAGCTCTTGTTCTGTTTTACCGACAGAGCTGATCTCAGGAATGGTATAGATACCTGTTGGGATATCTTCGATAAGGTGTCGTTCTGCTTCACCTTTCACCACTGCTTGGGCTACGAATCGACCTTGGTCATAAGCAGCACTTGCTAGGCTAGGATAACCAATCACATCACCAACAGCGTAAACATGTTCAACACTGGTTTGGTAGTTGCTGTTGACTGATACTTGTCCTCGAGAGTCCGCTTCTAAGCCAACGGCACCAAGATTCAGCTTGTCAGTATTACCCGTTCGGCCATTGGCATACAGTAGACAGTCGGCACGCATTTTCTTACCAGACTCTAAGTGAATGATCACGCCATCGTCAGTACCTTCAATTTTCTCAAAGGTTTCATCGTTACGAATAACAACGCCGCTGTTCCAGAAGTGATAAGACAGAGCATCCGAGGTTTCATTGTCTAAGAATGACAACAGGCGATCGCGAGTATTAATAAGATCGGTTTTAACGCCTAAACCACGGAAGATTGAAGCGTATTCACAACCAATAACGCCAGCACCATAGATGATGATGTGTTGAGGGTCGTGTTTAAGAGAAAGGATCGAGTCGCTGTCGTAGATACGTTCATGCAGAAAGTCGACGTTGTCTGGCTGATAAGGGCGAGAACCTGTCGCGATAACAAATTTGTCTGCGCTGTAATGTTCTTCAGTACCATCGCTCTGCATGACAGAGATAGTGTTAGTATCGATAAAACGCGCAGTACCAAACACCAATGTGCACTGGTTACGGTCGTAGAAGCCTTGGCGCAATCGAGTTTGTTTGTCGATGACTGATTTAGCATGACCCAGAATGTTGGAGAAGGTTGAGTGAATGCTTTTATTGTTCTGACAAAACAGCGGGTTGCTATTGAATTCAATGATGCGGCTTACTGCATGACGCAGTGCTTTTGAAGGAATCGTTCCCCAGTGGGTACAACCACCACCAACGCTGCTCTCTTTTTCAATGATTGCAACGTTCAACCCGGCTTTGGTTAATCCCATCGCTGCCCCTTCTCCTCCGGGGCCACTACCAATTACGATTACATCAAAGTGGTTGGAGTGCGGCATAGATATCTTCCTTGTTATATTTGATTAACATTGCTTTAGCGAGATTTTAACTGATTCTGTTCTTGGGTACATGAAAAGGGCATCAGAGAGTCGGTGGGATCACGCAGTGTTATCGAAAAAATAATATTTGGTATGTCGTATGTCTCCAAATGACAGTGTGGATATTGAAATTTTTTCTTCGAACGTATTTACTTCGGTACGTGAACAAAGAGGTGTGTTTAGTGTCTTATATAACCAGAGTGCCTTATATAAATATGTGATTCGCGTTATATTGAACAGAGTATTAGGCATGCCTGTTTAGGCTGTAAAAGAAGAGTTTGATAAAGTATGAAACCAATGGGCATTCGCGCGCAGCAAAAAGAAAAAACTCGTCGCAGCTTAATCGACGCAGCATTTAGCCAGCTCAGTGCCGATCGTAGCTTTTCCAACTTAAGCTTGAGAGAAGTTGCTCGTGAGGCTGGAATAGCGCCGACTTCCTTTTATCGTCATTTCAAAGACATGGATGAGCTTGGCTTAACCATGGTTGATGAAGGTGGCTTACTGTTGCGTCAGCTAATGCGTCAAGCTAGGCAACGCATAGTAAAAGAAGGCAGTGTGATTCGTACCTCGGTTGAAACCTTTATGGAATTCATTGAAAGCAGCCCAAACGTATTCAGACTGTTATTGCGAGAGCGCTCAGGAACCTCTTTTGAGTTTCGTGCTGCGGTAGCTCGTGAGATACAGCACTTCTCTGCTGAGTTAACCGAATATTTGATAACGACTGGCATGACACGAGATGAAGCTTTTACTCAAGCTGAAGCCTCCGTCATTTTGGTCTTCAACTCAGGGGCAGAAGCATTAGATTTAGATCGACGTCAGCGAGATGAATTGGCTGATCGCTTGATCATGCAATTGCGAATGATGGCCAAAGGTGCTTTTTGGTATCGTAAAGAACGTGAACGTAACCGATTAAAAGGCGGGATTGAATAATGTCGAATGAAAATAATACTGTAAACCGTGGTTCTGAAAGAAAGACACTCGTACTTGCTGTTGTTGCAGGTGTGTGTGGTGATGCACTGTTATCTTGGGTAACAATGAGCGAAGTGGGCTTCTCTATTTTCCCATTGATTGCTTTAGTTTTGGCTGTACAAGCGCTTTACCAAGAATACCTAACTAATCCAGTATCTGAAGATATTCCATTAGTGGGTTTAGCTTGTTTCTTTGTAGGTGCATTTGGCCATTCGGCTTTTGTGAAAGCACAACACCCTGATGCAGGATCAAACTTCTTCGCGATTATCGTCGCGATGCTACTGCTCGCTTGGGTAGGTAAGAAACTAGGCTTTATCGGTAAAACCGCTTAAACCAACGTATAAATAAAAAAACGAGCCAATTGGCTCGTTTTTTTGTATCTGCTGTTTAGCTTCGACTTCGACCTAGATAGCGAGACTTACGCTTTACGCTCTAGGAATACACCGGCTTCCATGTGGTGCGTATAAGGGAACTGGTCAAATAGAGCAAAACGAGTGATGTCGTGTGTTTCGCTTAGAATGTCTAGGTTCTCTTTCAATGTCTCAGGGTTACAAGAGATGTACATGATACGCTCGTAGCCTTGAACCATCTTACAAGTATCAACGTCCATACCTGAACGCGGTGGATCAACAAAGATAGTGTTGCAGTTGTAGCTCTTCAGATCGATGTTTGCTTGTTGTAGGCGGCGGAATTCACGCTTACCTTCCATTGCTACGGTAAAATCTTCCGCAGACATACGGATAATCTGAACATTATCAATCTTGTTCGCCGCAATGTTGTATTGAGCAGACTCAACAGATGGCTTCGCTAGCTCAGTTGCAAGTACACGCTCAAAGTTTTGTGCCAGAGCTAATGAGAAGTTACCGTTGCCACAGTAAAGCTCTAATAAGTCACCTTTGCTGTCTTGAGTGCAGTCGACAGCCCATTCCAGCATTTTCTCTGCTACTTTGCCGTTTGGTTGAGTAAAGCTGTTCTCTACTTGCTGGTATATATAGCTATCACCATTCACATCTAGCTTTTCAATTACGTAGTCGCGATCAAGGACGATTTTCATCTTACGCGCACGGCCAATCAGGTTTAGGTTAAAACCTTCATCATTCAATTGCTGCTTCAGTGCTTTAGCATCTTGAATCCATTGCTCACCCAATTGACGGTGGTAAAGCAGTGATACCAAAATATCACCACTCAACGTAGAAAGAAAATCTACTTGGAATAGCTTATGGCGTAGAGAGTGGTTGTCTTTCATTGCATCTGTTAGTAGAGGCATTAAGTCGTTGATAAGACGACTAGCCGCTGGGAACTGGTCTACACGGTATTTTTCTTTGGTCTCTTGATTGAACATGACGTAATACATATCGTCACCTTCATGCCACACGCGAAATTCAGCACGCATGCGGTAGTGTTGTTCTGGAGATTCATACACTTCCAACTCAGGCACATCGTATTGTGAGAACATCTCAGTAAGACGTTCAGTCTTTTCTGCTAGTTGTTCTTGGTAGCGTTGCGGGTTTACATCTAAATTCGCCATTGTTATGCCTTTTTGCTGTCGTGCTTTTAAATCAAGAGCGCAGATTTTATTCAATCACAGGCGCTTGTCCAGTGTTGAGAGCTATTCAATGTAAATCGAGCATGAAAACTATAGCTTATAACTATCTTAGACTAGACAAATGATTTATAGGTTAATACTATCTCCCGCAAGCTGGTGCCATTTGGATGTATAGATGGCTGAAGAGGGAATCTGGTGTAAATCCAGAACTGACGCGCAGCGGTAAGAGAGAACGAGTATTCAAAGACACTGCAAATAGCTTTTTGTGGGAAGTCGAATATGAGGTAAACCATAAGGTTGTGCTCTTGAGTCCGAATACCTGCCAGCGGCTAAGCCATACAATGTGGCTTGGTAGGACTTTACGCGATTTAGGATCACAACATGAACAAATCCCTTTTAGCGGTTGCTGTAGCATCGCTACTTTCACCTATCTCCAATTTACACGCACAAGAAGTATCTACTGACGAAACCATGGTGGTTACGGCTAACCGTTTTGAACAGCCTTTAAGTGATGTTATTGCATCAACAACGGTTGTTTCTAAACAAGAAATCGAAGAAACCCAAGCTAAATCTCTAGTGGATGTATTGAAACGAGTACCTGGCGTTGAAGTTTCTCAAAGTGGCGGACGTGGACATAGCGCATCTGTTTTTATGCGCGGCTATAATAGTGATCAAGTATTGTTTCTAGTTGATGGTGTCCGTATTGACTCTGCTGCTGGCGGTATTAATTTTAATCATATCCCAGTAGGCATTATTGAGAGAGTTGAAGTGATTCGTGGTTCTGGCGGAGCTCTTTATGGTTCTGATGCTGTAGCGGGTGTAATTAATGTTATTACAGCCTCTGGTAGTTCAACTGAATCGACAATGATTTCCGTTGGAGCTGGTAGCGACGCTCAAAAGGAAGCTAACTTTTCAACGACCCGTAATTTGTCTAATGGCGGAACATTAAAGCTCGCTGGTGGTTTTGATGAGACTGAAGGTTACGATATCAAAGATCCTGCTACTGGACTTAATTATGGGTATGAAAGCCAAAATCTTTTTGCATCGTATTCTCAACCTATTAATGAGGTCTTTTCAGGTAGTGCTTCAGTTCGCTGGTTCGATAGTTTAACTGAGTACGATTCTGGTGGTAAGAACTATGGCTACTCTGAGAATCTGAGTGTTACAGCTGCTCTTGATTATAAAGGTGATAACTTAAGCTCGACTCTTAGGGCTAATCAACAAGCGATCGAGAACCTAGACTATTCTCAAGCTCAGGGTAAAGATAATGCTGGTACTAAAAAGAAAATAGACCTAACGAACTTACAGTTCTTAAATCAGTATTACATCAACGAGAACGTTTCTGTTGGTGCTGGCGCAGATTGGCGTAGAGAAAAGCTTGATGATGATGCTTTGTCATATGGATCTCCTGATGCTCTAGCTGGTGAGTCTCGCGATACGACGGGTGTTTACGCTTCTTCTGAACTTAGATTCGGTGATGTTCAAATCGTAGGTAGTGTGCGTAACGATAAACACGATACATACGATAATCATACGACTTGGTCTTTAGGGACTCGCTATTACCTAACGGAGAAACACTCGTTAAGAGCTGCCGCAGGTACATCATTTAAAGCTCCGAGCTATTCTGATCTAACAACAAACTCAGACCTAAAGCCTGAAGAGGCCGAAAATCGCGAAATTGGATACACCGGTGAATTCGATTTATTCAAGCTGGATGTGACTGCATACGATAATGAAGTCGATAACTTAATTATTTGGTATGAAGGTAGCCCATTTTGGTATCCTCAAAACGTAGATGCAAAACTTAAAGGTTTAGAAATCACAGGTAATTTTGACACGTGGTTTATCCATCACACGGTTGTTGCTGAGTTTAAAGATCATAAAGACTCTGCGGGCAACAAATTAGCGAAGCGTGCTGATGAAAACTACAAGTGGTTGATGGATGCTTCATATGAAGATTTTGATGTGAACCTTACTTATACATACACGGGTGATAGAGCGGGTAATCCAAAAGAAACAACCGATCCAGATAATATTTTGCCATCAGTGAGCTTGTGGGATGTTTCTGTGGGGTATTGGATTTCCCCTGAGCTAGTTGTTCGTGGTCGAGTTGATAACTTAACTAACGAGAAATACCAAACAACGCTAGGATATAACGCTCCTGAACGCAGGTACTTTGCTAATCTAGCTTACCAATTCTAATTTACATCTAAACCGCCTTCGGGCGGTTTTTTCTTATTGGGTATATCAATGAAAAAGAAAGTCATCATAAGTTGGTCATCAGGCAAAGATTCGACATTAACGCTGGAGCGTCTACTTGAAAGCTCCGAATATGAAGTTGTAGCTCTCTATACGACGTATGTTGGAGATGAAGTTCCTTTCCAAGTGACTCCGATTGATGTGGTTGCTATGCAAGCTAAGTTAGTCGGGTTGCCATTAGTTACGATTGAGCTTCCAGAAGTGTTCCCTAGTAATGAGATTTATCAAAGTACTATTGTCTCCGTACTTAAAGGTTCTGGCTTATCAATTGATGCGGTCGCGTTTGGAGACATGTTTTGTAATGGCATTGCAGATTATCGAAGAAGCTATATAGAACCAGCCGGTTGGGAGTGTGTGTTCCCTCTAATGGGAGAGAGTAGTCAGGCACTTGCGAGTGAAATAATAGACAGAGGAATTGAAACCTTTCTCGTCACAGTCGATAGCGATGCATTAGACATGAGCTATTGCGGGAAAGAATACACGCTTGACCTAATAGACAGCTTACCGAATCATGTCGATCCATGTGGCGAAGATGGTGAGTTCCATACCTTAGTAACGTCAGCGCCATGCTTTAAAGGAAAGCTCAAGGTAGATCTAGAAAATGTAGAGCAAGGTGAGCGCTTTGTGCATCAACGTTATCAAGCTTGCATTATATAGAGTGAGGATTGGCGAAAACTAAGCGAAGGGGTATCATTGCAGCGAAACTTATTACAGGTAATCGTTGTGTCGGATAGTCTACAAAAAAACATATTGGTCTTTGATTCTGGGGTGGGTGGTCTATCCGTATATAAAGAGATAAGCCAGTTACTACCGAATCATAACTATACTTATGTATTCGATAACGAGGCTTACCCATACGGTGAGCTCGACCAGCAAGTCCTTATCCACAGAGTTCAAAGCATCGTCACCAGTTTTGTTGCTAGCCACGCTATTGATATTGTGGTGATAGCTTGTAATACGGCCAGTACGATAGTCTTGCCTACACTTCGTGCTAATAATCTAGTCCCAATTGTCGGGGTTGTTCCGGCAATCAAGCCTGCATCCCTACTTGCCAATAAAGCCGTTGGTCTTATTGCAACACCTGCAACGATTACTCGTGAATACACACACGAGCTCATCAAAAACTTCTCGAGTAATAAAAGAGTCGAGCTTTTAGGTTCTACTCGGCTGGTGGATATGGCCGAAGATAAACTCAGAGGTGAGGCGATTAACCTTGAAGAGTTGCAGCAAATCCTTCAACCGATGATCAATACAATTGATGTGGCCGTTTTAGGATGCACACATTTCCCGCTGATAAAATCTGAGATTCAACAAGTCTTAGGTAAGAGTGTTTTATTGGTTGATTCCGGTAAAGCGATTGCGAAGCGAGTTCAAGATTTATTGGATTTGGAAAGTGGTAATAGAGAAGGGGGAGTGCGCGAGGTTTTTTGTAGTGCACTTCCTAAGAAAGAAAGTGCACTAAATAGCATGTTAAAGCAGTTAGGATTTAGCTCAGTTCAGCTTCGTCCGTTTCTGGATGTTTAGGATCATTTGCAACTCGCACTTTTAAAGTTCGTTGCATGTAATCTTTATCGTTAAGTTCTGAAATAGCATGATTCACATCATTGCTAGCCATTACGACAAATCCAAAGCCTCTTCTTTTACCAGTACGTTTGTCTTTCATTAAGCGTACAGCAAATACTTCACCATACTCTGAGAATAATTCACGTACGTGTGATTCATTCGCTTTGTATGGAAGGTTACCTACATAAAGTGTTTTTGTTGATGCCTTAGGTTCTGAATCTGATTTTGAGTCGGTGCTTGAAAAGTTAACAACAAAAGCGGAAGCCAAGACACCAAGGATAAAGGTAATTGCAGGCGATATATCTACCTGAGAGAAAACAATGCCACCTAGAACAGCTAGTGCGACAATTAACAACATCGATTTTTTTGAGTTCATATCGGAATACTACATATTAATAAACGAAATAGACGCATCTACTCTTAACAAAATAGATACATGAATCTTACGTTCATGGTTTCCATTTTGCCAATGTATTGCTGTGATACGTCTCAAATGTTTAGTTTTTATTCGAAAAATGCGGATCTGGTGGCTTTTTAGGCGAACAAAACTTTTATTCAAAAAAGCCCTTGTGCTCTATGTCGATCTCTCTATAATGCCGCCTCACCGACACGGAGTGAGACGAAAGTCACACAGCGAAATCGGTAGAGAAAAAGGAGTTGAAAATAACCCTTGACTCTCTAAGTGGTGCAGGTATAGTACGCACCCCTAGCGACTGAGATGTGAATCACAAAACGCTAGCGCTCTTTAATAATTTAAACCTATCAATCTGTGTGGGCACTCGTTGATGAATATCAAAACGTCATTCTTAGGAATGGCAGTTACTTCGGTAACAAACTTGATTTCAATGAACTGAGTGACCAATACGTTTAACTACTTGTAGTTATTCGGCACAGTCAATTCATTACCATTCTGTTGGAATGGTAATAGCTTTAGAATTACATGTTTACTTCGGTAAATATTAGTTTTGAAGTCAGTATTCGTTGAGTCACAAAATCTTAAATTGAAGAGTTTGATCATGGCTCAGATTGAACGCTGGCGGCAGGCCTAACACATGCAAGTCGAGCGGAAACGA